>NZ_JBFTKG010000005.1:0-149499 GCF_056395825.1 Arthrobacter sp. 05T47 | reverse complement strand
AGGGGATCAACGTGATCTCCGGCGGCACCGATGTGCACCTGGTCCTGGTGGACCTGCGCGAGTGCGAGCTCAATGGGCAGGAAGCCGAGGACCGCCTCGCGGAGATCGACATCACGGTCAACCGCAACGCCGTCCCCTTCGATCCGCGCCCGCCGATGGTCACCTCGGGGCTGCGGATCGGCACCCCCGCGCTGGCCACCCGCGGCTTCGGCGAAGCGGCCTTCGCCGAGGTCGCGGACATCATCGCCGAGGCTTTGACCGCCGACGCCGGCGCGGACCTGTCGGGCCTGCGCGCCCGGGTGGAGGCCCTCGCCGCCGCCCACCCGCTCTACCCCTCGGTTGATAACCTCGCCTAAGCGACGTATGACTGAAGTAAGACACGACGCCGGGCGGGCCGCGGCCACCAGCCGCCGCCCGGCGTCGTGCATCCGGCGGAACGGCCGCCTACCGGCGGCCCGCCGCTTTCCGGCAAGACCCTCTGCCGGGCCACAGCAAGACCTAGTTAGGAACCGACCATGGCTGTTGGAGTCTTCGACCTCTTTTCTATTGGGATCGGGCCATCCAGCTCGCACACCGTGGGCCCCATGCGGGCCGCCGCCGTGTTTGCCGAAGAACTCAAGTCCCAAGGCAAGCTGGCAGAGGTGGCGTCGCTGCGGGTGGACCTCTACGGCTCCCTTGCCGCCACGGGCCACGGCCACGGCACCATGACGGCCATTTTGCTCGGACTCGAGGGCTACCATCCCGAGCTGATCCTGCCCGAGGAAGTCGAGGACCGGCTCGCCACKATCGCCGRGACCGGCACCCTGCARCTGGCCGGATCCGTGCCCCTGCCCTACGGCGTGAAGGACATCATCCTGCGCCCCCTGACCATCCTGCCCCGGCACACCAACGGCATGACGTTCACGGTCTCCGACGCCGAGGGCGAAACCGTGCACAGCGCCACGTTCTTCTCGGTGGGCGGCGGCTTCATCGTCCGCGAGGGCGAGGAAGACGCGGCCCTGAAGGAACTCGACGAGTCCAAGAAGGAACTTCCCCTGCCCTTCCGCACCGCCGCGGAACTGCTGGGACGCTGCCAGTCCAAGGGCCTCTCGATCGGCGAGATCATGCTGGTCAACGAGCGGGCCTCCCGCACCGAGACCGAGATCCGCGAAGGCCTCCTGCACATCTATTCCGTGATGGAGGGCTGCGTCGAGGTCAGCCTCAAGCGCGAAGGGCTGCTGCCCGGCGGGCTTAAGGTCCGCCGCCGCGCCCCCGACTGGCACGAGCGCCTCATGAAGGAAACCCGCGGCCAGGACCCCGACTTCCGGGACCCGAAGTACTGGCAGGAATGGGTGAACCTGATCGCCCTCGCGGTCAACGAGGAGAACGCCTCCGGCGGCCGCGTGGTCACCGCCCCCACGAACGGCGCCGCGGGCATCATCCCTGCGGTGCTCTACTACGCCCTGCACTTCGCCCCCGGCATGGACAAGGCAACCCAGGCCGACCGCGACGACGTGGTGGTCAAGTTCCTGCTGACCGCCGGTGCCATCGGGGTGCTCTACAAGGAACAGGCCTCGATCTCCGGCGCGGAGGTCGGCTGCCAGGGCGAGGTGGGTTCGGCGTCCTCGATGGCGGCCGCCGGACTGGCCGAAGTCATGGGCGGCACGCCGGCGCAGGTGGAGAACGCCGCGGAAATCGCCATGGAGCACAACCTTGGCCTGACCTGCGATCCGATCGGCGGGCTCGTCCAGGTCCCCTGCATCGAACGCAACGCGATCGCCGCGGCCAAGGCCATCAACGCCGCCAAGATGGCGCTCTGGGGCGACGGCTCGCACCGGGTCTCCCTGGACGAGGTCATCGTCACCATGCGGGAAACCGGCCGCGACATGAGCTCCAAGTACAAGGAAACCGCGATGGGCGGCCTCGCCGTGAACGTGGTGGAGTGCTAGGGAACTGACGGCGCCGGCCGGTTCGGGGTAGGCAGCGTCAGTTGTGCAGCGCCGCCCAAAGGTTCAGCGAGGACGCGAACACGATCCAGGACAGGTAGGGCAGCATCAGCAGCCCTGCCGTCCGGCTGATCGGCCCGAACAGCACCACCGTCACACCCACCGCCACAGCCAGCGCCACGATGATCCCGAACGCGATCCACAGCGCCGGTGTCCCGAGCACCGGGTACAGGGCAAAGAAGACCGGAGTCCAGAGCAGGTTCAGCACCAGCTGCACGCCGTAGGCTGTCAGGGCCGCCTTGGACCCCTCGGCATGGCTGCGCCAGATGAGCCACCCCGCGACGGCCATGGCTGCGTACAGGACTGTCCAGACCGGCCCGAAGACCCAGTTGGGCGGGGACCAGGGCGCCGTGTCCGCCGTGGCGTACCAGCCGTTGACGTGGCGGGCCGTGGCGAGGCCGCCRAGGCCCGCAACGAGCGCCGACGCGCCGAGGAACAACAGCAGCGCGACTATTTGCGATCCAGTGCCTGAGTGGGCGCCGGGGCCGGTCCCTGAGTCGGTCCCTGAGCCGGCGCCTGCGCCGCGCACCCGGCCGCCGGGCGCCCCCGGACGGCCTTCGAGCGGTTGATGCTGAGCCTGCATGAGACCAGCGTAACCGCCTGGCCCGGACCTTCGGCAGGGTCCGGACCGATAGACTTGGGGCTGCATGTCCGCATGCCGCCGAAGCTCGTACCGCAATGATTGGATACCGCACCCTTGCGCGAATTCACAGCCCGCTTTGCCTCTGCCGAGGAGATTGCCAACTGGGATGACCACGTCACCGCGAACCCCAACGGGGGCAATCTCCTGCAATCGGAAGCCTTTGCCGAGGTCAAGCAGCACTTTGGCTGGAAGCCCCTGCACCTGGTCTACGAGACGGCCGACTATACGAGCTACAACCTCATCCTGGAGAAGTCGTTTCCGCTCCTGGGCAAACTCTGGTACCTGATCAAGGGACCCGATGTGGCGTCCGTCGAGGACATCCCGGGGATCACGGCGGCCAACGCGGACTTCGTCAAGAGGGCCAAGTTGGGCGTCTTCGCGATCAAGATCGAGCCGGATATCGTCCTGTCCGAGGACGCCGCACGGATCCTCGAGGGGGCCGGCCTGGTCAAGACGCACAACCTGCAGCCCAACGACTCCACGGCACTGCTCGATATTGAGCCCGAAGAAAACCAGCTGCTGCGCAACCTCCACTCCCGGGGCCGCAATGCGGTGCGCCGCGCCATCCGTGAGGGCGTGGAGGTCCATAACGCCGAGCCCACCGAAGAGAACTTCCGGGCCATGTATGGCCTGATGACCACCACGGTGGAGGCCAAGTCCCAGGTCCGGGTGCGCGAGTATGAGTACTACCGCCAGTTCTGGACCAACTTCCTGGACCGCAAACAGGGCAGGCTGCTGTTCGTGTACGAAAACGGCGTGCCCTCGGTTGGCGCGTTCGTCATCAACTACGGCCGCAAGGGAACGTACAAAGACGGCGGCTCCCTGCAGAAGCGTGGCCAGTACGGCGACTCGCACCTCGTGCAGTGGACCGCGATCGGCCAGGTCAAGGAACTCGGCTGCACCGAATACGACTTCTGCGGCACTCCGCCGAGCGACAAGCTCAAGGACACCTCGAACCCCTTCCATGGGCTGGGCCTGTTCAAGACCAGCTTCAGCAAGACCGTGACCGACTTCGTCGGCTGCTATGACCAGGTCCTGAGCCCGCTGAAGTACAAAGCGTGGATGACGGCGGGGGAGCGCGTGGCACGCCAGCTCTATACCCGGCGCACGGGCCAGCAGTTCTACTAAATAGCCGACCAAGGACAGTGAGGAGGCCGGAATGAATAACGGAAACGACGGCCACCGCAGGCCGCCCACGGACGGCCTGCCCCGGACCCAACCGATGTCGGCCATGCAGGTGCGTCAGAACGCCGCCGCCAAGCGGATGCTGCGCCGGCTGGTCCAGGGCGAAAACCCTCCGACGGCGCCCATGAGCATCGTGGACCGCCTCGCCGGCAGCCCGTACGCCAACCCGATGATCCAGGTCGGCGGGGTGGACGCCGCAGCCCGCAAGACCATCGACTTTGCCCTGAAGCTGGCCGAATCCATGTTCCGGTACGGGGCGGGCGCCCTCGAAGTTGAGACCAGCATCATCGCGATCACCGCTGCGCTGGGGCTCAAGAACATCGAGGTGGACATCACCAACCAGTCGGTGGCCATCAACTATGCCCCGAAGGACCAGACGCCCATCTCGCTGCTGCGCGTCGTCCGGTCCTGGACCAACAACTATGCGGGCCTCTCGCAAGTGCACCAGCTGGTCACGGACATCGTGGCCGGCGGCGTCGGCCGCGAGGAAGCCTCGCGCCGGCTCGAGGAGATCACCCGAAGCCCCAAGCCGTTCCCGCGGTGGATGGTCACCGTGGCCTTCGGCGTGTTCTCTGCCGTCTTCGTCGGCGTCCTGGGCGGTGGACCGGGCGCTTCGCTGGTCGCGTTCCTCTCGAACCTGCTGGTCAGCCTCCTTGCCCGCCAGCTGGGCCGCTGGCGTACCCCGGACTTCTTCATCACCGCCTCGTGTTCGTTCCTGGTGACCATCGTGGCGCTGCTGCTGTGGCGCTTTGGCGCCCCGCTGGGGGTGCAAATAGCCCCCGAGATCGTGGTGGTTGGCGGGATCCTGCTGCTCCTGCCGACCGGACGTCTCGTGTCCTCGGTGCAGGATGCGATCAACGGCTTCCCGGTCACGGCCGCCGGCCGGTTCCTGTCCACCATGCTGACCTTCGGGGCGCTCGTGGCCGGCATCGCCGTCGGCTTCGTCGTGGGAGACATGACCGGCATGGACCCGATCGACGTCACCAAAACATTCCCGCCCAAGTATGACTTGTGGGTGGTCATCATCTTGATCGCCATTGCGGTGCTGATGATCGGCATCACCGAACAGACAAGCTTGAAGCTGCTGCTGCCGACGGCGGCAGTTGGCATCGTGGGCTATCTGGTCCTGATCGGGGGCGACGCGCTGGGCATCGGCTCCCGCTTCGCCCCGGCCCTCGCCGCGGTGGTGATCGGCCTGCTGGCCCGCGTTGTGGCCCTTCGGATGGGCGCTCCGCAGCTGGTGGTGGCAGTCCCCGCCGCCCTGATCCTGCTCCCCGGACTCACCATATTCCGCTCCATGTATGTATTGACCATCGAGGAATCGGAGATTCTCATGGGCGCCGGCGGGATGCTCAACGCCGGCGCAATCGTGCTCGGCGTCGCTGCCGGGATCGTGCTCGGTGACACCCTGGCGCGGCCCCTGACCCGGAGCCTGGCGAGCAACGAGCGGCGCAGGGCCCGCCGCCGCTAGTTCCCGCGGCTCCCGGGTGCCTGGCTGCCCTGAGGCGCCGGGTTTCCCCACTTTTGCGAGGACGCGACGGCGTGCCGGGCCGACACGCCGTCGCGTCCCGGCGTCGTGATGACAAAGGCGGGGAAACTCCGCAGCGCCAGCCCCGGCTCGCCCTTGGATCTTGCCGCGTTAGATCTTGCGCCCTTTAGATCTTCCGCTTTAGATCTTGCGCTGTTAGATCTTGCCTATCGGCAGCTTCTTCTCCGCCTGGAAGTCGTCCTCGACGCGGCCCTTGGCCCAGTAACCCGAAAGGGACACCTGGGTCCGCTCCAGCCCGCGCTGGACGTAGAGAACGTCCCGGAGGCCTTTCATGTAGCCCCGTTCGCCGTGGGCAAAGACCTGCACCCGGCCCTCGGGCCATTCGGCGTCGCGGACGGCCGTGACCAGCAGCTCGCTGTCGCCGGCGGGGGAGCCGTCGCGCAGAAGCCAGCGCAGTTCGACGCCGGCCGGACCGGTGATGGACTGGATCTCGGCGTCGCCGTCCACCTCGAGGATGGCGAGCCCGCGGGCGTCCTCCGGCAGAGACTCGATGGCGGCGGCGATGGCCGGCAGCGCGGCCTCATCCCCGGCAAACAGGTGCCAGTCAGCCGCCGGATCGGGGTTGTACCCGCCGCCCGGGCCGGTAAAGGTCAGCCGCTCGCCTGGCTGGGCCGAGGCCGCCCAGGGCCCGGCGAGGCCCTCGTCGCCGTGGATCACGAAATCGATGGCCAGTTCCTGGGCTGCGATGTCCACCCAGCGGACGGTGTAGGTCCGGGTGTGCGGCCACTGACTGCGCGGCATGGTTTCCCGGATGGCCCACAGGTCCAGCGGCTCCGGGTATTCGACGCCCGGTTGCGGAAACACGATCTTGACGTACCGGTCCACGTAGTCGTTGTTGACGTACCCGGCGAAGCCAGGGCCGCCGGCGATGATCCGGACCATGTGCGGGGAGAGTTGCTCCTTGCGCAGGACCGTCAGATCGGTCTGGGGACGCGTGTTCCGGGTGGCCGAAGTGGAGGCGGGGAGGGAGGTCATGAGGCAAGCCTAACCAAAGAACCTTGGCCGGGAGACTCGGCAGAGGCCTGTTACGGCAGCGGCGGCAGCTCCCAGTCGACCGTGCCGTTGCCTTGTTCCCGCAGCAGGGCGTTGGCCCGGCTGAAGGGCCGGGAGCCGAAGAAGCCGCGCGAGGCAGAGAGCGGGCTCGGGTGGGCGCTGGCGATCACGGCAGCAGATCCCAGCAGCGGCCTCACGGACTCGGCGTCCTTCCCCCACAGGATCACCACGAGGGCTGCGCGTCCCGCGGCGGCGTCAGCACTCACACGGGCATCGGCTGCGGGCGCGCGGTCCGCGACGGCCCGGATGGCGGCCGCCGTCACCGCCTCCCAGCCCTTGTTACGGTGCGAGCCGGCCGAGCCGGCCCGGACACTGAGCACCCTGTTGAGCAGCAGCACACCCTGCTCCGCCCAGCGGCTGAGGTCCCCGTGGACGCGCGGGGGGAAGCCGAGATCGGCCTGAAGCTCTTTGTAGATGTTCGCCAGGCTGCGTGGGATCGGCCGGGTGGCGCCGTCAACGGCGAACGAGAGCCCCACGGCGTGCCCCGGCGTCGGATAGGGATCCTGGCCCACCACCAGGACCCTGACGGCGGCCAGCGGCTGCCGGAAAGCCCGAAGCAGGTTTGCCGGCGAGGGCAGCACCGCGTGCCCGGCAGCAACCTCACCGGCGAGGAACGTCAGGGCCTCCCGCAACTGCGCTTCCACCGGCGCCAGCGCCTCCGCCCAGTCCGGGGCCACCAGCTCGCCCAGCGGCCGGCGCGCCAGGTCCGCGAAGCTGAGGCGATCGGCGGGTTCGGGTTCCAGTTCGAACAGCGCACCGGAATCAGGCTCGGAATGAAACTCGGGATTGGACACAGCCCCATTCTTCCGCAGACACCGCCCGCGCCGGCACCCGGCCGAATGACAACCCTGTCATTCGGCCGTAGCATGGGAATGGCTTTTTGCCGGATCCAACCAGCTTTTTCGGAATCAACCGGTTTTTCGGAATCAACCAGGGAGTGTGTCGTGGCCGAAACAGCGCAAGAGCACGGGATCGCGGGGGATTTTGCCGAAACCTTCGCTGCCAGCGCAGGCCTGGGCGAGGTATCCGCGGATTCTCCGCTGAGCGCCCGCGACCAGCAGATGCTGGCACTGGAGCGGCAGTGGTGGAAGTACGCCGGGGCCAAGGAACAGGCCATCCGTGAGCTGTTCGATCTTTCCGCCACGCACTACTACCAGATCCTCAATGCCCTCATCGATACCGAGGAAGCGCTGGCCCACGATCCCATGCTGGTCAAGAGATTGCGTAGACTACGTACATCACGCCAACGTGCCCGCACTGCTCGTCGTCTGGGAACAGATTCGTAAAGTAGCGTCACGCGCAGCCGGATGCGCAGCGTCCTGTTGCGCCGCTTCCGGCCTCGGGCACCCGTCTGAAATCAGCAAGGACGTCGTTTTACCATGACCAAATACGCTCGGGATGAATTTGACCGGGTCCCGGAGACCTCTGCCCGCCAGGGTGTCCACCGGGCCGTCGCAGAATCGCGCCGCCGGAGCCTGGCGCCCATCTTGGCGGCTGGCTGCGTAGCGCTGGCCATCGGCCTTGTGGCCTTCCTGATCCTGCCGAAGCTCGGATTCTCCGCAGGCCAGGCCTCGGCCGTCGGTGAGAACGCCACCGCCGCTCCGTCCGCCACGAGCCCGGCCAGCCCCAGCCCCTCGCCGACGAGCCCGGAACCCACCGCTACCGATCCGGCCTCCACAGATCCCGCGGCAGCGCCGTCGGCGACGCCCAGTATCCCCGCTGCCGGCGTGGACAAGACGCAGCCGGTGACGATTTACAACGGGACCGCCACGGCCGGCCTCGCCGGCAGGGTCGGCGGCACCGTCAGCTCCGACGGCTGGATCTTGGGCCAGACAGGAAACTGGGGCGGCGTCCCGCAGCAGACGTCGGTGATTTTCTACAGCGACGCCGAACAGAAGGGCAACGCGGAGGCGCTCGGAACGCTCCTGGGCATCGACACCCTCGTGGAGTCCACGGAGTTCAACCTGCCTCTCGTCGTGGTCCTCGGCCCCGGCTTCCAGTAGCCATTCCGGTTACGCCTCAATAACTATTAGGCCGTGGCCCTGCCCGCCGCCAACGTTCCTGGGGGACGCTGTGGGTACAGTATCTGCGGATTTCTCTTCGCAGTCCGCGGCGCACATTGAGGTGGGCCGCACGCAAGCTAGCTGAAAGTGTGGACACCATGGCACTGGGAACCGTCAAGTGGTTCAACGCCGAAAAGGGCTACGGCTTCATCACCGTGGACGGTTCCGAAAACGACGTCTTCGTGCACTGGTCCGCGATCGTCGGCGAGGGCTACCGCGCCCTGGATGAGGGCCAGCGGGTGGAGCTGGAAGTCGGCGAGGGCGAAAAAGGCCCGCAGGCCGAAAGCGTCCGGCCCGCCTAGTGGCACTGGCCGCGCTCAAAAACACCCCGCGGGACTCCTCAGCACGCCTGAAGGGAATACGCCCGAAGGGACCACTGCCGGTGGGCCGCGCCCTGGCGGTTGGAACAGCCATGGCACTGGCCCTGACGGGCTGCCTGGGACCTGCCGGCAGCGCCCGCCTGGCCAGCGCCGACGCGAGCGGTGACGGCACTTTGCGCATCGGCCTGATCCTGGACAGCACCGGGAGGCAGAACTTCCTGAATGCCCCGCAGCTCGCGGCGGCCAAGCTCGCCGTCAAGGAGATCAACGCTGCCGGCGGCCACAAGGGCAAACCGGTGGAGCTCCTGCCGGAAACCATCAGCGCGGACACCGCAGCCCAGGCCAAAGCGCTGGTCGCCGCGAAGGCCGACGTCGTGATCGGTCCCACCGACTCCAGCCGTGCCCCTGCCGCCATCGACGTGCTGGCCAACGCCAAGGTAGCGGTCATCTCGCCGGCCAACGCCGCCGGTGCGCTCAGCAACTACAAGAGCGGCGGCTACTATTTCCGCACCGCCGCGGCCGACATCGCCCAGGCGTCCGTCCTGGCCAAGCTCGCCAAGGACGGCGGCGCCARGACCMTGGCMGTGGTGCACGAGGAAGGCGGCTACGGCAAAGACGTCGCCGCAGCCGTTGTCGGTGCGGCGAAACAGTCCGGAATGGAAGTCCTGGCCGACCCGGAGTTCACGCCCGGCCAGGCGCAGCAGGCTGCCGCCGCCGCGAAGGCCGTAAATCCCGACGCCGTGGTCCTGGTCTCCAGGGACGGCGCGCAGGGTGCCATCGCCGAACTGAACAATGCCGGCCTTGCCGGCAAGAAACTGGTGCTCAGCGACGGGGCGGTCAGCCGGTACGGCACCGGACTGGGAGCGCGGGCCCTCGACGGCGCACGCGGAATCCTGCCCGGCGTGTTTCCCTCCGCCGCCTTCCAGAAGGACCTCGTTGCCGTTGATCCCGGGCTCAAGGACATGGTGTTCGCCGCCGAGACGTACGACGCCGTCATCCTGGCCGCCGTCGCTGCCGCCGCGGCACAGGACGACGCCGGAACCTCCATCGCGGCGTCCCTCGTCACGGTCTCCGGCGGGGCAGCGCAAGCCGCCCAGCAAGCCAGCCAGCCCGCGAGCAAGACGTGCACGAGCTACAAGGATTGCGTCGATGCCCTCCGGGCAGGCCAGCGCCCGGACTATGACGGCCAATCCGGCCGGATCAACTTTGATTCCCACGGCGACATCACCGAAGCGAACTACATGGTCTACACCTACGGCCAGGACAATCTGGCCACGATGACCGGAACGGAAGCCGCCAGCAGCAGCGGCGGCTGATCGCTCCTAGCGTATTGTGCCCGCGTGGCGGGCCGTTCGGGCCGGCCACTGCTTGCACTCTCCCCGGGGGAGTGCTAATTATTGAGTTAGCACTCCAGCGCACTGACTGCTAACACGACGCCCGGTCCGCCCGGCCGCGGAGTGGGGCAGCCGGTCCAGGAGCTAAAGGAACACCTTGCTGGGGTGAGATCCCGGACCCGGCGGCATACAGAGGCCGCAGGGCAGGGATCGTCCGTCGCGGGCACCACAGCGAAGGTTCATTCTTAACGACTGTCCCGAAAGGACTACTGCCGTTATGGCCAAGATCATTGCATTTGATGAAGAGGCACGCCGCGGTCTTGAGCGGGGCCTGAACATCCTCGCCGACGCCGTCAAGGTCACCCTCGGCCCGCGGGGACGCAACGTCGTCCTCGAAAAGAAGTGGGGCGCCCCCACGATCACCAACGATGGTGTTTCCATCGCCAAGGAGATCGAGCTGGACGATCCTTACGAGAAGATCGGCGCCGAGCTGGTCAAGGAAGTTGCCAAGAAGACGGACGACGTCGCAGGCGACGGCACCACCACGGCAACCGTGCTGGCACAGGCCCTCGTCAAGGAAGGCCTGCGCAACGTCGCGGCCGGCGCTGACCCGCTGTCCCTCAAGCGCGGCATCGAGAAGGCTGTTGAAGCCGTCACGGTCGAGCTCCTGGCCTCCGCCAAGGAAATCGAGACCAAGGAAGAGATCGCCGCCACCGCGTCCATCTCCGCCGGCGACAACGAGATCGGCGCCCTGATCGCCGAAGCCCTCGACAAGGTCGGCAAAGAAGGTGTCATCACCGTCGAGGAGTCCAACACCTTCGGCCTCGAGCTGGAGCTCACCGAAGGCATGCGCTTCGACAAGGGCTACATCTCCGCGTACTTCGTCACCGACGCCGAGCGCCAGGAAACGGTCCTTGAGGATCCGTACATCCTGATCGTCAACTCCAAGATCTCCAACGTTAAGGAACTGGTTGCTGTCCTGGAAAAGGTCATGCAGTCCAACAAGCCGCTGCTGATCATTGCCGAGGACATCGAGGGCGAGGCCCTGGCCACCCTGATCGTCAACAAGATCCGCGGCACCTTCAAGTCCGTTGCCGTCAAGGCTCCGGGCTTCGGCGACCGCCGCAAGGCCCAGCTGGCCGACATCGCCATCCTCACCGGTGGCCAGGTCATCTCCGAGGAAGTCGGCCTCAAGCTTGAGACCGCCGGACTCGAACTCCTCGGCAAGGCCCGCAAGGTTGTTGTCACCAAGGACGAGACCACCATCGTCGAGGGTGCAGGCGACGCCGACCAGATCGCCGGCCGCGTGTCCCAGATCCGCGCCGAAATCGAGAACTCGGATTCCGACTACGACCGCGAGAAGCTGCAGGAGCGCCTGGCCAAGCTGGCCGGCGGCGTTGCAGTCATCAAGGCCGGCGCGGCAACCGAGGTCGAGCTCAAGGAACGCAAGCACCGCATTGAGGACGCCGTCCGCAACGCAAAGGCTGCTGTCGAAGAGGGCATCGTCGCCGGCGGTGGCGTTGCCCTGATCCAGGCCGGCGCCAAGGCGTTTGCGAACCTGCAGCTCTCCGGCGACGAAGCAACGGGTGCGAACATCGTCCGCGTTGCCATCGACGCCCCGCTGAAGCAGATCGCCTTCAACGCCGGTCTCGAGCCCGGCGTCGTGGTGGACAAGGTCCGCGGCCTGCCCGCAGGCCACGGCCTCAACGCAGCCACCGGCGAGTACGTCGACCTGCTGGCCGCCGGCATCAACGACCCGGTCAAGGTAACCCGCTCTGCCCTGCAGAACGCGGCTTCCATCGCCGGCCTGTTCCTCACCACCGAGGCCGTTGTGGCCGACAAGCCCGAGAAGGCTGGCGCCCAGATGGGCGGCGGCGACGACATGGGCGGCATGGGCGGCATGGGCGGTTTCTAACCCCCCCCGTTCCAGCCACCACAGGCTGTTCGACGGCGGCGGTCCCACCTTCGGGTGGGGCCGCCGCCGCCGGTTAAGCGCCCTTCCTGGCGGACACCGTCCGTGGGCGTCGGCGGGGTCTGGCAGGATRGWTCAGTGACGATTACAGCAGCGGCCGACGGTTCGGCCTTAGGAAATCCCGGTCCGGCCGGCTGGGCCTGGTACGTGAATGACGACTGCTGGCGGGCCGGCGGATGGCCCCACGGCACCAACAACCAGGGCGAATTGATGGCGGTGCTGGACCTGTTCCGGGCAACGGCCCATGTGCCCGGCGAAGACCTGCTGATCCTCTGCGACAGCCAGTACGTCATCAACGCCGTGACCAAGTGGATGCCGGGCTGGAAGCGCAAGGGCTGGCGCAAGGCCGACGGCAAGCCGGTGCTGAACGTGGACCTCCTCAAGGACATCGACCAGGCGCTCGTGGGCCGCAAATACACCTTCGAATGGGTGCGGGGCCATGCGGGGCACGAGCTGAACGAAGCGGCGGACGACCGTGCCCGGGCGGCAGCCACCGCATACCAGCAGGGCGTGGCCGTCCGTCAGGGCCCCGGATTCGGGACAGCGGCAGACGGGACGGCACCGGCCGCCGCCGCGGACTCCACGGCCGCGCAGGCGCCGCAGACGACCTTGCAGGCAGCCCCGCAGCAGGCCGTGCGGCCGGCCCGGGCCACGGCGCCCTCCGGCCAACAGGAACTCTTTGGCGCGGCAGGCACCTTCGACGAGCCGGACCTGTTCAGCGAACTCGAGGACGAACCGGCCGCGGCCCTGGCGGAGAGCCGCCCCGAAGCCGTGGTCGAGTCGCTCGAGCGGGAACTGCTCCAGCCGGAAACCCGGGCAGACCTGGGCCGCACGGCAGTTCTGCTCCACCCCGACTTCACCGAAATCGGCAGCTCCGGACGCCTCTGGACCCGCGACGCCATGATGATGGCGCTGGAGGACAACCCGGGCGGACCCGTGGAACTGGAACTCCTGGGCGCGGATCGTCTGGGTGAGAAGACCGTGCTCTTGACCTACCGCAGCCACACGCGCGAGGGATCKGCCCTGCGCAGCTCCCTGTGGGTCCTTGAAGGCGCGCAATGGCGGCTCCGCTTCCATCAGGGCACACCCGAGGCCTGAGAGCCGAGGCCTGAGGCCCAGGGGGAGGAGAACCAGGCCGAGGCCCGCGCGAAGACCGTGGGGCCCTGATGGGGCCTCTGAAGCTCACGTGAAGCGCTGCGCGTTGCCCAGTTCCGCCTGGGCGTAGGTGGCCGCCGCGGAATTCAGCGCGAGGTTGATCGACGCCAGGGAGGCCTCCACCCTGGCCTGGGTCAGTGTCCACTCGGCCACGAGGTTCTGGAAGTTCGTCGCCGCGGAGCCGCGCCAGCTGCCCTGAAGCTCGTCCAGCCCACGCTTCATGGCGTGGACGTCCGCGCTGATCCGTTCCACCGTGGCCTGCACGTTCGCGGATTTCAGCTGGAGGAGTTCCGTGTCGACGGAGATGATGCTCATGGCAATGCCCTCTCGAACGTTCGGGGAGGCGGCCACGGCCCGGCGGAGCACGGTGAATGCCAGCGACGAGAGTCGGCGGCAGGAACCCGGAGGGAGCGACGGCCTCATCCGGATCTTCCGGACACCCCGAGCGTAGGCGGGCAGCGCCCGGCCCGGACACCGCCGTCGGGTCCTATGTGGACAAGTCTGCCGGGGAGAGTTCGTTGGCGTCCTCGTCCAGGAACGGGATGCTGACCACCAAGGTGGCCCCGCCCCCCTCAGTCTGCCCGACCCGCACGGATCCGGCATGCGAGCCGACAATGGCCGCCACGATCGCCAGGCCCAGTCCGCTGCCGCCGGTTTCACGGGTACGCGAGGTGTCCGCCCGGTAGAAGCGCTCGAAGATCCGGGCCGCCTCTTCCTCCGGGACGCCCGGACCGTGGTCCCGGACCTCGATCACGGACTGCCGTGCTCCGTCCGGGGCCGTCCGGACCCCGACGCCTATTTCGATCGGGGTTCCCTCGGGCGTGTACCGCAGGGCATTGCCCACGAGGTTGCTGACCACCTGGCGCAGCTTGGCTTCATCGCCGAGCACAGGGGCGGCTGCCGGGCCCGCCCCGTCAAGCCCGGTGAGGGTGATGGCGCGCTTGCGGTCGGTGGCCTGCGTGTCCACCACAGCGTCGTTGGCCAGCAGCAGCAGATCCGCCGGTTTCTGCTGCAGCGGGCGCTGCTCATCGATCCTGGCCAGCAGCAGCAGGTCTTCCACCATGGCCCCCATGCGCTTGGCTTCGCTCTCGATCCGCCCCATGGCCGTGGCCACGTCCTCCGGGGTGGACAGCGCTCCATGCCGGTACAGCTCGGAGAATCCCCGGATGGTCACGAGCGGGGTGCGCAGTTCGTGAGAGGCGTCTGCGGCGAAGCGGCGCATGCGTTCCTCGGACGCCATCCGGGCGGCGAACGCTGCCTCAATGTGCGCCAGCATGGCATTGAGCGAGCTCCCGAGCCTTCCCACTTCGGTGTTGGGGTTTTCGATTTCCACGCGTCTGGAGAGGTCTCCGGCGGCGATCGCGGCGGCCGTCTTCTCCACCCGCGCCAGCGGCCGGAAGGATCGCGAGACGGTCCATGTGGCGATGAAGAATGCCAGCACGAGGGTCAGCAGGCCCACCCCGACGACAACCAGGGCGGCATGTTCCATGACGGAATCGACGGGGCCCAGCGGCAGCCCGATGATGACGACCGCACTGCGCTGGTTGTTGTCCACGACGCTCAGGGCCACAACCCTCCAGTTGCCGCCTTCGGTCCCGCGGACCTGGAAAGGTATCTGCTGGCGTTCCCGGGCCTCCACCGCGGAAAAGGTGTTAATGGCGGGGTGGGAGTCCTTGTCGCCACCGAACGGAATGGGCGGCAGGCCCGGGTTGAAGAGCATCAGTGAGTAGTCGGTGGGAACGGTGGAGCTGGTCTCCTGCAACTGGCTGAAGGACTGCTGCTGGCGCACGGATTCGACGGCGGCCCGGAGCTTGTCATCCACCTGGCCCTGCAGGAAGCTGTGCAGCAGCGTCAGCGTGCCCGCGCCCGTGGCCGTGAGCGCCACCAGCATCAGCGCCATCATGATGGCCACGAGCTGCGAGCGCAGCGAAGCCGATTTCCAGCGGTGCAGCAAGGTCAGCGCTTCTCGGCAGTCCGCAGAACGTAGCCGACGCCGCGCTTGGTCTGGATCAGTGCAGGGGCATCCGGGTCGATGTCCACCTTGCGGCGCAGGTAGGAGATGTAGGACTCCACAATCGAGGCGTCGCCGTTGAAGTCGTATTCCCACACGTGGTCGAGGATCTGGGCCTTGGACAGGACACGGTTCGGGTTCAGCATCAGGTAGCGCAGGAGCTTGAACTCAGTGGGGGACAGCTCGATCACGGTTCCGCCGCGGCGGACCTCGTGGGCGTCGTCGTCGAGTTGGAGGTCATCGACCCGGATCACGGCGTCGTCGTCGACCTGGGGCTGCGTGCGCCGAAGTACCGCGCGGATGCGGGCTACCACCTCGTCGAGGCTGAAGGGTTTGGTGACGTAGTCGTCCCCGCCCACCGTCAGGCCGGTGACTTTGTCCTCGGTGTCGTCCTTGGCCGTGAGGAACAGGACAGGGAAGTGTTTGCCGGCGGCGCGCAGGCGGCGGGTGACCGTGAAGCCGTCCATGTCCGGCAGCATGACGTCCAGCACGGCCAAATCGGGGGAGTGCTCCTCGGCAGCAGCCAGCGCCTCGCGTCCGCTGCCGGCCGAGACGACCTCGAAACCGGCGAAGCGCAGGGACGTTGAAAGCAGTTCGCGGATGTTGGGTTCATCATCGACGACGAGCAGCTTGGCTTCGGGACCGTTCTTCTTCATGTTCCCATGATGCTCCCAGACTCTGGGAGTTTTCTGAATGAAATATGTGTGTTGAATGGGCCGTACCCGCCCGAATAAGGCCTAGCCGACGGTGCCGACGTCCTTGGCGTCCATGATCCGGTAGGCGTAGCCCTGCTCGGCGAGGAAACGCTGCCGCTTCGCGGCGAAGTCCTGGTCCAGGGTGTCCCGGGCCACCAGCGAATAGAACCTGGCGGCGCGGCCATCCTTCTTCGGGCGCAGCAGCCGGCCCAGGCGCTGGGCCTCCTCCTGGCGGGAACCGAACGAACCGGAGACCTGGATCGCGACCGAGGCCTCTGGCAGGTCGATCGAGAAGTTGGCCACCTTGGACACCACCAGGGTGTGCACCTCTCCGGCGCGGAAGGCGTCGAAGAGCCGCTGGCGTTCCTTGACCGAGGTGTCACCCTTGATCACGGGCGCGTTGAGGCGCTCGCCGATCTCGTCGAGCTGGTCGATGTACTGACCAATCACCAGCAGCTGCTCTCCGGCATGCTCGGCAACGAGTTCCTCCACCACCCGGGTCTTCGTCTCGGACGTGGCGCACAGCCGGTACTTGTCCGCGTCCTCGGCCATGGCATAGGCCACGCGTTCGTCGCGCGGCAGATCCACCCGGACCTCCACACAATCGGCGGGCGCAATGTAGCCCTGGCTCTCAATGTCCTTCCATGGCGCGTCGTAGCGCTTCGGACCGATCAGGCTGAAGACCTCTCCCTCCCGGCCGTCCTCCCGCACCAACGTGGCCGTGAGCCCCAGCCGGCGCCGGGCCTGCAGGTCAGCCGTCATCCTAAAGATCGGCGCCGGCAGCAGGTGGACCTCGTCGTAGATGATCAGGCCCCAGTCATTGCCGTCCACGAGCTCCAGGTGCGGATACAGGCCGCCGCGCTTGGTGGTCAGCACCTGGTAGGTGGCGATCGTGACCGGACGGACTTCCTTGACGGAACCCGAGTACTCGCCGATCTCCTCCTCGGTCAGCGACGTGCGCTTGAGCAGCTCGTCCTTCCACTGCCGCGCGGCGACGGTGTTGGTCACCAGGATCAGCGTCGTGGTGGAGCTGGTGGCCATGGCGGCCGCACCCACCAGCGTCTTGCCGGCGCCGCAGGGAAGGACGACGACGCCGCTGCCGCCGGCCCAGAAGTTCTCCGCGGCCAGTTGCTGGTAGGGGCGGAGCTTCCAGCCGGTCTCGTTGAGCATGATGGGGTGCGGCGTACCGTCCACGTACCCGGCCAGGTCCTCGGCCGGCCAGCCGATCTTGAGCAGCAGCTGTTTGAGCTGGCCGCGCTGGGAGGAATGCACCACCACGGTCTCGCCGTCGATCCGCGGCCCGAGCAGCGGGGCGATCTTCTTGGCACGGCTGACTTCCTCCAGCACCGGGTAGTCGGACGTGCGCATGACCAGGCCGTGCTGCGGATCCTTCTCCAGCCGGAGCCGGCCGTACCGGGACATGGTCTCTTCGACGTCGATCAGCAGCGAGTGGGGCACGGGAAAACGGGAGTACTTGAGCAGGGTGTCCAGCACCTTCTCCGCATCCAGCCCGGCTGCCCGGGCGTTCCACAGGCCCAGCGGCGTCAACCGGTAGCTGTGCACATGCTCCGGGGCCCGTTCCAGCTCGGCGAACGCCGCGATGGCGTGCCGTGCCTCCGTTGCGAGTTCGTGGTCGACCTCCAGCAGGATGGTTTTGTCACTTTGGACGATCAGGGGCCCGTCATTCACTGGAGCATTTCCTCTGTGGCTTCTACGTCGATAATCCGGTGGATGGACAGGACCCGCTCGATCTCCTTGTCCGGATCGAACACCCGCACACGCCCGCCATTCACAGCTACCGGAACAACAGTCTCGCGGCTGGCATTCCCCATGCCGTCCACGACGTTCATGATCACCCGCTGCCTGAGGCGGATCGCTTTCAGCAGGGTCTCGAGCCCCAGCTGTGTCGCTTCCTCGCTGCCCGGGGCGGCCGGCGTCGGGTGAGCGCCGGCGGAGCCGGGTGCCCGGGACCCGTCACCCCGCAGCACGGCCAGCTGGGCGTCGATGTCGGCCTCCGGCGGTGCCGTCCGCGGGGCGGTGTAGACCGGCCGGCCGCCGCCGGGAACCGAGGTGCTGCGGCGCAGCCGGATGACGCCGGATCCTGCTTCCTCCAGGACGGGGGCGAGTCCCAGGCCCCTGAGAACCTGGGCGGCTTCCCGCGGCGCGGCATGTGAGATGACCACGGTGGGCGCGATGCGCACCAACCCGAGTCCGGCGGCCGCCGGGGCGTTGAGCAACTCCAGCAGTGCAGCCTCGTCCTCGCTTTGGATGAAACTGGCGGCAGCCCCCACCCGGAGCCGGGAGTGGCGTGCGGCAGTGTCCTCGATCAAGTATTGGAGAGGCTGAGGGATGGCCGTGGCCGAATGCTGGCGCAGGAAGTCCAGCATCGCCGCGGCGTCCTGGCCGGCGTCGAGGGCCCGGCGGACCGAGGCGACGGAGAATCGGTAGATGGTGGCCGGTCCCTGTCCCTCGGCCGCGGCCATGGTGAGGAGCTGTTCGCTCAGTTCGGGGTCGAGGTAGCCCGGCGCCACCGCCGTCAGGTCCGCCTGCAGCAGCACGTGCTGCAGCGCCGCCGGCAGGTGTTCGCCCAGGATCCCCAAGGCATCATCCGGCCGTTCGGCGGCGATTGCGGAACCCAGCTGGCTGAGCGCCCCGGAGCCGATCAGGCCGAGCATCTCGGCCTCCGTGAGGATGCCGCGGATCAGCGAGCTGAAACGCCGGGCCATCCGGGGCTGCGCCCACTCGGCACGTTCCAGCACGGCGGCGGCATTGAGGACTGGAGCCTGCCCGTCGGGCGCCGCTGCCTCCAGGGTGAGTTCGTTCAGGATCTCCAGGACCCGTTTGCGGACCACCGGGGCGTCGGGCCGCTGCGCCTCGGCGGAGAGCGCATTGATGGTGGTCCCGGCCGCGCCCCGGTGGCCGGCGCCCGGGGCGGCGGCATTCACGGGCTGGCCCACGAGGGAGGGCGCCCGCTCGCTGGCCAGCCAGGCATTGACCAGCCAGAGCCACTGTTCCTGGCGCGGCAGCGCCAGC
Organism: Arthrobacter sp. 05T47; assembly: GCF_056395825.1. Taxonomy (NCBI): domain Bacteria; kingdom Bacillati; phylum Actinomycetota; class Actinomycetes; order Micrococcales; family Micrococcaceae; genus Arthrobacter; species Arthrobacter sp. 05T47. The sequence continues at coordinate 130,501 of NZ_JBFTKG010000005.1, read as the reverse complement.
CATTCCAGCTGCGGCGGCTGCACCCACGCGGAGCTGTCGACGTCCAGCCGCAGCAGGCCGGCCATGGCGCAAAGCTCCGCGAGTACGCCGGCCGGGTGCACCTCGATCCGCAGGGAATCCGCCAGCCGCTTCATCTCCCGGACCCCGACGCCGCCGCTGCGCAGCGTCGCCAGGGGCTGTTCACGCACCGTGTAGAGCACCTCGCCCACGAGCCGCAGCGTCTCGGCGATGGCGCCCAACGCGGCGTTCCGGCGCAGCCCTGCGCTTGTCTGGCCAAGCTGGGGGACCGGTGGCACCAGGGAAAAGTCTTCAATGACAAAGCCGCCACGCAGGGACACTCCCACGCTGTGCGGCAGTTCGACGTGGGCGGCGTCCAGGGGTACCAGCAGCCCCCGCGCCAGGAGCCAGTCCACCGGGCCGACGTCGGCGCTTTCGTGGAGCACGGAAGCGCGGCGTTGCGCCTGGGGAACGGCGCCCATGGCCCAGTTTCCGAACCGGGCCAGGAGGGCGGCGGTCCGCTCCGGTGCGGTGGTCAGGATCTGGTGGAGCGATTCCGGTGTAGCCGTCCAATGCTGGAGCGACAAGGCCGCTTCCATCGGTGTGGTGGCGGGGGAAACGGACTCCCCGCCACGGTGCAGCTCGCCGACCAGCTGCACGACGCGCTGCGCAAAGGCCGGCTGGAGCCGCACGAGCTCGGTGTAGCTGCGGCCCAGCCCTGCGGGATAAATCCCGATCACGTCCTTGAGGCTGCCGACCGGAAGGTAGTGCCGCTGCTTGGCTCCGGCGGGAGTCACCCCGTGCGGTGGATCGGCACGGTGGACGAGGGCCAGTTCCTGCAAAGAATGGACCAGGCGGTCGATGGCGGCCACCGACGCGCCATTGATCAGTTTCTTCAGCATCGGCGCCGAAGCGCTGTGTCCGGTATCGGCGTTGGTGCACAGGTGCAGGGTTTCCAGGACCTGCATTTGCGGGCGGTTGAGCCGCTCGAGGGCCCGCTGCACGCTGACGCGGCCGCTGGCCCGGGCGGCGAGGGCGGCGAAGTCCGGGACGCCGGGAGAAATCAGGTCCGGCCGCGCGGAGAACAAGGCCCGCAACGATTCGTCGCTTCGTGCCTGAAGTTCCTTGCTGAGCGCGCGGATGAGGGACATCGCTCCAACGTTACCTTTCGCCGGGCCCGCGCGGGCGGCGCCGGGCCACCACCGCATCCATAACCAGTGCGAGCATGAGCAGGAATGCCACCGGGAGCCCGTAAAGGGCCGTGGAGGTAATCCAGGCCGGCGCCACGACATTGTTGAAGGCCATGACCATGACGGCGCCGACGGCAAGGAGGGACAGCACAGCAAGGGTGGCCGCAGCGATCATGAAGGGCCGCCGGTAACGCATCAGTGTCATGTGGGCAACGCTAACAGTCCGGCATCCCCCGCGCCTCAAACCACTAAATTGAACTTGGCAGGATAACCTTGGAGGTACAGACCAACACGGTCCGGGCAGTCACACCCTGAACCCGCGTAACCATGCGGATGCGGTGACCGCCGGCCGTGTCCCCGCAGAACGAAGAAGGTTGATTACGTGCCTACCGGCAAGGTCAAGTGGTATGACAAGGAAAAAGGCTTCGGATTCCTCGCTGGCGAGGACGGCCAGGAAGTCTTCCTGCCCAAGTCCGCCCTGCCCGAGGGTGTCAGTGAGCTCAAGGCCGGAACGCGCGTCGAATTTGGTGTAGCCGACGGGCGGAAGGGTGCCCAGGCCCTCGGCCTGCGCGTGCTGGACAAGACTCCGTCCATCGCCAAGGCGAAGCGGCCCAGCGCCAGGGACCTTGCCCCGCTGGTGCAGGACCTCGTTACCGTGCTGGACAACCTGTCTGGGACCCTGTCCGCGGGCAAGTACCCGGAAGGCAACAAGGGCAAGGCGATCGCAGCGGCCCTCCGTAAGGTTGCCGACGAGCTGGACGTATAGGGCTCTTGATGACTCAGGAACCTGATCAGTTGCCGGCCGCCGGCTCCTCGGTGCCTGCCGGATCCAAGGGAACCGGCTCCAAACACGCAACCCGCCCGCGCGCCGGCGTCCCCGTCTGGCGCACCGGCAAGCCTGACGCCTTCCTTGCCGCCGCCGTCGACGTCGCCCGCACCGCCGTGGAAGGCATCGCCCCCGCCGAGCAGATCGGCGAGCACATCGGTGCCCGCAGCGAGGGCGACCGCCTGGTGACCCACCTCTTCGAATCCAAGCTTCCCGGCTATCTGGGCTGGCAGTGGTACGCGGTGCTGACCCGCAACTCGCGCTCAAAGGTGGTCACGGTGGACGAACTGGGCCTGCTGCCCTCGGAGGACTCCATCCTCGCGCCGGCCTGGGTTCCGTGGGCCGAGCGGGTCCGCCCGGAAGACGCGCAGGCTGACGAGGCCGCCGACGAGGCGGCCGGCATCGAAACGCCGTCACAGGCGCCCGACGCCGTCGGCGAGCAGGACGCCGCTGACGACGACGGCGAGCAGACCGCTGACGAGCAGACCGCTGACGACGACGACGAGCCGACCTCTGATCAGCAGAACGCTGACCGGCAGGATGCCGACCAGCACGACGCCGACGATGAGCGGGAACGCTTCGCGGAGGCCGACTAACGGTTGGAAGCGTCCGGGAGCGTGTTTAGGGAGGGCTGGACCTGATGTCCATGTTCAAGTCCCTGCACATCCTGAACTACCGGATCTGGTTCATCGGCGCACTCGTCTCCAACATCGGCACCTGGATGCAGCGCACCGCCCAGGACTGGCTGGTGTTCGCCCACCTGACGGCGCAGGACGCCGGGGCGGTGGGGATCACCATGGCCCTGCAACTGGGCCCGCAGCTCTTCCTGGCACCCGTGGCCGGGCTGCTTGCAGACCGCTTCGACCGCAAGCGGCTCCTGGTGCTGACCCAGTCCGCGATGGCGCTGCTGAGTGCGGGGCTGGGCATCCTGGTGGTGACCGGCGCGGCGCAGCTCTGGCATGTGTACGCCTTCGCCCTGATGCTCGGGGTGGTCTCCGCGCTCGACGCTCCCGTGCGGCAGACCTTCGTCTCGGAACTGGTCCAGGACGACTACCTCTCCAACGCCGTGGCCCTCAACAGCGCGTCCTTCAACGTCGCCCGGATGATCGGCCCCGCCGTCGCGGGCCTGCTCACCGCCGTCGTCGGGCCCGGCTGGGTGTTCCTCATTAACACGCTCACGTTCGTCGCCCTGTTGCTGAGCCTGGCGAACATCCCGGCGGCCTCGCTGCGCCGGCTGCCGCGCGCCCCGGCGGGCAAGGGCAGGATCCGGGAGGGGCTGCGCTATGTCAGGCACCGTCCGGACCTGATCGTGGTGCTCGTGGCCATCTTCATTGTGGGAACCCTGGGGCTGAATTTCGCCCTCTTCATCGCGGCCATGGTGGGCACGGAATTCGGCCTCGACGCCGGGGCCTTCGGCCTGATGAATTCGATCATGGCTATCGGCTCCGTGGCGGGGGCGCTGATGTCCGCCGGCCGGGGGAAGCCGCGGCTGCGGGTCATTTTCGGGGCGGCCGCTGCCTTCGGCGTGACCTCTGGCATCGCGGCGCTGGCCCCCAGCTATTTCTGGTACGGCGTGGCGCTGGTGCCGGTGGGGCTGTTCGCAATCACCATGATGACCAGCGCCAACGGGTACGTCCAGACCACCACGGACCCCGTCATGCGGGGCCGGGTGATGGCCCTCTACATGGCAATCTTCATGGGCGGAACCCCCATCGGGGCGCCGCTGGTCGGCTGGGTGGCCAACACCGCCGGCCCCCGCTGGTCCATGGGGGTTGCGGCCGGCGCCGGCTTGCTCGCGGCCCTGATCGGGCTGGTGTGGATCATCCGGGCGCAGCACTTGCGGCTCCACTTCAACCGCCGGGCGCGCGGGCTGCGGTACTTCCGCGTCGAAAGCGGAAACGGCGCCGACACGACACCAGGTTCTGGTGCCGCGGCGACGCCGTCGGATGCTGAAGCTACTTCTTGAGTTCTGCCACCACGAAGTCGATGCACTCGAGCAGTGCCGAGACATCGTCCGGCTCGATCGCCACGAAAGTGGCGATGCGCAGCTGGTTGCGGCCAAGCTTGCGGTACGGCTCCGTGTCGACGACGCCGTTGGCGCGGAGCACCTTGGCGATGGCCGCGGCATCGATCGATTCGTCGAAGTCGATCGTGGCGATCACGTTGGAACGGTCCTCGGCCTTGGCCACGAACGGCGTGGCGTAGCTGGACGCCTCGGCCCAGCGGTAGATGCGGCCGGCAGAATCGGCCGTCCGGCCGGCCGCGAAGTCCAGGCCGCCGTTGGCGTTGAGCCACTGCACCTGGGCATCCAGGGTCACCAGGGTGGCCAGGGCGGGCGTGTTGTAGGTCTGGTTCAGCCGGGAGTTATCGATCGCCGTCTGGAGGTCCAGGAAATCGGGAATCCAGCGGTTGCCGGCCTTGATCCGTGCCGCCCGCTCCAGAGCCGCCGGGGAGAACAGGCCCAGCCACAGGCCGCCGTCGGACGCGAAGTTCTTTTGCGGCGCGAAGTAGTACACGTCGGACTCCGCCACGTCCACGTCAAGCCCGCCCGCGGCGGAGGTCGCGTCCACCAGCACCAGCGACCCCTCATCGGCGCCTGCCACGCGGCGGACGGGGGCCGCCACACCGGTTGAGGTCTCGTTCTGCGGCCACGCGTAAACGTCGACGCCGGCCTCCGCCCGGGCCGTGGGGCGTGTGCCGGGTTCGGCCTTGATGATGGAGGACTCGGCAAGGAACGGTGCCTTGTTGGTCGCCGAGGCAAACTTCGAGCCGAACTCGCCGAAGGAGAGGTGCTGCGCCTTTTCCTCCACAAGCCCAAAGCTGGCGATGTCCCAGAATGCCGTGGATCCGCCCACGCCCAGGATCACTTCGTAGCCCTCGGGCGCACGGAAGAATTCGCTCAGGCCGCTGCGCACCGAGCCGACCAGGTTCTTCACGGGTGCCTGGCGGTGCGAGGTCCCCAGCAGCTTCGCCGACGCGGCGAGGGCCTCCATCTGTTCCGGCCTGACCTTGGACGGACCGGCGCCGAACCGGCCGTCCTTGGGCAGGAGGTTGGCGGGGATCGCGATGCTGGTGTCGCTCACAGTGGCTCCAATTTTCGGCTGGTTCGTAGCGTGGCTGGAAGGTGGCCCGGTAGGGGATGGCTACAACGGACCCCTGCTTATTCTGCCTGTTTCATTCTGCCTGACGGGTACCGGCGACGCGGAAAAGGCCCTGTCACAGTCCGGTCATTGAGACGCCCGGGAACTGCCGGCGCGTGGGCACTCGGGGGCAGCGCCAGCCCGAACGAAAATTATCCGGAGTAATTCAAAATAGGCTAGGCTGGCATGCGAACGTACGGCGGTTCTTGCCAGGCGCATCCTGCATGCAGCCCGCACGCGGTACGGTGGGAATGACGCACGGACTGCGCTCGAGGAGCTGAGCTGAATGACTGATCTGATCGATACTACGGAGATGTATCTTCGGACCATTCTGGAACTTGAAGAAGAAAACATCGTTGCCCTGCGCGCCCGCATTGCCGAACGGCTCCGCCACTCCGGCCCCACTGTCTCGCAGACCATCGGCCGGATGGAACGCGACGGACTGGTGGTTGTTTCGGGCGACCGGCACCTTGAACTGACCGAAACCGGACGGAAACGCGCCATCGGCGTCATGCGCAAGCACCGCCTCGCCGAACGCCTGCTCGCCGACGTGATCGGACTCGACTGGGCCTATGTCCACGAGGAGGCATGCCGCTGGGAGCATGTCATGAGTGAGCGGGTTGAGCGGCGAATTTTTGAGATGCTGGACCACCCCACCGTTTCGCCCTACGGAAACCCCATTCCCGGTCTTGCCGATCTTGGCGGCGTGTCCAACGGCGCCCCGGCCGATGGGGCCGTGAACCTGCTTGAGGCCATGGCCGGCTACGGTGCGGGTTCGCGGGTCACGGTCAACCGGCTCGCGGAGCCGATCCAGGTGGAGCCGGAGCTTCTGGCCCAGCTCGACGAAGGTGGAATTCGGCCTGGTGCGCTGGTGTCGCTGGAGCGGGTGGGGGAGTACATCTCGGTCCGCGTTCCCGATATCGAGGGTGCCCTGGAGTTGCCGCCCGAGGTTGCGGCGCACGTCTTTGTAACACTCGCCTGACCAGCCACAACGCGCCGGTCATGGGACGACCCATGAGTTCTGCACATCTGGGGTTACGGATTTATTACCGGACGGCTTAATCCCCTATAGTTAGTGGCCAGTGCCGATACCAAAGCGTTACCTGATCCGAAGCCGAGCCCTGCCAGCGRATCAGTCGCAGAACCACCTCCTGGCAGGGGCGGGGGAACCACTTTCGGCTGCTGCTTCAGCAGCCTTGGGGTGAAGTCCGTCAGCGGCAAGCAACGTCCATCGAGGGATCCCCAGGGATGCCTCTCTGTCTGGCTGCTTGCAACGGCGGACCGGGTCTTTGAACTCTCTGACCCGAATCCGACAGCTAACTTCGCAGGCTATCCAGAGAGGAACCGTTCTTGACCACCCAGACCGCCAGGGGCCGTCGCCGCGCGACCGGTCCCGCTCCGGAGCCGCGTCCCGTCGTCGAGCATATGGCCGAACGCCCCCGCGACGCGCACCGCGATGAACGCCGGCGGCGGCGCAGCCCGTTCCGTCAGGTAACGGAATTTGCCGCGGCCAGCGGGGTCGGGCAGAAGGCCGGCATCGCACTGGCCGCAACGGGCCTGGTCCTCACTGTGACGGTCCCCGCCACGAGCCCCGTGCTGGCCTCCAACGCTGATGGAACAGGCGCCCTCTCCGCTGCAGTACAGCCGGATGTCACGGCTCCCGCCGCCGCAAAAGTCGATTTCAGCCGAACGGCCGTCACCACGAAGGGTGATCCGGACGGGAAGCTCAAGCAGCTGCTCAGCGCCCAGTCTGTGGACAGCATCACGCGCGCGGCATCCGCCGGCACCCTCGGCGCACCGCTGGACCAGATGATCACGGCCTCGCCGTTCGGCTACCGCGTCAGCCCCATCACCGGCGGTGCGGGCGAGTTCCACCGCGGCCAGGACTTCGCCGCCCAGTGCGGCACGGCCGTCCACGCGGCCGCCAGCGGCACCGTGACGTTCAACGGATGGCATCCCTACGGCGGCGGAAACCGGGTCGTCATTGACCACGGCAACGGCCTGGAGACCACGTACAACCACCTGTCCTCGGCCTCGGTCAGGGTCGGCCAGAAGGTATCGCGCGGAGATGTCATCGCTATGAGCGGGACCACAGGCGCCTCCACGGGCTGCCACCTCCACTTTGAAGTGATGGTCAACGGCGACGTCGTTGATCCGCTCGGATGGCTCTAAATAGACGATGGACCGCTCTCAAATTCTTGTGACACGCCGTGATCTGAATGTGACATTGGGTCAGGACTGCTGTAGGGTTTGAAGCACGCCAACTTTTCCGAAGTTGGCGCTCTTGAGTGGATTGCCTAGCTCTGCCACCGCTCAAGGTCCGTTCGCATTACATCGTCTGGCAGGGGCGGGGGAACCAATTTTGGCCTTCGAAAGAAGGCCTAGGGGTTAAGTCGCAACGCTTCCCAGGAAGCAGCGCGGCCGGGTGACTCCCATCCGAATCCGACAGCTCACCTCGTAGGCATTGGGAGAGGCTACTTTCGTGTCTTCACGCCACAACTCTGCGCGCATGCGCACCGGCGAAGCTCTGTCGAGCTCGCTGGAATCCACATCACGTGCCGCCCTTGTCGGCGCCCGGATGGGATCACGTTCCGCCGGCTCATTCTCTACCGAGCCCGGACAGCATGCAGTTTCCGCATTTGGCGCGTCTTCGCAGTACACCCTTCGCTAAGTAACCCAATTTCGGGGCGATCCGGCGTACCCCCAAGATGCCGGAGCGTCCTCAGTCCGCGCCCGAAAGCGCGCGGTCCAAGGATCACGAAAGAGAGAACTTAATGACTACTCGTGCAACCGTTGCACGGCACCGAGCCGAGGTCACCAAGACCAACTCGCTGGCTGTTATTGCTAAGGCTGTCGGCGACAACGCCGGCGGCATGGGCCGTCAGGCCGCGGTCATCGCCGCAGCTTCCGGTCTGGTTCTGACCAGCGGAATCGCAGCCAACGCTGCTGAGACCAACGTTCAGCGCGAATCCACGTCCGCTTCGGCCCTGGAAGTCCAGTCCGCAGCCCCGGCCACCATTTCGGCCGCATCCAGCATCGCGATCTCCTATGAGAAGCCCGCCGTGACCACCACGCCGGCTCCCGTCGTCGAGGCCCCGAAGCCCGTTGTGAACGTCCAGGATTCCACGGCCTCCCGCGCCGGCGGCACCGAGCTTGGCGTCAGCGGCGGCGTCGCTGCCCAGGCTCCGGCCGGCATCGGCAGCGGAGCAGGCGCGACCATCGCCGCTGCTGCCTACGCGCAGATCGGCGTTTCGCAGGACTGCACCGCCCTCGCCACCAACGCCCTGGCCGCGGCCGGCATCCACTACCACGGCTGGCCGGCAGGTTACCTGTCCCTGGGCCGCACCGTGAGCGCCGCCGAGGCACGCCCGGGCGACCTCGCCTATTACCAGAACGGCGGCGTGGGCATGGCACACATCGCGGTTTACGTCGGCAACGGCATGGCAGTCCACGGCGGCTGGAACGGCGGCACCACCGCGCTGTACAGCGTGAACGTCGGCTCCGGCCCGGTCTTCATCCGCGTCGGCGGCTAAGCCACAGCACTCCAGCATTTCGAAAGACCCCCGCCTTTTGGCGGGGGTCTTTTGCGTGACCGCGCCATGAACTTTGCGCGCGCACGGCCGCGCCGGTGAAAAAATATTCGGTGATCCGGCACCTGAGTGTTTACTCTTGTCTTGTCGATCCATAGCCCGACCATGCAGAGGGCAGCCGGCCCTCGTGCCGCTGGCGGGTGCGGCCGTGAAGAGGTATGCGGATGCGCACTCTCGTTCTGAATGCTGGATATGAACCACTGGCGGTAATCACCTTCCGCCGGGCGCTCGTCCTTGTCCTGACCGGAAAGGCCAGCGTTGTGGCGGAAGGGGACGACCCCGTCGTCGGCCCCCAGGACATCCTGGGCCGCCCGTCCGTGATCCTGCTGAACCGCTACATCCGTCCGAGATACAACACGATGACGGCCGTGAGCCGCCGCGGCGTGCTCCGCCGGGATGCCCACCGCTGCGCCTATTGCGGCAAGGCGGCGCACACGATCGACCACGTCCAGCCCAAGTCCCGGGGTGGCGCCGATTCCTGGGAGAACCTGGTAGCGGCCTGCCTGCGCTGCAACAACGCCAAGAGCGACCACACTCCGGCGGAGATGGGCTGGAAGATCGGGTTTGTTCCGGGCCCCCCGAAGGGCGCGATCTGGCAGATCAAGGAACTCGAGAAGCCGACGCCCGCCTGGGATCCGTTCCTGCTGCCGGAATCGGCCGCCTGACCTCTGGGCCGCGCGGGGCCTGCCAGATCTGCCCGTAGCCGGCGCCGCGCTAGGCTGAACCGGTGGAGTTCGATGCCATCATTCTCGCCGGGGGGAGGTCCTCCCGCCTGGGCGGCGTGCCCAAATCCCGGCTGGTGTACGACGGCGCCACCCTCCTCGAGCGGTCACTGGGCGCCGCGGGCGGGGCGGGGCGCGCCGTCGTCGTCGGGCCGGACCCGGGGAACCTGCCCGACGGCGTCCTGACCTGCCGGGAGGAGCCGCCCTTCGCCGGGCCGGCCGCTGCCATCGCCGCGGGCCTGGACGCGCTGGCCTCGGGCCATTCCGTCCGGCGTGGGGACGCTGCTCCGGCGCCGTTTATCCTGGTCCTTGCCTGTGACATGCCAAGGTCCTCCGCTGCCGTCCGGGTACTGGCCGAATCGCTGGAGGCCTCCCTGGCGGCTGCGCCGGAACCAGGCCGGGGCGACGGGGTCATGGCCGTCTCCCAGGACGGCCGGAAGCAGCCGCTAGCGGGTTTTTATGGCACAGCTGCGCTACAACAAAGTGTTACGGACGCCCGGCATCGGGGCAGCCTGGAAAACGCGTCGGCCTTCTCCCTTCTTGCTAGGCTGGACGTACGGGAAGTCCGCGTTCCCCCCGGGTCCACGGACGATGTTGATACCTGGGATGATGCGTCCGCGTTGGGGGTATCGGACACAATTCCAGGCCTCGGTCCGGGCCCCGGCACGGAACTCCCCAGCTGAACGCGACCATGGAGGCAAACGGTGAAAAGCCAGGATGAAACGCTGGAAGACTGGTGCCGTGCCCTGCTCCAGGCCTTGGAGCTGGAAGACGTTGAGATTGACGTGAACGAGGTCCTCTCCCTGGCAGGGGTGGCCGCCCACTCGATAGTGCGCCCGGCCGCGCCGCTGACCACATTCATTGCCGGCTACGCCGCCGGCCTGGCCTCCGGCTCCGGGCGGGCGACGGACTCCCTGTCCATGCAGGACGCCATGGCAGTAGCGCGCCGGCTCGCCAAGGACTACGCGGCCTCCGAAGCATCCGAAGCATCCGGGGCATGACGGCTGCGGCTGCGGACGACGCCGGACCGGCCGTCCATGGCGGGAACGTCCCCGAAGGCGGCCGCACGGACCCCCTCACGGACTCGGACGCCCTCACGGAGGCCCCGGCAGGGCTGGACGCGGACCGCGACGCGGTAGACGAGGACACGGTAGACGAGGACACAGCAGGGCCGGACGCGGACCAGGCCACTGCGGACCAGGATGCGGGCAACCAGGACGCTGCGGACGCGCCGCACCGGCACCTGGCCCACACATGGCAGGAGGCCCGGCAGCTCGCCTTCGACTGTGCCACGCCCATCCCGGCCGCCCCCGTCCCGCTCCGGGAGGCGCTGGGCCGCACCCTGGCCGCTGACGTGCTGGCCCTGCAGGACATGCCGCACTATGCCTCCTCCGCCATGGACGGCTGGGCCGTCAACGGCAGCGGTCCCTGGATCCTGGCCGAACCGGACCAGCGGCTGGCACCGCACCAGGCAAGCCCGATCGCCACCGGAGGCCTCATCCCCGCCGGGGCCAAGGCCGTGCTGCGCAGCGAAAGCGGCATCATCGACGCCGATGAGGACGGCCTGCCCGTGCTGAAACTCGGCGGCACCGCGAAGCCGGGGGACCCGCGCAACGGCGACCACATCAGGAAAGCCGGAGAAGAAGCCGCCGCCGGGGACGTCCTGGTCAAGAGCGGCGCGGTCCTGAATCCCGCCCACCTGGCCCTCGCCGCCTTGGCCGGACACGACGCGCTTCCGGTGCTTGGCAAGGCCGTGGTGCGACTGGTCTTCACCGGTTCCGAGGTGGTGGCATCCGGGAGGCCGGCGCCCGGGGAAGTCCGCGACACGTTCGGACCCCAGCTGGCAGCTGTGGTGGGAATGCTCGGCGGGATCTGCACCGAAGAAGTGAAAGTCGGCGATTCCTACGCAGAATGGATCGCCGCCCTCGAGGACAGCGATCCTGCCGGTGAAAGCCTGCCAGCCGACGTCGTCATCACCACCGGCGGCACCGGACGCTCCGGAACGGACCACCTCAGGCGTTCGGTCGCCGAGCTGGGCGGACGCCTGCTGATCGACGGGATCGCGATGCGGCCGGGCCACCCGGCCGTGCTGGCCGAACTGCCGGACGGCCGGTATATCCTCGGCCTGCCGGGAAACCCGCTCGCGGCCATGATGGCGCTGTCCACGATCGGAGCCCCGCTCCTCGCCGCCCTGGGGCACGGTTCCCTGCGGCCGCTCAGCGAGGTGCCCTGCGGTTCGACGATTGACGCCGATCCCGGCCGGACCCGGCTCATGCCCTTCCGGCTGCTCTACGGCATGGCATCCCCGGCGCAGCACACCGGCCCGGGAATGATGCGGGGCCTGGCCGCCGCCGACGGCGTCCTGGTGGTCCCGCCCCATGGAGTTCAGCTGGGAGAGCTGGTCCCCGCGTTCGCGCTCCCGTGGGGTGCGCCGATCCCTGACGCCTCGGCAGCTCCCGTGGCGAAGCCTGCGGCGAAGCGGACCGCCAGGAAAACCGCGGCCAGCGACGGGCCGGTCGACTGGAGCGCCCTCCTGGGCTGAACACCCTCCGACGCGGGATACCGGCCGCCGGCTGCGCTGGCTTCAGGATCAGGCACTTGCAATGATGGAATCAGCCAAACCCAAATGAATATGTTGCCAAGGAGTACCCGATGGGCCGCGTGACGCAGCGCCGCAAAGTGCACAAAATTGTCCTGGACGGGTCCGCGCACGCCCTCGAATTCCCGGTCCGGCACCGGGAGGACGTCCTCGCCGTCGAGGAACCGCTGGAAATCCGGCTCGGAAACATGTCCTTCTCCGTCACCATGCGAACGCCGGGCAGCGACTTCGACCTCGTCGCGGGGTTCCTGGTCTCCGAAGGAATCATCTGGACACCTGAGCAGCTGGTTTCGCTCAGGTTCTGCGCCGGTGAAGACGCCGACGGGATCCAGACCTTCAACGTCGTGGAGGCCCAACTGCGGCCCGACGTCGTCCTGCCGGAGACCGGCCGAAACGTCTTCACGTCCAGTTCGTGCGGCATCTGCGGGACGGACTCGATCGATGCCGTGCGAAAATCCTCGCACTACAGCCCGGCACAGGATCCGTTGACCGTTCCCGTCGAAACGCTCGCGGCCCTCCCGGATGCCCTTCGGTCCGCCCAGGAGGTCTTCGACCTCACCGGCGGGGTGCACGCCGCCGGGCTCTTCAGAATCGCCGACGACGGCTCGGCGGAGTTGTTGTGCCTCCGGGAAGATGTCGGACGGCACAACGCCGTGGACAAGGTAGTGGGCTGGGCCCTCCGCGAAGGCCTGCTCCCGCTCCGGGGCACCGTGCTGCAGGTCTCCGGCAGGGCGTCGTTCGAGCTCGTCCAGAAGGCAGCCCTCGCCGGAATCCCGGTCCTCGCCGCAGTCAGCGCACCCTCCAGCCTGGCCGTCGAACTGGCCGAGGCCAGCGGGATGACCCTGGCAGGGTTCAGCCGCCGGACCAGCCTGAACGTCTACGCAGGCCAGCAGCGCGTCGCAGTCCCGGCCCCCGCGGCCAGCTAGCAGCAACACTTGGCCAACGGGTTCCCCTCGGCGTAAGTTTTATCCATCGATTGGAGCCAATCGGACGCCCCCAGCGCTGAAGAGGAACACATTGCACGACGACCGCCGTCTTACGGAAGTCCGGCTGGACCGCTTTCTGCGTGACCGCATCGCCCCCGCCGTTTACCCGCGCAGCGTCCCGCTGACGCTGAGCAGCTGGGACGTGCCGGACGAACCCGTGCCCGTGCTGGAAGCCCTCCGGCACGAGTTCACGCCCCAGGAACACGGAGCGGCCTGGGGCCGGCCATGGAGCACCAAGTGGCTCCGGCTCCGGGGCGACGTGCCGGACGGCTGGGGAGCCGCGGCCGGCACCTCGGTGGAAGTCCTGGTGGACCTGGGTTTCAGCGCCGACGCCCCGGGCTTCCAGTGCGAAGGCATCGCCTGGCGGTCCGACGGGACCATCATCAAGGCGGTTTCACCGCGGAACCAGTACATTCCGCTCAAGCTCCTGGGCAGCGGCATGGCCGTTGACTTCTATGTCGAAGCCGCGGCCAACCCGGACTTGTCCCAGAACTGGACCTTTGCCGCCACGCCGTACGGCGACAAAGCCACCTCGGGCAGCGAGCCCAAGTACCGCCTGGGCAGGATCGCGATCGCCGAACGCAACCAGGCGGCCTGGGAACTCCAGCAGGACATCTTCACGCTCAGCGGGCTCATGCACGAACTGCCCATGGACCTGCCCCGCCGGCACCAAATCCTGCGGGCGCTCGAACGCATGCTGGACATCATGGACCCCGACGACGTCGCCGGCACCGCGGACGCCGGGCGGGCCGCCCTGGCCGACGTCCTGTCCCAGCCGGCCTACGCCTCGGCGCACCAGCTCGTGGCCACGGGCCACGCCCACATCGATTCGGCCTGGCTGTGGCCCGTCCGGGAAACCATCCGCAAGTGCGCCCGGACGTTCTCCAACGTGGTGGCGCTGATGGACGAACATCCCGAGTTCATCTTTTCGTGTTCCTCGGCCCAACAGCTTGCGTGGATGAAGGAGTACTACCCGGAGCTGTTCGGGCGCATCCGGGACAAAGTCCGCGCCGGCCAGTTTGTTCCCGTCGGCGGAATGTGGGTCGAATCGGACTCCAACATGCCCGGCGGCGAGGCCATGGCGCGGCAGTTCCTCGAGGGCAAGAGCTTCTTCCTGGACGAATTCGGGGTCGAATGCCAGGAAGCGTGGCTCCCGGACACGTTCGGGTATTCCGCAGCGCTCCCGCAGATCATCAAGGCCGCAGGCAGCCGCTGGTTCCTCACCCAGAAGATCTCGTGGAACCAGGTCAACAGGATGCCGCACCACACCTTCAACTGGGAGGGCATCGACGGCACCCGCGTATTCACCCATTTCCCGCCGGTGGACAGCTACAACTCCGACCTCAGTGCCCGGGACCTGGCGCACGCCGAACGGAACTACCGGGACCACGGCCGCGGGGCCACATCCCTGGTGCCCTTCGGGTACGGCGACGGCGGCGGCGGCCCAACCCGCGAGATGCTGGCCGCGGCGCAGCGCACGGCGGACCTGGAAGGCTCCCCGAAGGTTCGGATCGGCTCGGCAGCCAGCTTCTTCGAGCAGGCCCAGGCCGAGTATGAGCCCCTGCCGGTCTGGGTGGGGGAGATGTACCTGGAACTGCACCGGGGAACCTACACCAGCCAGGCCAAGACCAAGTTGGGCAACCGGCGCAGCGAGCACCTGCTCCGGGAAGCCGAACTCTGGAGTGCCACGGCGGCCGTGCGCGCGGGGCACCATTACCCTGCCGCGGAGCTCAAGCGACTCTGGCGGCTGGTCCTTCTCCAGCAGTTCCATGACATCCTGCCGGGCAGTTCCATCGCGTGGGTCCACCAGGACGCCGAACGGAACTACGCCGCCGTCGAACGGGGGCTGGAAACGATCATCACGAACGCCGCGGCCGCGGCCCTGGGCCCCGGCAACCGGGAATTCCTCCTCAACGCCGCCCCGCAGGAGCGCCAGGGAGTGCCGGCGTTGGGTGCTGCAGAACCCGTCCGGCCCGGACAGCCGGTGTCGGTCACCGAGGCGGACGGCGGCTACATCCTGGACAACGGCATCATCCGGGCGGTGGTCGATGCCGACGGGCTGCTGGCCTCGCTCATCGATCACACCACCGGGCGGGAGGCGATCGCTCCCGGGGAGTCCGGCAACCTCCTGGAACTGCACCGGGATACGCCGAATGAATGGGACGCGTGGGACATCGACGCCTTCTACCGCCGGAACGTCGTCCGCCTGGTTGAGGCGCGTTCCGTGACCCTGGAGCGCGACCCCCGGGGGCAAAGCCCGGACGCCGTCGTGGTGGTGGAGCGGATGGCCGGGTCCTCGGCCGTGACCCAGCGGATTACGCTGGCCGCGGGCGCAGGCTCCCTCGCGATCACCACCCTGGTGGACTGGCAGGAGCGGCAAAAACTGCTCAAGCTCGGCTTCGCCCTGGACGTCCGGGCCGACCGGTCCGCGGCGGAGACGCAGTTCGGCCACGTGTTCCGCCCCACTCATGTCAACACGTCCTGGGAAGCCGCGAAATTCGAGATCTGCGCCCACCGCTGGATCCACGTCGCCGAGCCCGGCTACGGGGTGGCGGTCTCCAACGCGTCCAGCTACGGCCACGACGTGACGCGCAACGTCCGGGAGGACGACGGCGGCACCACCACCACGGTGCGGGTCTCGCTGCTGCGGGCGCCGAAGTTCCCGGATCCCGGCGCCGACCAGGGCAGGCACGAGCTGCACGTCACGATCCGGCCCGGTGCCACGATCGCGGACGCCGTCGAAGAGGGCTACCGCACCAACCTCCCCCCGCGGGTTGTACAGGGTGCCCACACGGTGGAGCCGCTGGTCACCGTGGTCAACCAGGCAATCGTCGTTGAAGCGGTCAAACTCGCCGAAGACGGCTCCGGAGACGTGATTGTCCGGCTGTACGAATCGCTCGGGGAACGCTCCACCGGCCTCGTGAAGGCCAACTTCCCGGTCCGCGGGATACTCGCCGTGGATCTGTTGGAACGGCCTGTCGATGCGCCGGGAGTGGCTGCCGGTCCCGACTCTGCCGAGCTTACGTTGCGGCCGTTCCAGCTGGTCACGCTGAGGTTCCAGCGCTGAAGTGCAGGGAAAACGCCGTTAAGCAGGCTGAGTGGGAGCGGTCCTTGCGGACCGCTACCACTCATCCCCCCAATGGCGCTTGGACGACTGCCTCTGCTTCGCACGGCTGACTTCCGTACACGAAGCGATTGCCGCTTTCACACATTCATGATTCTTTCACGGTCTAATGATTTTGTGAATGGCCTACCCGTTGTTCTTGCGCAATGTTGCGCGAGCGTTACCAGTTTTCTTTGCGGCGAGCCCGGAAGCCCAGAACAGTCCCAGGCCCAGGACATACCCCAGGACGGCCGAATAGTTGATGGTTTGCTGCACGAGGATCCAGTCCTCCGGGGCAAAGGAGGCGGGGAAGCTCAAGGCTGTGGCGAGGGCGCCCATGCACGTCATGACTGCCCCGGCACGCACCAGCCGCGGCAGGGGGCTTCTGGCGGTGGCCAGCAATGCCGGGAGCAGGGCCAGGGAGACGAAGGCGGGATACGTGCGGCCGGCCGCGGCGTAGAACGGCGCCAGGGCGGCGTTGTGTCCACCGTTGTCGGTGATGCCCAGCATGCCGACCGAGGACCCGCGGGTGTCCATAAGGAAGAAAATTACCGCCACTGCGGCAGCGCTGAGGGCCAGGGCCCAGCCCCCGGCCGGGCCCGCAATGAGGCGGTAGCCGCGACCGTCTGCCAGTCCTTTCGCGACGCGCAGACCGACCAGCAGGACCGCCGCGAACACGAGGAAACGCAGGAGCAGGTGGGCAAGGTTCCATCCCCCCAGAGCCGCGTCGATTGCCTCATAGGGGCCGGGGACCGAGAGCAGGCTGCACAGGGTCGCAAGGAACAGGATCCAGAAAACGGTCCTGTTCCGCCCGTGGATCGCATCCGGGACGCGGAGGAGGAACACCACGGAACAGATGATCAGCGTCCCCCATTGGAGGGTTGCAATCATTCCGGGTACCCCCACATGGCTCGCCTGCCCAGCCGAACGACTCTCAGGTCAGGCCAGCTTGCTTCTTAGTCGCCCGCATAGCAAGCGCCTTCGCCAGCCAGATCAAGGAAAGCCCAAGGACCAGGCACAGAACGGCCGAGTAGTTGAGGACGAACCGCATGAATCCGAGTGACGGGGGAATGACCGGGGACAGAAGGCTCAAGGAAATAGCCACGGTACCCAGCGCCAGCAACCCCGCGCTGAACCGCACCAGGGCCGGGAGGCCGCTGCGGAGGGTCCGCACCATCGCCGGAAACAGGGCCAGGGTTATGTACGCCGGATAAAGCCGCCCGGCGGCCCCGTAATACTCCACCAAGGCGGCATTGCGCTCATCCTTGGCGAACACCGTGACCAGCCCCGCCGAGGATCCGGCGGTGTCCATCATGAGGAAGACCGCTACCACCACAGCCGAGGCGGCTACGGCGACCGCGATGCCGACAGGGCCGGTGATCAGCCGCAGGGCGTCGTCCGCGCTGAATCCCCGGGCCACCCGGAACCCCAGGAAAAAGATGGCGGCGAAAATGACGAAGCGTAGCACGAGATTGGCGACGTTCATGCCTCCGAGGGCTCGGTCCACGGCCACATAGGGCGCCTCGATGCTGAGCAGGATCGCCAGGGTCATGAGCGCGAAGATGGAGAACAGGGACCGGTTCTGCCCACGGAGGGCGTACGGCAGGCGGGCCAGCGTGACCACGCAGCACACTGCCAGCGTGGCCCACTGCAGGATCGCGATCATCCGAGGTTCTCCCAAATTTTTTCTGTTTGTGCCTGCTCGTGCTCCTGGCGCCGCAAGGACTTTCCGAGCGCCTGGAGCCGCTCTCCGGCCAGGGCGCTAAGGTCTCCGTCGGAGAGGGAATCCAAGGCGGCCTGCTTCGCCCCCTGCGTCCAGCCGGCCTCTTCCTCGGTTATCAGGCCCGTGGCGACGAACCCGCCCGTGAATCCTACGCCCGCCGCGCGGGCTGTCGCGACCGCCAGTTCGGGGGACAGCCTGTTGGCGGTGAGCTGGGCCGAGTAATTTTGCGGCGCCACGCCGGTGGCGGCAGAAACCCGGTGACGCAACTCACCGTCGTCGATCGCGTCCACCCAGTTCCGGACTGATGTGGCATGCGGGGCGGGGGACAGTGCGCGGGTCATGGAGCTGCCGTGGTCACCATAGCCGCCGTACGCGGGGGAGGAGCGTGAAATGACGGCGCGCAGCAGATCCATGGTGGCCACCTGGCTGACGAGTTCGGCCGGGGTTGGCGGCTGCGGCGCGGTGGCCAGCTCGGCATAGTGGTCGAAGGACGCCAGTTCCGCCAGCGGACTTAGATCCAGGGCCCGGCTGATGCTGACCAGGGTGGTTTCGGCCACCTTCCCGCGCACCAGCTGCTGGGCAAATGTGGTGCGCTTGATGCCGGAAATCCTGCAGATATCGGCCGTGCTCTCCGTCGGAGCAACGCGATGAAGCCAGAGTTGGAACGCCTTAGCGGGTAATGGCATCTATGGCTTCCTGCGGAGTCGATGGGCAGTGTGGGTACTGGCACTCGGTGGGGCAGCGGCGGTCGAGGCGGGAGATGGCGGCGGTGTGGCGCAGCGGGCTGGGATTTTACGTGAGGTCCTAATTCAACTATGCTAAATGGTCGAACCCGCTGGTCCGTACACCCCCCAAGTCCGGACCGGCGGGTTCTTCTATGCCCGGCTGCTTTTCGGCCTGCCGGGACGGGCGGGTTCTGCCCGTCGGGGCGGTCCGTTTGGGCCGCAGTGAGAGGATGAACTAATGACTGCAACCCTTGTTGCCAAGGACCTTTCCGGTGGTCACGATCACCGCACCCTCTTCTCAAAGCTGTCCCTGACCGTAGCTCCCGGTGACGTAGTGGGCGTCGTCGGCGCCAACGGTGCCGGCAAGTCCACGCTGCTGCGCCTGCTCGCCGGCGTCGACGAACCTCAGGAAGGCACAGTAAGCCTGGCCCCGGCCGACGCCTTTGTGGGCTGGCTGCCGCAGGAACACGAGCGGATTGCCGGCGAAACGGTCGCCGGCTACATCGCCCGGCGCACGGGCTGCGCGCAGGCCACCCTGGAAATGGAGTCCACCGCAGAAGCACTGGGCTCCGGCGCTCCCGGCTCCGACGACGCCTACTCGCTGGCTTTCGACCGCTGGATGGCCTCCGGCGCAGCCGACCTGGAAGACCGCATCCCGCCGGTCCTGGCGGACCTTGGCCTCGATGTGGGGCCCGACGCCGGAATGACCGGCCTGTCCGGCGGCCAGGCGGCCCGCGTGGCGCTCGCCGCGCTGCTCCTGAGCCGCTTCGACGTCGTACTGCTGGACGAGCCCACCAACGACCTGGACCTCAACGGCCTGGCCAAGCTGGAGGCGTTCGTGCAGGGACTGCGCGGCGGCGTCGTCCTGGTCTCCCACGACCGCGAGTTCCTCTCCCGCTGCGTCACCACGATCGTGGAGCTGGACCTGGCGCAGAACTCGGTGGCGGTCTACGACGGCGGCTACGAGGCGTACCTGGAGGAACGCGCCGTCGCCCGCCGGCACGCCCGGGAACGCTACGAGGAGTACGCCAACACCAAGGCCGACCTCGTTTCCCGGGCCCGGACCCAGCGCGAATGGAGCTCCCAGGGCGTCCGGAACGCCATGAAAAAGAACCCGGACAATGACAAGATCCGGCGGGCGGCCAGTACCGAGTCCTCCGAAAAGCAGGGCCAGAAGGTCCGGCAGATGGAGTCCCGCATCGCCCGGCTCGAAGAAGTCGAGGAACCGCGCAAGGAATGGCAGCTGCAGTTCAGCATCGGGGCGGCCCCCCGGTCCAGCTCGGTGGTGGCCACCCTGCGGGGCGCCGTCGCGCAGCAGGGCGGGTTCACCCTGGGCCCGGTGAACCTGCAGCTGAACGCGGGCGAACGGATCGGGATTACCGGCCCCAACGGTGCCGGCAAATCCACCCTGCTCCGGCTCCTGCTCGGCGTCCAGCAGCCCGACTCCGGCGATGCCTCCATGGGTGCGTCCGTGGCCATTGGGGAGATCGACCAGGCACGCGGCCTGCTGGCCGGCGATCTGCTGCTGGGCGACGCCGTCGAGGCCGTCCTGACGGAGCAGACTCCGGCGGAAGTGCGCACCCTGCTGGCCAAGTTCGGCCTCAAGGCCGATCACACCAACCGGCCCGTCGACTCCCTGTCTCCGGGGGAGCGGACCCGGGCCGCCCTGGCGCTGCTGCAGGCCCGCGGCGTGAACCTGCTGGTGCTGGACGAACCCACCAACCACCTCGACCTGCCCGCCATTGAGCAGCTCGAGGAAGCCCTCGACAGCTACGACGGCGCGCTGCTGCTGGTCACCCACGACCGCAGGCTGCTCGAAAACGTCCGCCTGGACGCCCGCTGGAACGTCGAAAGCGGCGTCGTCACCGAACTGCACGCCGATGCCCCGAAAGGCAGCACCACATGAGCATGGACCGGGTCGCCTGGAGCTCCCTCTACAACATCACCCGCGCCTCCAGCGGGTCCAAGCCGTTCTCCAAGGAGACGCTGAAGCGCGTCTTCAGCTTCGCCCGCCCGCACCGCGGCAAGCTGATCGCCTTCGTGCTGCTGTCCATTGTGATGGCCTTCCTGGCTGTTGCCACCCCGGTCCTCGCCGGGCAGGTGGTCGACGAGATCATCGCCCATGCCGAGGCCTCCACAGTGATCTGGCTTGCTGTCCTGATCGCCATTGTGGCGGTGGCCGAGGCGGGGCTGGGCCTCGTGACCCGCTGGCTGTCCTCCACCATCGGTGAAGGCGTGATCGTGGACCTGCGCACCAAGGTCTTCGACCACGTCCAGAAAATGCCGATCGCCTTCTTCACAAGGACCCGGACCGGGGCCCTGGTCAGCCGGCTGAACAATGACGTCATAGGGGCGCAGTCGGCCTTCGCCGGCACGCTCTCGGGCGTGGTCAGCAATGTCGTGGCCCTCGCCCTGACCCTTGCGGTGATGCTCAACAAGTCCTGGCTCGTGACGGTGCTCGCCATGATCCTGCTGCCGATCTTCCTGATCCCGGCCCGCCGAATGGGCTCCAAGCTGGCCGACCTGCGGCGCGAAGCCGCCGAACACAACGCCACCATGGGAACCCAGATGACCGAGCGCTTCTCCGCGCCCGGCGCCACCCTGGTCAAGCTCTTCGGCCGCCCCGACGAGGAATCCCGCGAGTTCGCCCTGCGGGCCGGCCGGGTCCGGGACATCGGTGTCCGCACCGCCATGCTGCAGTTCACCTTCGTCACGGCGCTGACTCTGGTCTCGGCCCTGGCCCTGGCGCTGGTCTACGGCCTGGGCGGCTGGCTCGCGCTGGCCGGGCAGCTGAACGCGGGCGACGTCGTCGTGCTGGCACTGCTGCTCACCCGCCTCTACGCGCCGCTCACGGCCCTCTCGAGCGCGCGGGTGGAGGTGATGAGCGCCCTGGTCAGCTTCGAGCGTGTCTTTGAGATCCTGGACCTCAAGCCGCTCATCCAGCAGAAGCCAGACGCCGTGGCCTCCCCGCCCGGTCCGCTCTCGGTGGAGTTCGACGACGTCCGCTTCGCCTACCCCTCGGCGGACAAGGTCTCGCTGGCCTCCCTGGAGGACGTGCTGACCCTGGACACCCGCGGCGGCGAGGAAGTGCTGCACGGCATCAGCTTCCGGGTGGAGCCCGGGCAGACGGTGGCCCTGGTCGGCTCTTCCGGCGCGGGCAAGTCCACCATCGCCCAGCTCCTCTCGCGCCTGTACGACGTCGACTCCGGCGCGGTCCGCTTCGGCGGCACCACGCCCGGCACGGACGTGGACGTCCGCGACCTCACGTTCGACTCGATGCGCGCGACCCTCGGCATGGTGACGCAGGACGGCCACCTGTTCCATGAGAGCATCGCCTCCAACCTGCGCCTGGCCCGCCCCGAGGCCACCGACGAGCAGATGTGGGATGCGCTGCGGCGCGCCCGGCTCGAAGACATGATCCGGTCCCTGCCCGAGGGCCTGGACACGGTGGTGGGGGAGCGCGGCTACCGGCTCTCCGGCGGCGAGCGGCAGCGCCTGACGATCGCGCGCCTGCTCATCGCGCAGCCCCGGGTGGTCATCCTCGACGAGGCCACCGCCGCGCTGGACTCCACCAACGAGGCCGCCGTCCAGGAGGCGCTGGGCGCCGCGCTGGAAGGCCGCACCGCCGTAGTGATCGCCCACCGGCTCTCCACAATCCGGGCAGCCGACGCGATCCTGGTGGTGGAGGACGGCTCGATCGTGGAGCGCGGGACACACAAGGAACTCCTCGCCGCCGAGGGCCGCTACGCGGAGCTGTACCGCACGCAGTTCTCCGAGGCCACCGCGGTTGCCCAGGAAGCCGTGCCCGGGTACTGAGCCGCGGTACTGGGCCGGTGTACTGGGCCGGTCTACTGGGTCGCGGTACCGAGCCGCGCGACCGGGCCCCCGCTACCTGTGCTGGTGGGCTGACGGTTTGGCGGACAGCGCCGGCAGCACATGGTCTGTCAGGAGCGGGGCCAGGTCCCCGGGAAGCTCGGCGGCCAGGTCGAGCCACCGGATCTCGGCGATTTCCGCCGATGGCCGGGCACTCCACACCCCCGGCGCCGTGAAGACGGTGGCCTCGATCTGGGTGGCAGCCTCGTTGGCGGCGTCCGCCACCCAGCAACCCAGCAGGTCCAGCCGGTCCGGGGCCAGCACAATCCCCACTTCCTCCCGGAGCTCACGCGCCGCCGCCTGGGCAGCGGTTTCGCCGGCCTCCGGTTTGCCGCCGGGATGCATGAACTTGTCCGTGCCCCGTTTGCGGACGGTCAGGAGGCGTCCGGAGCGGTCGAAAACGCAGACGGCGGAGACGACAATGCGGGGGTTCATTCGACACCCCTGAGGTTTGGTCCTGCGTCTGGGCCTGCTTTCAGCCGATGCAGGACGGACTCCAGCAGCTGGTCCTTGGCGGGCCCGGTGACGTCCCAGCGGTAGCCGCAGTCGTCCGGTCCGAGGACCTGGTAGCTCACGCGGTACGTGTCGGGGTCACACCAGTGCACGTCGCGGTTGGCCTGCCCGGAGAAGCCCATGCGGTGGAAGGGGCGGCCGTCGGGGAAGTACACGTCCAGGACCTCCGGCGTGTCCGCGGACCGCAACAGGTATTCCCGGCTGGCCGGCCCGGTGAAAGGCGCGCCGCTGAAAGAGGTCCAGTGCACGGTGCCCTCTTCACGCCACACCAGGCCGCCGTCGTCGAGGTCCGTGAAGCGCACGACGCCGATGAAGGTTCCGCTGATCCCGGTGCTGCGGTCCAGCAGGGTGCGGTCGACGGACCAGGAGCCACGCAGGTAGGCGCGGAGGTCAAAGTCCGGACCCGTGTCCGGGGTTTCGTCCGGGGCAGGAATGTTCAAGTGCCCTCGATTGGAATCGAACCAACGACACCGGCTTTAGGAGAGCCGTGCTCTATCCACTGAGCTACGAGGGCGGGCGTCCGCAGCCCGGCCCAGGGCCGGTCCGGTCGGACACGGATATAAGCATACAAGGTGAGCGCGCGTACTACGCTCTTGGCATGACCGCAGGAACCACCGAGCTTTCCGCCGGCGCCCTCTACTACCCCGATGTGGCCGCGACCCGGTTTTACGTCGGGGCCCTGGCGAAGCTGAGCGTGCTGCAGTATTTCGTGGCTGAATCGGCGGTGATCGGCGCCTGGGCGGGCGCAGAACCCTACAGCCGCCGCACGGGGTACATCAGCGACCTCGGCGCCGTGTCCTGCGGGGACTTCTCTGGCCGGGACGTCTGCTCGCCGGCGCATCTGCTGATGAACGCATCGTTTGTGATCCAGGGCCTGGGCATGATCGTCGGTGCGCTCCTGCTTGGCTCGGCGCTCATGTGCTGTGCCGCGCGGGCCGGCGTGCCCGTCAGGCACGGCGGCGTGCAGGGCGGCGTGCACGGCCGGATGCACGGCCGGATGCCGGGCCGGGGGCGCTGGGGAGCGGGGGTGGTCGCCGCGGGCGCCGCCCGCCTCCTGACCGGCACCGCCGGGGCGGGAACGATCATCGTGGGCCTGGTGCCCGAAGACACGGGATCGGGCTGGCATGTCGCCGGCGCCCTGATGTACTTCGCAGCCGGGGCCCTGGCGCTGCTGGTCCTCGGCTGGCTGTGGCTCAGGCAGACGCCGCTCGGGTGGTTCATCGTGGCCTGCGGCATCGTGTCCTCGGCGGCACTCATCGCAGGCGGCCTGACAGGCATGCACGTGCCGGAACCAGGCACCCTGGAGCGGCTCATGGGCTACCCCATTACGCTTGGCGTCGCCGCGGCAGGCCTGGTCCTCGCCCAGCGGGTCCAGCACGAACGCACGCTTCGCAAGCGGGCCCGCGCCCAGACGGGCTGAGGCGGACCCGCTGAGATCGACGCCCTTAGGGCGCCGGTTTAGTGGCGTCGGTCTATTGGCGCCGGTCTATTGGCGCCGGACTATTGGCGCCGGCGCTAGGGTGCGGTCGCCGTAGGGGTCGCGCTCGCGCTGGGCACCGCCGTCGCCTTGCCCATGATCTTCAGCAGTTCCTCGTCCCGCAGCTTTGACCACGGCGACTCCGGCGATCCCTGCAGCGCAGCCTCGGGGCTGTCGGTCTGGGTCCACCATTTGGCCTCGAAGACCCGGCCCTCGAAGAGCACGCGGTCGCCCTTGCGGTAGACCGTGGCCGGCTGCCACGCCGGGGCCGTGCCGGCCGGTGCCGTCAGCTGCGGCGTCGGACGGTCTGCGGCCAGCACCGGGCCGATGATGCGCCACGGGGTCGCGGTGCCCTGCAGGACGGGGTCATCCGGGGTGTCGGCGCGGGTCCACCATTTGGCCTCGTACACGTTGGAGTGCCACACGACCCGCTCACCCGCGGCATAGGCGGTGGTCTCGGACCACACCGGGTACGGGCTGGTGGAGGGGTTGTCACTGACGGCCGGCGCCGGCGTCGATGCAGCCGCGGCGGCGGGTGAGGCCGAGGAGGTGGCCAGGACGCCCGCTCCCAGGATCGTGGCGAAGGATGAGCTGCCCTGGTCCACGCCGCTGCAGCCATCGGAGACCTTCGTGACGTCCGGGAAGTTCTGGCTGCAGGTGCGGTCACGGTTCAGGGACCACATGGAGAGACGGCCGATGCCGCGGGAACTGGCGAAGGCGCTGAGTTCCTTCGCGTCCTGGAGGGTGAAAATTTCCCCGGCGACGTCGTTCTGGCCGATCATCGGTGTCAGTCCGACTTTCCGCCAGACGGTCTCGCTGCCCAGCTCGGTGCCGGCGGCCCGGTACAGCCCGGTCAGCTGCCGGTGGGTTGCTTCCGCGGCGGACACCGCGTTCTCGTACATCGACCGGCCGGCCAGCCTGCTCCCGCCATAGTCCATGGTCATCGCGTTCACCCCGGCGAGGTCCACCCCGGCGGTGATCATCCTTGTCACGGCGTCGCTGCCCGCCGTCGTGAGGCCGTTCGGATCCGCCGGCAGCGTCAGCCAGACGCTCAGGGACTTCCCGTCGCGCTGGCGGTCCTGCTGGAGCGCGGCGACCGCCACGGAACGCCGTTCAAGGGCTGCCGGGTCCGCGAGGGCCTCGCCTTCGACGTCCAGATCGATGCTGCCGACGTCATAGCGGTCGACGACGGTCCGGTAGGCCGCCTTCAGCTTGGCCGGATCGGTGCACGTGACGGCGAGTTCCTGGTTGGCCAGACCGCCGAAGGACACCGCCACGGTGCCGCCAAGTTGCTGAAGGCGAGCCACTCGCCGGTCCAGATCCAGCGAGGATGCGGCGTCGGCGAGGGAGTAGGCGGCGCCCCAGGACGGCGTGCACGCATCCTTGGGATCAGCGACGACGAAGGACAGCACCACCTTTTCGGCTTCCTTGGAGGCCGGGGCCTCGAAGGCGTACCGGGGCGTCGCCGTGACGTCGACGTAGCCCGAGAAGACGGACGGAATGGCCTCGGCCGCCCGGACGTCCTGGAAGTTGCCCCATGCGACCACGCCGCTGGCTGCGGCAGCCGCCACGGCAGTGATCAGCACGCCCAGCCGGACAACCGATAGTTTGCGGCCTGGGAATCGTTCGGACACAGGGCCCCCCTTGTGCGTTTTTTGGTGAGCGGCCGGGCACGCGCCGGCAGCCGGTATCAGCTCGTGTAATTTCCGGGGTGTCTGATGTCCGGCAAGCGTCTGACCTTGCATTATCATAAGGGCACTCACCGGAACATTCCGGTGCGGCGTGCGGGTTTTGCCGTAGGCGCGCGCCAATATGCCGACTTTGCAGTCTTATGGGGACTAATGCCAGATCAGCTTGACTTGCCGCGCGTGGATGCCGAAAGTGTGACCACCGAACAAAAGGGCGCGGTCCGGCGCCGTCAATGGGGGTCCGAGCGTCGTTCGGAGCCACTGTCAATAGTTCACCCGCGACCGTCCAGGCGCAAAATAATCCTTGGCCGCCTGGGAATTCTCACGACGCTGGCGGCGTGGGTTTCCTACGTCATTTCCACCATTCTGAAAGAGCTTGCTGACAACCCGAACGCGGGTTTTAGGTTTCAGTTTGAGACGGTTTCCTATCTGGTCGTCGTAACATTCCTGACGTTTTCTGCACTTATGTATCTTTTGGCCAGGCAAGGGGCCCTTTATCGCTTCCGCGACCATTCACGGGTTCCGCGCGGCGAGCTGGACCGCCACTTCGCCGACTACTCCGAGGGCATCACGGTCCTGGTCCCCTCCTACGCCGAAGAACCCCAGGTGGTTCGCGCCACTCTGTGGTCCGCCGCACTGCAGGAATTTCCTGATCTCAAGGTGGTGCTGCTGCTCGATGACCCACCGCACCCCTCGGACCCGGGCGATCTTGCCCGGCTGGAAAAGACCAGGGCGCTGACCGCCGAGATTGCCGCCGAGCTCAGCGTCCCGGCCGCGCGGTTCAACGCCGCGCTCGCCGCCTACCGGCTCCGGGAAAAGGCCGGCGGGAACGGCCCGGCGGCTGAGCTGGCCCTGCTGATCTCCGAATATGAGGCCGCCGCCCAATGGCTTGAATCGATGGCCGCCGCCGAAACAGTGGAGGACCACGTCGACGAGTTCTTCGTCGACCTCGTCCTCATGGGCCTGGCCCGTGAGTTGCGGCTCGTGCTCGTGGGCCTGAACGCTGCCTTCGTGCAGCAGACCTCACCGCCGCGGTCGCGGATCGAAGAGCTGTACCTCCGGCTGACCTGGATCTTCAACGTCGCCACGGAGACGTTTGAACGCAAGAAGTACTCCAGCCTTTCCCATGAGGCGAACAAGGCCATGAACCTCAACGCCTACATTTCGCTGATGGGGCACACCTGGCACAAGGAGACCACCGCCGACGGCGTGGTCCTGCGCAAGGCGCCGGCCGGCGTCGGCCCTGACCTGGACAGCGACTTCATGGCGGTCCGTGACACGACCTACCTGTTGACGCTCGACGCCGACTCGCTGCTTCTGCGCGATTACTGCCTCCGGCTGGTCTACTTCCTGGAATCGGCCGGCAACGAGCGCGTGGCGGTCACCCAGACGCCGTATTCTTCCTTCCGCGGAGCCCCCACCCGCATCGAGCGGGTCGCCGGGGCCACCACCGACCTCCAGCACATCCTGCACCAGGGCATGACCTACTACGGTGCAACCTTCTGGGTGGGCGCCAACGCCGTCATCCGCAAGAACGCCCTGGAGGACATCGTCGAGGTCGAGAGCACCGGTGGCTTCGAGATCCGGACTTACATCCAGGACCGGACGGTCATCGAAGACACGGAATCGAGCATCGACCTCGGCCAGCACGGCTGGACACTGGTGAACTATCCGGAGCGGCTCAGCTACAGCGCCACGCCCCCGGACTTCGGCTCCCTCGTGGTCCAGCGCCGGCGCTGGGCGAACGGTGGCCTGCTGATCCTGCCCAAGCTGTGGGTCCAGCTCCGCCAGCACCGCTCCGAGCGCCGGGCGATCCTGTTCAGGGAAGTGCTGCTGCGGGTGAACTACATGGCGTCGATCGCCTGGGCCAGCTTTGGCCTCGTCTTCCTCCTGGCGTACCCCTACGACAGCCGGCTGCTGAGCCCCATCGTGTTCCTCGCGGCCCTGCCGTACTTCCTCGCCATGGGCAGCGACCTGCGTGACTGCGGGCACCGTTTCACCGACATCTTCCGGATCTACGGCTTCAACCTCGTGCTGCTGCCGGTTAACCTTGCCGGCGTGCTGAAATCGCTGCAGCAGGCCGTCACGGGCGACAAGATTCCCTTCGCCCGCACTCCCAAGGTCAAGGACCGCACCGCCGCCCCGGCCATCTACGTCCTCACGCCGTACGCGATAGTCGTGTTCTCGCTGCTGACCGTGTGGCGGGACGCCCAAATGGGCAACTGGGGCAACGTCGCTTTCGCCTCCCTCAATGCCGTGCTTGCCGCCTTCGCGATCCACGCCTACATCGGTGTCTTCAACTCCGCGGTGGATGTATTCCTCGGGGTGGTTAACTGGCTGTATGTCAGCCCCCGGCCCAAGACAGTGAAGGAGAGCCCTGTGATAGCCAAGACAGCCGAGGAAATCGACTGGGAAACGATTCTCTATCACGGTGACCGCCGGCTGAACCGTGACCTCCGGGGTTCCACGGACCGCCGCCGTCGAATTGCGGTCCGATGACGCTGGAGGCCCTGGCCGGGCCGGACGAGCGGCCGCCCGCGGACCGGTTGCAGGCGATGGCTGCGGACCGGTTGCCAGCGATGGCGGCCGGCGCAATCCTGGAGGCGGCGGCTGAAGCCGCGGTCCCGGCGGTCGATGGGGCCTTCACGAACGGCATTGCCGCCCGCGCCATCGGCGTGCGGATGATCGACGGCGGAATCATCGAGGTCCTGCTGCCTCCAAACGAAGAAATCGAAGGGCCGGAGGCCCGCGTCGCCGGCGAGGCCGTCCGTGCACTCGCCGCGGGCCGGCGGGTGCCGGTGCTCCTGGTGATTACCGGCGTCGTCGGTGTCAGCATTGAGGCGCGGCAGGTCTACAGCGGTTCCATCGCGGCGACGGCCTTCGCCCTGGTGGGCGAGAGCCCCGTGGACCGGGTCATTGCCCACTACCTCCTGCGCTCCAAAAGCGAGACGATCCCGGCGCAGTTCTTCACCTCTGAACCCGCCGCCGTCGAATGGCTAAGGCAGTATGCCCGTGAAGAATGACGCGCCGGACCCCAGGCTGCACGCCCTCGTGGAGGGCATTGTGCGGATCGCCGGCGGCGATCTGAGCACCAGGATTCCCCATTCCGGGGCCCGCGACGACGTTGCCGCCGTCATCGCGGGCATCAACCTGATGGCCGATGACCTGCAGACCATCTACCAGGAGCTGGAGGAACGGGTCGAAAGCCGCACTGCCATGCTGCGCGAGGCGCAGGTGGAACTCGAACGCATGGCCTTGACCGACCCCCTGACCCAGCTCGCCAACCGCACGGCCCTGAATTCGGTCCTGAGCCATGCCCTGGCGGAGTCCTCCCGCGGCGAGATGCCGCCGGCGCTCCTGATTCTCGACCTCGATTCCTTCAAGGGCATCAACGACACCCTGGGGCACAGCGCCGGCGACGACGTCCTGCGGGTCATCGCGCGCCGGCTCCAGGACGCGGTCCGCGAGACTGACACGGTGGCCCGCCTCGGCGGCGACGAATTCGCCATCATGCTGCCGAAGTCCAACCTGGTCCGGGCGCGCAGGGTGGCGAACAGGATCCTCGCCGCGCTCAACGAGAGCCTCGACGTCGGGGACCTGAAAATCACGTGCGGGACGAGCATCGGCCTCCGGATTGCAGAACCCGGTCAGAGCGTCGATGACCTGGTCATGGAGGCCGACACCGCCATGTACGCCGCCAAGGCGCAGCCGCACAGCAGCATCAAAGTCTTCGAGCCGGCTCTGTTGTACGCGCGCCGGCTGCAGAGCGTCATGATTACCGAAATGCGCGAAGCCATCCGGCAGGACCAGCTGACCTTGCATTACCAGCCGGTGGTGGACCTCGTCTCGGGCCGAATCGAAGGCGTCGAGGCGCTGGTCCGGTGGAACCACCCCGAGCGCGGCCTCCTCATGCCGGACCAGTTCATCCCCCTCGCCGAGGAAACCGGCATGATTGTGGACCTGGGACACTGGGTGCTGCGCAATTCCGTGCGTCAGTTGCGGGCGTGGCAGCAGGAACTGCAGGTGGACAGCACGTTCAACGTCCGCG
Organism: Arthrobacter sp. 05T47; assembly: GCF_056395825.1. Classification (NCBI taxonomy): domain Bacteria; kingdom Bacillati; phylum Actinomycetota; class Actinomycetes; order Micrococcales; family Micrococcaceae; genus Arthrobacter; species Arthrobacter sp. 05T47. Next base: position 100,301 of record NZ_JBFTKG010000005.1, on the reverse strand, counting down.
TCAACATTTCCACCACCGAGCTGCAAAATCTCGAACTGATCGAACATGTGCGCGACATCCTCAGGGAAACCGGCGTGGATGCCTCAAACCTGATCGTGGAGCTGACGGAGTCCATGGCAGTCAATGGAGGGGACGTCGACCAGTATTCGCTCAACGGCCTGCGGCGTCTCGGCGTGCAGCTGGAGATCGACGACTTCGGAACCGGCTATTCGTCCATCAGCTACCTGCGCAAGCTGCCCGTGAACGTGGTCAAGATCGACCGGAGCCTCATCAGCGGCCTGGGCGACGACGAGCAGCAGCGGGACTTCGTGGCCGCCGTGCTGCACCTCATCCACGCCTGCGGGCTCAAAGCGCTGGCCGAGGGGATCGAGACACCGGAKCAGGCCCAGGTGCTCCGTGAGATGGGGTGCGGCAGCGGCCAGGGCTACTACTTCGGCCGGCCGGCCCCGGCGGCCGACATTGTGCAATTGATAAACCGCAATAAGTCCGAATAAACGCGCTGGCAGGGACGGCTGCGGTTGGCTCTTTGTCCTGGGCTCTTTTGTCCTGGGCGTCGCATTAGGTTGGCTGTGATGCGGGCTAAACCGTCTACCCAAATAGAAATGCGGCGGGCTCCGGACATAATGCCCGGTGCCCGCCGCAGCCGTTCCGTATCCGTTAGTTCTTCGGAGTGGAGTTCGGCCACCAGCCAACTGCTACAACAGAGCCCTGGCTCGAACCGCTGGAGGCAGAGACAGCTGCCGAGGCGGACAGGCCGGCGCCGGCGAGTGCACCGGCGACGAGGAGCGTTGCAAGGATTTTCTTCATTTGAACTCCTGATACGTAAGAGGCTGATGTGACTCATGTGATACAGGCCTAGTATAGGGGAAAAGGACACGCCACAAGGTAACAATTCATGATGAATTGTGATCAAGTGTGATATCTGCACTTATGGGGTGAATCTTGCGTGAACCCTGCGGAGGTCCTTCTTGCGTGGCTGGTTCGTTTCCGCTCCCGCGGCAACGGATAATTGAGGCATGCAACGAAACTCAGTTTCGCCTTCCTACGCCGCCGCAGAGCTGCAGGCCCGGGAATATCGAACCAGCCACGACTTCGGTCGTGCGGCCAGCAGTGCGCAGATGGCCTCGGAAATCGCGAGGAACGACGGCGATCTGACGGCTGCCTGGGGAATGAGGCTCTTTCAGGCGGAGAATCTGCTCGACGCCGGCGACTTTGAGGCCTGTGCGGTACTTGCCGCCGAGTTGGTGGTCAGCGCCCCCGGCGCCCCGGCGGAAGATGCCCGCGGCAAAGCAAATATTCTGCTCGCAAAAGCCAGGCAAGGCGCAGGCATGCTGGGGCAGGCGGCCGACGCAGCGCGAACGGCAGCGAGTCTGTCCTGGGGTGCGGGTGACGTGGAGAATAACGTCAAAGCCCGGCAGGCGCTCATCGCGGCGCTCGCCGAAAGCGGCAGCTTGGAGGAGGCCTGGAACGAGAGCCTCCTGCTGGCTGACGATATATCCAACGAGGTCGATGACCAGTTGGTCGGAAAGGCCTACTGGGTTATCGGCAATGTTGCGTTCCTCTGCAACAAAGTGAAGGAGGGGCTTGAGTATCACGAACTCGCGGCGGAAACGTTCTCTCCGGCGCGAAATCTTGATATTTGGGCCAAATTCAACAAGGCGTCGGCCGCCATGCGGCTTGCCGCCGATGTTGCGGACGCGGACACGCTGCGCTGCATCGAACGCGCTGAGTTGGCCACCGACGTCATCGGCGGCACCGAAGAAGATCACATACTGCTCAAACTAAACCGTGGCCACTGGAATTTTCTGGCTGGGGACCAAAAAGCGGCTGTCGACACTCTTGGGAGCATCTTCCCGGTCCCCGAGAAAACGTCGCCGCAGATTCTGGGCGAGGCATATCTGTTGCTGGGCCGGTCTCATGCCGCTTTGGGAAATGGGGCCGAAGCCCGGAGGCACCTGCTGGAAGCCGCGGACCACTTTGAGAAGGCGGGGGCCCCGCAGCGTGCGGAGCAGGCCCTGGAGTTCCTGACAGACGCGCACTGACCTTGCACTGAGCCGGAGCCGCGCTTGGACATGCCCTCTGGCTGCTGTAGCTCCCCGGGGGACATGCCCTTCGGCTGTGATGAGGAGTGGACATAGTGCCCCTGTGCCCAGCGTTCGCCGCTAAGACTGGACATGTCCCGCGCTCGAGGCGTGGTGCAGGGGAAATGCCCAGTGCTCGGGACTAGGACTGGACATGTCCCGCGGCGGAGGAACCATCAGCGCCCTTGCGGCCGAGGAAGACGGCCGCGGCGCCAGCGACCAGGCTCAGCGCCAGGAGCACCCAGCCAGCCACGGTGAGCGTGGACGCCAGGGCGACCTGCCCGCCGTCGAGGGTGTTCGCGGACATCATTCCATCGATTACCGTGTTGCCCCACAGCCGGACGACAGCAAAGAGCAGCGGAAGGGCCCATAGTGCCCAGCGCAGTGATTTACGGGCCACGTTGGTGCCGATCAGCAGCAGCCATGTGAAGCCAAAAATCAGCGGGAAGAGCATGCCGGCCGTCTTGTGGACGTAGCTCAGCTGGCCCCGGGCGTCGGAGTCCATGGCCGCGCGCAAGCGCTCCACGAATCCTTGGTCGAAGCCGCCGACCAACGAATCGGGCATGGCCTGGCCGCCCGACAATTGGGTGAGCTGGTCGAGGGTGAGGAGGTGCAGGTACCAGAACAGGAACAGGCTGGCCACAACGCCGGCGATCACAATCAGATTGCTGTTGCCCTGCGCCTTCTGCGGGGTCCGCGCGGTGGTCGGATTGATCACCGGGGGGAGATGGTGCTGGGGGACCGCCGCGTTAGCGCCGTGCTTCTTGATCCGCTGCGCGGGTGTCTTGGCCATGGCTCCATTATCGCCCGTCCCAAGCAGCTGCCCGCGCCGCCTCCCGCGCCGGCTGCCCGCGCCGGCTGTTCACTGCCAACGGGCGCCGATAGTCTGGGACGCGTGACCGAACTAGGAAAACACCGGCTTGGCCGGCACAGCACCGCAGATCTCGACCCGTCGCTGGATGACTATCAACTCGCCGAGGCCCTGGTCCGCGAGGCCGGAACCCTGGCGCTGCTGATGCGGCAGGCCGGCCTTGAGGGCAAGCAGAAAACGTCGGTCTCGGATGTGGTCACGGCCGCCGACCACGCCGCCGAGTCCTACGTGCTGGAACAGCTTCGGCGCTGCCGGCCCGACGACGCCGTCCTGGGCGAAGAAGGCGCCTCCGTGGCGGGCAGCAGCGGACGGACCTGGGTCATCGACCCCGTGGACGGGACCTACAACTTCCTGCACGGATCCACCTACTGGTGCTCGGCCATTGCCCTGAAGGATTCATCCGGCGCAGGCCTCGGAGCCATCTTCCAGCCCGAGGAGGACAAACTCTGGCTCGGCGGCACCTCCCGGGCGGCGACGCTCAACGGCGAAAAACTGGTCTCGTTCCTCCCCGACGCATCCGGCAAGGGGCGGTCTGACGCCCCCGTTTCTGAACTCGGCGCGGCAACGTACATCCACCCGACGTGGCTTGCCGATCCCATGTGCGCCATGCCGTGGCACGCGGCAGCGACGTCGGCGGCCTCGCTGCGCATGTTCGGGTCCGGCTCCTGCGACCTCGGCCGTGTGGCAGACGGGCAGCTCGACTGCTGGTTCCAGCACAGCTGCCCCGAGTGGGACTGGCTGCCCGGCAAGGCCATCGTCGAGGCGGCCGGCGGCGCAACCGACGTCGTGCGGGTCAACGGCCTCGACTGGTTCATAGCGGGAGGCACGACGGCGGTGCGCCAGTTGCGCGCAGCTCTCACCTCCGGCCAGGTCGGCTAGGCTCCCTGGCTGCAGGACCCGGCCGGGGGACATGCCCATTCTTCGCGGCCATGACTGGGCTTAAGGGCATTGTGTCCACTCAGCTGGGGTGGCGGGGGACATGTGCATTCCGAGCCCGTGATGTGTCCGGGGGACATGCTCATTCTTCGCGTTCAGGGCTGGGCATAAGGGGATTATGTCCACTGGGCGCGGGCAAGGGAGGGCATGTCCGGGGGCGCGGACTCCGCTGTCAGTGGCACCGCCTAGACTTGTTAACACCATGGATATGTTGTTTGACCCTTACGCCGACGGACCCTTCCAAGCTGCCCCCAGGACGGCGACAGCCACAAAATCGTCTCTCGGAACAGGCCCGGCAGCGGTGGGATCCACCCCCGGCTGGGACCCGAACAGCCACGAGGGCGGCCACGAAGGCGGCCATGAGGGGGACCGGCATGGCCCGCGGCACCCGAACGCCAGCGAACTGCTCGAGGGGCTGAACCCCGAGCAGGAAGAAGCGGTTAAACACGCCGGCAGCGCCCTGCTGATTGTTGCCGGTGCGGGATCGGGCAAGACCCGTGTGCTCAGTAACCGGATCGCCCACCTGATCGCCACAAGGCGGGCGCATCACGGCGAGATCCTGGCCATCACCTTCACCAACAAGGCCGCGGCCGAAATGCGGGAACGGATCGAGGCACTGGTCGGCGGCCGGGCCAAGACCATGTGGATCTCCACCTTCCACTCCTCCTGCGTCCGGATCCTGCGCCGTGAGGCCAAGAATGTCGGGCTCAACTCCAACTTCTCGATCTACGACTCCGCGGACTCGCTGCGCCTGATCACCCTGGTCGCCAAGAACCTGGACCTCGATCCGAAGCGCTTCGCACCCAAAGCCATCCAGCACAAGATTTCCGCGCTCAAGAACGAGCTGATCGACGCGGACAGCTACTCCTCGAGCGCCAATCACAACGACCCCTTCGAGCAGGCTGTCGCCGAGGTCTTCAAGGGCTACACCCAGCGGCTGCGGCAGGCCAACGCGATGGACTTCGATGACCTGATCGCCGAGACCGTCTACATGTTCCGGGCGTTCCCGGCGCTCGCCGACTCGTACCGGCGCCGCTTCCGGCACGTACTGGTCGATGAATACCAGGACACCAACCACGCCCAGTACGCCCTGGTGCGCGAGATCGTCGGCGAGGGCCCCGACGCCGCCGAACTGACCGTCGTCGGCGACTCAGACCAGTCCATCTACGCCTTCCGCGGCGCGGACATCCGCAACATCGTGGAGTTCGAAAAGGACTACCCGGACGCCCGCACCATCAAGCTCGAGCAGAACTACCGCTCCACCCAGACCATCCTCAGCGCCGCCAACTCGGTAATCTCCCGCAACCCCAACCGGCCGGAGAAACGGCTCTGGACGGCCGAGGGCGACGGCGAAAAGATCGTCGGCTACGTCGGCGAGAACGAGCACGACGAAGCCCAGTTCATCGCGAAGGAAATCGACCGGCTGCAGGACGAGGGCAATCTGCGCCCCGGCGACGTCGCCATTTTCTACCGCACCAACGCCCAGTCCCGCTCGATCGAAGACGTCCTGGTGCGCGTGGGCCTGCCCTACAAGGTGGTCGGCGGCACCCGCTTCTACGAGCGCAAGGAAATCAAGGACGCCCTCGCCTACCTGCGGGTTCTGGTCAACCCCGACGACGACGTCAACCTCCGCCGCATCCTCAACGAACCCAAGCGCGGGATCGGCGACCGWGCCGAGGGCGCCGTCGCCTCCCTTGCCGAGCGTGACCGGACCTCCTTCATGGCCGCCGCCAGGCGCGCCGACGAAGCCCCGGGCATGGCGACCCGCTCCGTCAACGCGGTGCTGGGCTTCGTGAAACTCCTCGACGACCTCGCCGAGGTGGCCTCCGGCTCCGGTGCTGCCGCCGCCCTGGAAGCCGTGCTCGAACAGACCGGCTACCTTGCGGCCCTGCGCTCCAGCACCGACCCCCAGGACGAATCCCGGGTGGAGAACCTCGCCGAACTGGTCGCCGTCGTCCGGGAATACGAACGCGACAACCCCGAAGGCTCGCTCGGAGCCTTCCTGGAGCAGGTCTCCCTCGTGGCCGATGCCGACCAGATCCCGGACGCCCCGGCGGGGACCGCCGATGACCTGGCGGCCGCCGTCGCCGAAGCCAAGCGGCTCGGCGTCGTCACGCTGATGACCCTGCACACCGCCAAGGGCCTGGAATTCCCGGTGGTGTTCCTCACCGGCATGGAGCACGGGCTGTTCCCGCACCAGCGCTCCGCCACGGATCCCAAGGAACTGGCCGAGGAACGCCGGCTGGCCTACGTGGGCCTGACCCGGGCCCGGAAACGGCTGTACCTGACCCGCTCCGAGGTGCGCAGCATGTGGGGCCAGAGCCAGTACAACCCGGCAAGCCAGTTCATCGAGGAGATCCCGGCCGAGCTCGTCGAGTGGAAGCGGGAAGGCGCCAGCCGCCAGGGCGGCGGCTGGGGGAGCGGCACCGCGATCGGTTCCAGCCGGTACAGCGGATCATTCTGGGGCGCCGGGACAGCCCGCGGCGCCGGCGCCAGCCCGTCCGCAGGCTTCAACGCCGACGTCCCCGCGGCAGTGGCCAAGAACAGGGTCCAGCCGCAGAAGGAAATCGTCGCCGTCAGCGTGGGCGACAAGGTGAACCACACCAGCTTCGGCAACGGCACCGTCCTGGCGGTGGAGGGCGCCGGGGACAAGACGGTCGCCAAGGTGAAGTTCGACGTCGGCGAGAAACGGCTGCTGCTGCGCTACGCCCCCCTTACGAAGCTGGACGCCTAAGGGGAGCCGGTACTGGCCGGCGCGCTGCGAGCTGCAGCGGATCCACCTGCAGTTAGACCAGTTGCTGGTGGCACAACATCCGCCGGCGCCGCCCTTTCCCGTAGGTTACGAACGCTCATCCGTGAGGGCCGCGCAGGCCTCAGGCACGCCGTCGGACGCCCCAAAAACCGCGGAATCTAGGGGTTTTTCTACGCTCCATAGAATAGTGTCCTTACTCACATAACAGGTACTCTGGGACGGGCTGGTCCGATCAAAGGACTAGAGTTCCCAGAGGAGCATTGCGCCGTGTGGCTCGTTTCCAAGCTTGTCGCAGGGTGCGTTTATTCCGCAGCCCGGTAACCGCGAGTACGTGGGGTCCGGCTGTACAGAAACTACTTCGACGTAGAAGGACACTAAACCGTGGACCTGTTTGAATATCAGGCGCGCGATATGTTCGAGGCGCACGGTGTACCCGTGCTTGCTGGCATCGTGGCGCACACCCCTGAAGAAGCAAAGGCAGCTGCCGAGAAGATCGGCGGCGTTACTGTCGTAAAGGCGCAGGTCAAGGCCGGAGGCCGCGGCAAGGCCGGCGGCGTCAAGGTCGCCAAGAGCGCCGATGAGGCGCTTGAACACTCCACCAACATCCTCGGTATGGACATCAAGGGCCACACCGTCCACCGGGTCATGATCGCCCAGGGTGCGGACATCGCCGAGGAATACTACTTCTCCGTCCTTCTGGATCGGGCCAACCGCAACTACCTGGCCATGTGCTCGGTTGAAGGCGGCATGGAAATCGAGCAGCTCGCCGTTGAGCGTCCCGAAGCCCTGGCCAAGATCTCGATCGACCCGGCCGTGGGCATCGACCAGGCCAAGGCCGACGAAATCGTCGCCGCTGCCGGCTTCGCTGAAGAACTGCGCGGCAAGGTCGCCAGCGTAATCCTGAAGCTCTGGGACGTTTTCAAGAAGGAAGACGCCACGCTCGTGGAGGTCAACCCGCTGGTCCTGACCGGCGCCGGTGACATCGTTGCCCTCGACGGCAAGGTCTCCCTCGACGAGAACGCCGACTTCCGCCACCCCAAGCACGCCCACCTTGAAGACAAGGACGCTGCTGACCCGCTCGAGGCCAAGGCCAAGGCGCAGGACCTCAACTACGTCAAGCTGGACGGCGAAGTCGGCATCATCGGTAACGGTGCCGGGCTGGTCATGTCCACCCTCGACGTCGTTGCTTACGCCGGCGAGAACCACGGCAACGTCAAGCCCGCCAACTTCCTGGACATCGGCGGTGGAGCTTCCGCCGAGGTCATGGCAGCTGGCCTCGACGTCATCCTGGGCGACCCGCAGGTCAAGTCCGTGTTCGTCAACGTCTTCGGCGGCATCACCGCCTGTGACGCCGTCGCCAAGGGCATCGTCGGTGCACTGGCCGAGCTGGGCCACTCCGCGAACAAGCCGCTGGTAGTCCGCCTCGACGGCAACAACGTCGAGGAAGGCCGCCGCATCCTGGCCGAGGCCAACCACCCGCTGGTTACCCTGGCCGCCACCATGGACGAGGGCGCCGACAAGGCTGCCGAGCTCGCCAACGCAGCGAAGTAGAGGGACCGGACTATGTCTATTTATCTGAACAAAGACTCCAAGGTCATCGTCCAGGGCATCACCGGCGGCGAAGGCACCAAGCACACCGCCCTGATGCTCAAGGCCGGCACCAACGTCGTTGGCGGCGTCAACGCCCGCAAGGCCGGCACCACGGTCCTGCATGGCGACACCGAAATCACCGTCTTCGGCACCGTCAAGGAAGCCATGGCCGAGACCGGCGCTGACGTTTCCATCGTCTTCGTGCCGCCGGCATTCACCAAGGACGCCGTCGTCGAAGCCATCGAAGCCGGCATCGGCCTCGTCGTGGTCATCACCGAAGGCGTGCCGGTCCAGGATTCGGCCGAGTTCTGGGCACTGGCCCAGTCCAAGGTCGATGCCAATGGCAAGCAGGTCACCCGTATCATCGGACCGAACTGCCCCGGCATCATCACCCCGGGCGAGGCCCTGGTCGGCATCACCCCGGCCAACATCACGGGCAAGGGCCCCATCGGCCTCGTCTCCAAGTCAGGCACCCTGACCTACCAGATGATGTACGAACTGCGCGACCTCGGCTTCTCCACTGCCATCGGCATCGGCGGCGACCCGGTCATCGGCACCACCCACATCGATGCCCTCGAGGCGTTCGAAGCTGACCCGGAGACCAAGGCGATCGTCATGATCGGCGAAATCGGCGGCGACGCCGAAGAGCGTGCGGCCGACTACATCAAGGCACACGTCACGAAGCCGGTTGTTGGCTACGTGGCCGGCTTCACCGCCCCGGAAGGCAAGACCATGGGCCACGCAGGCGCCATCGTCTCCGGTTCCGCCGGCACCGCCCAGGCCAAGAAGGAAGCCCTCGAGGCTGCCGGCGTCAAGGTCGGCAAGACGCCGTCCGAGACCGCCAAGCTCCTGCGCGAGGTCTTCGCGACCCTCTAGGTCCGCAGCACCAAGCATCACAGCACCTCAGCAAGACAGCACCACAGCAACGCGGGGTCACCTACCGCCCATTCCACTGGTTGGGATGGGCGCGAAGTGACCCCGCGTTGCTGTGTTTAACGACGACGACGACTTTGAGTTCGACGGCGGCAGGCCACCTTCCCGGTGAAGGTGGCCTGACGGCGTCGTTCTTTGTTTTCCTAGACTTTTGCCCCGGCGAGGACTTCTTCGAGCCGTTCGTAGCCTTCGGACATGCCGGTCTCCATCCCGGACTGGGCCATGCCGTCGCGGGCCTCCATGCTGGGGTAGACCGCGCGGGCCGTCAGCCGGGTGCGCCCGCCGCCCAGATCCTGGAAGGTCAGGAACTCGATGCTGACCACGTCCGGGTAGCCGTCGAACTCGAAGGTCTGGATGGCGAACTCGTTCTCGCGAACCGTGTGGAAGACCCCGCTGAAGCCGTAGCGGGCGCCGTCCGGGGCAACGTGGTGGTACAGGTAGCTCCCGCCGGTGCGGAAGTCGTAGTGGCCGATCTCCATCCGGAGCCCTCGCGGGCCGAGCCACTGGGCAACGAGTTCGGGGTCCTTGTGGGCCCGGAATACCTCGGCTAGGGGGAAGTCGAACTCCCGCTCGAATTCGATAAAGGGCAGCCCCTCGGGGACCGTCAGTTTCAGTGCATTGCTCATGATGCATCCTTTGCCTGTGTGCCGCCCCGGGCGGCGCGGGTTTCAAGCACGGCGTCAAGGTTGCGGAATTGCCCCTCGCGGACCAGCCTGTACTGGTCGATCCATGCGGTGAGCGCTTCCAGCCGTGCTGGGTTCAGGTGCACGGGCCGGCGCTGGGCGTCACGTGTGCGCGTGACAAGCTGTGCCTGCTCCAGGACCTGGATGTGTTTCGAGACCGCCTGCTTGGTGATCGCGAATGGCTCCGCCAGTTCGTTGACGGTGGCCGGACCCCGGCTGAGCCGGGCAATGATGCGGCGGCGGACAGGATCGGCGAGGGCCAGGAAGGCCGCGTCGAGCTCGCCGTCGTCGCTGGAATCCATGGGTGGGTGCCTCCTCGTTATTGCCAAGGTATTCAACACTCGAGGTATTCAACGCATTCATTGATCAACCTCTAGATTGTTTACGGTACTCCTGGCGGCCTGCCTGCGCAATACCCCAACGCGGGGTCACGTAGCGCCCATTCCGGCGTCCGGGATTGGCGCTACGTGACCCCGCGTTGCTGTGTGCCGGGCAGGACATCCTTGCATGCCTTCGAATTACTTTGTTAGTATGTCAGGACAAACTATCGAAGGAGATGCGAGTGCCCCTCGTGCGAATTGACGTCAACCAAGGCCGCACCCCGGAACAGCTCCGTGGGCTCAGTCAGGGAATCCATGCTGCGATCGTGGCCGAATTCGGCATTCCGGAGCGCGACTACTTCCATGTGCTGACGGAACATCCCGCGGGGCAAATTGTCGCCCAGGACGCAGGGCTCGGCTTCGAGCGGACGCCGGATGTGGTGATGATCCAGATCTTCACCCAGGCCGGCCGCAGCCAGCCCACCAAGCAATCCCTGTTCGCCGCCATCGCCGACCGGCTGGCGGCCGCGGGGGTTGCCGGCGAGGACGTCTTCATCGGATATGTCGAAAATACCGCGGGGGACTGGTCGTTCGGCTTTGGCCAGGCCCAGTACGTCACCGGAGAACTCGGAGTCCCCGGCAAATAGTCGAAAAGGGCGCTTCTGTGGACGCTGCGGCGCCCGCGCTGCTGAGCCTTCCAGGCCCTCCGTGTCATGTTGTAAATATGTCAGTACAAACCTTTGACAGTACATAGATTCTAAGGCAAAGTAGTGGATGTGGTCCGGCTCACGCCGACCGCCCAGCGCCGAAGCTCAGGCTGCGCAAAGGTACCGAGTTCACACCAGAAAGGTCCGCGATCACCGTGACCCACGAACTGCTCACGATCGGGCGCATCAGCGTTGATATCTACCCGAACGACATCGGGGTGGATCTGGAGGATGTCACGTCCTTCGGAAAGTACCTTGGCGGATCACCGTCCAACGTGGCAGTCGCCGCGGCCCGCCACGGCCGACGCGCGGCCGTCATCACCCGGACCGGCGACGACGCCTTTGGCAAATACCTGCACCGCGAACTTCACAAGTTCAACGTGGACGATTCCTTCGTCACCGCTGTCAAGGAATGGCCCACCGCGGTCACGTTCTGCGCCATCAAGCCGGCCACGGACGAGTTCCCGCTCTACTTCTACGGCCGGTTCCCCACCGCCCCTGACCTGCAGATCAAGGCCGAGGAGCTGGACCTGGACGCCATCCGGGACGCCGGGATCTTCTGGTCCACCGTCACCGGCCTCTGCCAGGAACCCAGCCGCAGCGCCCAGCTGGCGGCCCACGAGGCGCGGCCCCGGACCGGGCTGAAGCCGGGCCAGTTCACCATCCTGGACCTCGATTACCGGCCGATGTTCTGGTCCTCCGAGGAAGAGGCCCGGGAACAGGTCGCCAAGATCCTGCCCCACGTCACCGTGGCGATCGGCAACGACAAGGAATGTGCGGTCGCCGTCGGCGAGGGAACCCCGGACGAACAGGCCGACCGGCTGCTCGCGGCCGGCGTCGAAATCGCCGTCGTGAAGCTTGGCCCCGAAGGGGTCATGGCCAAGACCCGCACCGAGCGTGTTGTCTCCGCCCCCGTACCGGTGGAAACCGTCAACGGACTCGGCGCCGGCGACTCCTTCGGCGGGGCGTTCTGCCACGGGCTGCTCTCCGGCTGGCCGCTGGCCCAGGTCCTGGACTTCGCCAACGCCGCCGGCGCCCTGGTCGCCTCCCGCCTGTCCTGCGCCGACGCCATGCCGACGCCGGAGGAAGTCACGGGCCTGCTTGCCGAACGCGGCCGCCTGGTGCCGGGTACCTACGCCACCGAAGGAGCAACACTGTGAGTGTCCATACAGCCTCCGCCGCCCTCGCGGTGGACGATGATCCCCGCCGCTACGAGCGCCTGAGCATTATCCGGCTCGAAGACCCCGAAGCGATCGCCCGTGCCGCCAAGGCCCGGCGCCGCCACCCCGGTGTCCGGGCCCACCGGCAGAACTTCATTGTCGCGGCCGACCACCCGGCCCGCGGGGCACTCGCGGTGGGCAACGATCCCGTGGCCATGGCTGACCGACGCCAGCTCCTGGACCGCCTCCAGATTGCCCTGGCCAACCCGGACGTGGACGGTGTGCTGGCCTCGCCGGACATCATGGACGACCTCCTCCTGCTGGGCGCGCTCGAGGGCAAGTTGCTCTTCGGCTCGATGAACCGCGGCGGGCTTTCCGGACTGGTGAACGAATTCGATGACCGGTTCACCGGCCACACGGCGGCCGCACTCGAGGCCTTGGGCGCCGACGGCGGCAAGATGCTCACGCGCATCTGCCTCGGCGACCCGGACACGGTGGCGACGCTCGAAGCGACCGCGCGGGCGATCGACTCCCTCGCCGAGCGCAGGCTGATCGCCATGGTGGAACCGTTCCTCTCCGTCCGCGAGAACGGCAAGGTCCGCAACGACCTCTCCACCAACGCCGTCATCAAGTCGGTCGCCATCGCCGAAGGCCTCGGCGCGACCAGCGCCTACACCTGGATGAAGCTCCCGGTGGTGGCCGACATGGAACGCGTCATGGCGTCCACCACCATGCCCACCGTGCTCCTTGGCGGAGACCCGGAGGGCAGCCAGGACGATGTGTTCGCCAGCTGGCAGGCGGCCCTCTCCTTGCCCGGCGTCCAGGGCCTCACTGTCGGCCGGACCCTGCTCTATCCCCAGGACGGCGACGTGGCCGGAGCCGTGGCAACTGCCGCCTCCCTGCTGCACCACACCGACTCAGGCCACGCCGCCTCAGGCCGCACCGCCTCAGGCCACACCGACTCAGGCCACACCGAACCCACCCGTACCGAAGAAGCATCGGAGTAACTTCCCATGGGAATGAGAACTGCCTCAGGAACACGCAGAATGACAGTCGCCCAGGCTGTCGTGGAATACCTGTCCAAGCAGTACACCGTCGATTCGGTCGGCGGCCAGGACTTCAGGGAACGCCTGATTCCGGGCACGTTCGGCATCTTTGGCCACGGCAACGTCGCCGGCGTCGGCCAAGCGCTCAAGCAGTACCAGCAGCTCGACCCGAGAATCATGCCGTACTACCAGGGCCGCAACGAGCAGGCCCAGTCGCACCAGGCCGTCGGCTTCGCCCGGCACACCCGGCGCCGCCAGACCTTCGCGATCAGCACCTCGATCGGCCCGGGTTCCTCGAACCTGCTCACCGGTGCGGCGCTGGCCACCACCAACCGGCTGCCGGTCCTGCTGCTGCCGTCCGACACGTTCGCCACCCGCGCCGCCGACCCTGTACTGCAGCAACTCGAGCAGCCCTACGCCTACGACATCACCGTCAATGACGCCTTCCGGCCGCTGTCCAAGTTCTTCGACCGCGTCTCGCGGCCCGAGCAGCTGTTCTCCGCGTTCCACCACGGCCTCCGCGTCCTCACCGACCCGGCCGAGACGGGCGCCGTCACCATCTCGCTGCCGCAGGACGTCCAGGCCGAGGCCTTCGACGTGCCCGAGGAATTCCTCGCCGAGCGCGAATGGCGGATCCGCCGCCCGGACGCCGACGACGAGGACATCCGCCGCGCCGCCGACGCCATCCGCGCCGCCAAGCGACCGCTGATCATCGCCGGCGGCGGCGTGCTCTACGCCTACGCCAACGAGGAACTGGCCAAGTTCGCCGAGCTCACCGGAATCCCGGTCGGCAACACCCAGGCGGGCGTCGGCGTGCTGCCGTGGGACCACAAGTTCTCCCTCGGCGCGATCGGCTCCACCGGCACGACGGCGGCCAACGCCATCGCCGCCGAAGCGGACCTCATCATCGGCATCGGCACCCGCTACGAGGACTTCACCACCGCGTCCCGCACGGCGTTCCAGAACCCGGACGTGAAGTTCATCAACATCAACGTCGCCCCGATCGACGCCTACAAACACGGCACCTCCCTGCCGATCGTGGCGGACGCCCGCAAGGCCCTGGCCAAGCTGAACCAGGCCCTCGGCGGCTACCGGATCGGCGCGGACCTCGAACAGCAGATCGCGAATGAGAAGGCCCGCTGGAACGCCACCGTGGACGAAGCCTTCGACACCCGCTTCACGCCGCTGCCGGCACAGAACGAGATCATCGGCGCCACGAACCGCGCCATGGATGCCCAGGACGTCGTCATCTGCGCCGCCGGTTCCCTCCCGGGCGACCTGCACAAGATGTGGCGGGTCCGGGACCCGTTCGGCTACCACGTCGAATACGCCTACTCCTGCATGGGCTACGAAATCCCGGGCGGACTAGGCGTCAAGCGCGCAGCCCTGGCCGAAGCCGCGAAAGGCGGGACGCAGCGCGACGTCGTCGTGATGGTGGGGGACGGCTCCTACCTGATGATGCACACCGAACTCGTCACCGCCGTCGCCGAGCGGATCAAGCTGATCGTCGTCCTGATCCAGAACCACGGCTACGCCTCGATCGGCTCGCTCTCGGAGTCCCTCGGCTCCCAGCGCTTCGGCACCCAGTACCGTGCGCTGGATCAGGAACAGCACAGCTTCGACGACGGCGACCGGCTCCCGGTGGACCTGGCCCTGAACGCCGAAAGCCTGGGCGTGAAGGTCATCCGGATCGAACCGGGGGGGAAGGTCATCGCCGAGCTCGAACAGGCCATCCGCGACGCCAAGGCCGCCCCCGAAAACGGCGGACCGATCGTCATCCACGTCGAATCCGACCCGCTGCTGGACGCCCCCAGCTCCGAGTCGTGGTGGGACGTTCCGGTCTCCCAGGTCTCCGAGCTCGAGTCCACCAAGCAGGCGTTCCAGACCTATGTCGACCACAAGGGCCGCCAGCGCAAGCTGCTCGGCTGATCCCCCTTCGAACTTCAATCACTCAAGGAAGAGTCCCATGACTGCCACCACTGACCAGAGCACTCAGACCCAGAGCACCAAAACCATCCAGCACTTCATCAATGGCGCCGAAACCGCAGGCACCGGCACCCGCACCCAGCCCGTCTACAACCCCGCCACGGGCGCCGTCTCGGGCGAGCTGCGGCTGGCCAACCGGGAAGACCTCGACGCCACGGTCGCCGCCGCCCGCGCCGCCGCCGATTCCTGGGGCGACATCTCCCTGGCCAAGCGCACCGCGGTGCTCTTCAAGTTCCGCGAACTGGTCGCGGCGCACGTGGATGAGCTCGCCGAGCTGATCACTGCCGAGCACGGCAAGGTCCTTTCCGATGCCAAGGGCGAGATCGGCCGCGGCCTGGAGGTCATCGAATTCGCCTGCGGCATCCCGCAGCTGCTCAAGGGCGACTACTCGGACCAGGTCTCCACCGGCATCGACGTCTTCTCCTTCCGCGAGCCGCTCGGCGTCGTCGCCGGCATCACCCCGTTCAACTTCCCGGTCATGGTGCCGCTGTGGATGGCCCCGATGGCGATCGCGACCGGCAACGCCTTCATCCTCAAGCCCTCCGAGCGCGACCCCTCCGCCTCCATGCTCCTGGCCAAGCTCTGGAAGCAGGCCGGCCTGCCCGACGGCGTGTTCCAGGTCCTGCACGGCGACAAGGAAACCGTCGACGGCCTGCTGACGCACCCGGACGTGGACGGCATCTCCTTCGTCGGCTCCACCCCGATCGCGAAGTACGTCCACGAGACCGCCACCGCCCACGGCAAGCGCGTCCAGGCCCTCGGAGGCGCGAAGAACCACGCGATCATCCTGCCCGACGCCGACCTCGATAACGCCGCCGACCACCTCGCCGCCGCCGCCTTCGGCTCCGCCGGCGAACGCTGCATGGCGATCTCCGTCGCCGTCGCCGTCGGTGACGCCGCGGACCTGCTGGTCAAGAAGGTCGAAGAACGCGCCCTCGCCGTCAAGGTCAACAACGGCACCGCCCCCGGCGCCGACATGGGACCCGTGATCACCCCGGCGTCCAAGGAACGGATCGTGAAGATCGTCACCGAGGCCGAAACCGCGGGCGCGGCCATGGTGGTGGACGGCCGTGACCTCGTGGTCCCCGGCCACGAGGACGGATTCTGGGTCGGCCCCACCGTCCTGGACCACGTCAAGACCGAAATGACGGCCTACACCGAGGAAATCTTCGGCCCCGTCCTCGTGGTCGTCCGCGTAGAGGACCTCGACGCCGGCATCGCCCTGATCAACTCCAACCCGTACGGCAACGGCACCGCGATCTTCACCTCCTCCGGAGCCGCGGCCCGGAAGTTCCAGCGCTCCGTCACCGTGGGCATGATCGGCATCAACGTCCCGCTGCCCGTGCCGGTGGCCTACCACTCCTTCGGCGGCTGGAAGGCCTCGCTGTTCGGCGACAAGCACATCTACGGCCCCGAGGGCGTGTCCTTCTACACCCGCGGCAAGGTCGTCACCTCCCGCTGGCCCGAACCCACCCACGCCTCCGGCGCCTCCTACAACTTCCCCTCCAACTGACCCCCAACAACCATGATCGATTGCTTCGTAACTGCCGTTTTGAGCGTCCAAAAGGGCACCTGCGGAGCAATCGATGAGAAGGAATGGAAATGGCTGAGAACAAGCTGATCATCGGCACCGCGCCGGACTCCTGGGGCGTCTGGTTCCCGGATGACCCCAAGCAGACCCCGTGGGAACGCTTCCTCGACGAGGTCGCCGAATCCGGCTACAAGTGGATCGAACTCGGACCGTACGGTTACCTGCCGAACGATCCCACCCGGCTGGCCGAGGAGCTCAAGGCCCGCGACCTGAAGGTCACCGCCGGAACGGTCTTCACAGCGTTCCACCGCGGGCTGGACCAGTGGGAAACGGCGTGGGAGCCGGCCCGCAAGGTCGCCGAACTCACAGCGGCCATGGGAGGCGAACACATCGTGGTCATTCCCGCCATGTGGCGCGACGACGTCACGGGAGAGGCCGTCGAAAGCGGCAACCTTACCGAGAAGGCGTGGGGCGACTTGTTCGCCGGCCACAACCGCCTGGGCAAGACGCTGCTGGAGGACTTTGGCCTGAAGCAGCAGTTCCACTCGCACGCCGACTCCCATGTCGGTGCGCAGGAGGACATCGAGACCCTGCTCGCCGCGACGGACGCCAAGTACCTCAACCTGTGCCTGGACACTGGCCACGCCGAATACTGCGGGGCCTCCAGCCTTGAGCTGATCAAGAACTACCCGGACCGGATCGGCTACCTGCACCTCAAGCAGATCAACCCGGACATCCTGAAAAAGGTCAACGCGGAAAACATGACCTGGGCTGCCGCCAACCTGGCCGGTGTCATGACCGAGCCGCCGAACGGCCTGCCGGACTTGCGCGCCGTCATCGAAGCCGTCGAGGCGCTGAACCGGCCGATCTTTGGCATTGTGGAGCAGGACATGTACCCCGTCGCCTTCGACGTGCCCATGCCGATCGCCAAGCGCACCCGGAACTACCTGCTCTCCTGCGGCTCCCGCACGGCCGTCAACTAGAACTGAGGACAAGATCATGACCAAGACCCTCCGCGTAGCTGTCATCGGCGCCGGCCGTATGGGCGCAGACCACATCCAGCGGCTCAACACCCGCATCCACGGCGCTGAAGTCGCCGCCGTCGTCGACGTCGACCTCGCCCGCGCCCAAGCCGCGATCGAAGGCATCCCCGGCGCCGTCGCCCTCGCCGACGCCGAGGAAGCCCTCAACAACGGCGACGTCAACGCCGTGCTGATCGCCACCCCCGGGTTCCTGCACGAGGACATCCTGCTCAAGGCGATCGCCAAGGACATCCCCATCCTCTGCGAGAAGCCGCTCACCCCGGATGCCGAGTCGTCCTGGAAGGTTGTCGAGGCCGAGCAGCTGCTGGGCCACAAGCGCATCCAGGTCGGCTTCATGCGCCGCTTCGACGCCGAATACGCCGCGCTTGGCAAGATCATCCGCGACTCCGAACTCGGCGAACTGCTCATGCTGCACCACCAGCACCGCAACCCCACCACCCCGGCGGGCTTCACCAACGAGATGCTCATCAACGACTCCGTGGTGCACGAATTCGACGCCATCCGCTACTTCACCGGCGAGGAAATCACCTCGGTCCAGGTCCGCCTGGGCAAGGCCACACGGAACGCCCCGGCCGGGCAGCACGACCCGCAGCACGTGCTGATCGAAACCGAGTCCGGCGTCCTGGCCGACGTCGAGATCTACGTCAACGCGAAGTTCGGCTACGAGGTGGCCACCCAGGCCTCCTTCGAGGACGGCATCGTCAGCATCGGCGGCGACCAGGGCCCGTACACCCGCAGCAACGGCCGCTGGGGCGGCAATGTCACCCCCGGCTTCGAGGAGCGGTTCGGTGCAGCGTACGACGTCGAAATCCAGTCCTGGGTGGACGCCGCCCTCCGTGATGAGATCGGCGGCCCCACCGCCTGGGACGGTTACGCCACCGCCGCCTGCTGCGAGGCCGGCGTCGAGGCGCAGAAGAACGGCGAAAAAGTCGCCGTGAAGCTCAACGCCAAGCCCGCCCTCTACCGCTAGAACCTCTGTCGGCCGGCCGCCCTGTATTGCAGGGCAGCCGGCCGGCCGCACGCCCACCAGATCCACAATGGAGTGTCCACCGTGAAAATCGCCCTTGACCCCACGCCGTTCCACCACAGCCACGGACTCCTTGAGTTCCCTCGCGTGGTGGCCGACCTCGGCTACAAGTACATGCAGATGACCCCGCACGCCGATTTCATCCCGTTCTTCAACCACCCGAAGGCCGACGACGAGCTGGTGGGCCAGCTGAAGTCGGCCTGCAAGGACGCGGGAATCGAAATCGCCTCGGTGCTGCCCGTGCTGCGGTGGTCCGGGCCGGACGAGGACGCCCGCGAGGCCGCCGTCCGTTACTGGAAGCGCGCCATCCAGATCACTGTGGACCTCGGCGTGGGCACCATGAACACCGAGTTCAGCGGCCGGCCGGAGAAGGCCGAGGAATCCGAGCGCGCCTTTTACCGCTCCATGGAGGAGCTGCTCCCCATCATCGAGCGGGAGGGGATCGACCTGCTGATCGATCCGCATCCGGATGACTTCGTCGAGGAGGGCCTCGCCGCGATCCGGGTGATCCGCGGGCTGAACTCGAAGAACGTTGGCCTGGTCTACGTGGCCTCGCACAGCTTCCACATGAAGAACGAGCCGCTTGAGATCATGAGGGCCGCGGGGGACAAGCTTCGCCTGGTCCACGTCGCCGACACCATGAATCACCACGCCTCGCACGGGCTGCGCTACATCACCAACCCGCCCGGCAACCCGGTGCGGGTGCACCAGCATTTGAAGATCGGCGACGGCGACGTCAACTGGGACGAGTTCTTCGGCGGTCTGAAGGAAATCGGCTTCCTGGACCGCGAGGACACGGTCATGGTCTCCAGCGTCTTCGCCGAGGACGACAACGCCGCGGAGGTCTCCCGCTACCAGCTGGAGACGATGCAGCAGCGCGTCGCGAAGGCGAGCCTATGAGGGCGGGGGACAGAACGACATCCGCCACTACACAGTCGGACACAACAGAGCCCGCCTCAAGGGAGTTGACGGACCCGGCTCCGGGCGGAGCGTCCAATCCCAAGGGCTTCATGCGGCGGGTGGCGCTCTTCTCCACGTTCGGCGGTCTCCTCTTCGGCTATGACACCGGAGTGATCAACGGCGCCCTGCCGTTCATGCAGCGGGACCTCGGCCTCACCCCGCTGACCGAAGGGCTTGTAACCTCCACCTTGCTGTTCGGTGCGGCGTTCGGCGCCATCTCGGCAGGCAGGCTCTCGGACCGCTTCGGCCGGCGCAGGACCATCATGGGGCTCGCGATCATCTTCGCGGTGGCCACCATCGCCTGTTCCCTGTCGCCCAGCACCGAAATGCTCGTCGCCTCCCGCACCCTGCTCGGCCTCGCCGTCGGCGGCGCGTCGGTGATCGTTCCGGTGTACCTGGCCGAAATGTCCCCGTCAGCCCAGCGCGGGCGCATCGTGACGCAAAACGAGCTCATGATTGTCACCGGTCAGTTCCTGGCCTTCACGTTCAACGCCGTGCTGGGCAACGCTTTTCCTGAGGCCTCTCACGTGTGGCGGTGGATGCTGGTCATCGCCACGCTGCCTGCGGTCATCCTATGGCTTGGCATGCTCCTGCTGCCGGAAAGCCCGCGCTGGCTGGCCTCCGCCGGCCGCTTCGGCGAAGTCCTCGACGTGCTGCGCCGGACCCGTGCCGCGGAGGACGTGTCCACCGAGTTCGACGAGGTCCGGCAGGCCGCCCGGGAGGACTACCAATCCAAGCTCGGCACCTTCCGTGACCTCACGGTGCCGTGGATCCGGCGGATCTTCGTAGTCGGACTGGGCATGGCCGTGATCAACCAGATCAGCGGCGTCAACGCCATCATGTACTACGGCACCTCCATCCTCTCCAGCTCCGGCTTCGGAGACCAGGGCGCCCTGATTGCCAACGTCGTCAACGGCGTAACCTCGGTGGTCGCCGTCGTCGTCGGGATGTCCCTGATGTCGCGCCTTCCGCGGAAGTCCATGCTGATCGCCGGCCTGGCCGGCACGGCAACGTCCCTGCTGGCTATCGGCGTCATCTCTCTGCTCATCCCGGAAGGCATCCTCCGCGGCTACCTGGTCCTGCTGTTCATGGTCACCTTCCTCGCCTCGATGCAGGCCTGCATCGGCACCGTGACATGGCTGACCATGGCCGAAATCTTCCCGCTGCACGTCCGCGGCATCGCCATGGGCATCTGCGTGTTTGTGCTGTGGATGATCAACTTCCTGATCGGGTTCTTCTTCCCGCAGATGGTGTCCTGGATTGGCGTCTCGGCGACGTTCTTCATTTTCGTCGCGCTCCAGATGGCCGCCATCGTCTGGGTGAAGCGCGTGGTCCCGGAGACCCGGGGCAAGAGCCTGGAGGACCTGGAACACTTCTTCAAACAGGCCGCCGCCAAGCAACCCATCACCGTCTAACCGTACAAAGCGTCCAGCCGTACAAACCGAAAGCCCCGCCCCTCGGATGTCCGTGGGGCGGGGCTCTTCTGCGTTCTTACTGCGTTTCGGGCGAGGCGTGGCAGCGCTAGACGCCTACGTGCAGCCGGGGGAGGGCGTCCACCAGGGGTGCCAGTTCCGGCACTTCCTGGGCCTCGGCCAGCGCCCGCTCCAGCGTGGCGTCGTGGACCGGCCTGCTCTGCTCGAGCAGTGTGATGCCGCTGGGTGTGAGCTCGGTGTAGATCCCGCGGCGGTCATCCGCGCACAGGATCCGGGTCAGCAGCCCGCGGTCCTCGAGCCTGTTGACCAGCCGCGTGGTGGCGCTCGCGCTCAGCGCCGTGGCACGGGCCAGTTGCTGCATCCGCATATGCCAGCCGTCCTGCCGGCTGAGCGCGTCCAGCACGGTGTATTCCACCACCGAGAGCTGCGCCTCGGCCTGCAGGGAACGCTCCAGCTCGGCCTCGATCAGGCCGTGCAGGGCCGCCAGGGTCCGCCAGCCTTGTGCCCGGACCTCGACGGCGTCGTCCTTGATGCCCATCTGCTGATTCCCTTCAGCTCGCGTGCCCGGCGGGGTGGTGCCGGACACATCAAATAATAGTTGCTTGCGCGCTGTATCTGCTTGTGCAACAATTTGTTGTACATCAATAAATAACGCGTCTGCAATTACTAGCTTACGCGTCATACCCCTTTCCGTACAGCTTTGTAAGGAGCACCTCCATGCCTGTTGGCCTGATAGCCCTCGCCCTCGGCGGGTTCGGCATCGGACTCACCGAGTTCGTCATCATGGGCCTGCTGCCGCAAGTGGCCGCAGACTTCCACGTCACCGAGGCCACCGCTGGCTGGCTCATCTCCGGCTACGCGCTCGCCGTCGTGGTGGGAGCGCTTGGTCTCACCGCGGCCGTGACGCGATTCGAGCGCAAGCCGGTACTGGCCGTGCTGATGGTGCTGTTCATCGCCGGCAACCTCGTCTCGGCGCTCGCCCCCGACTACGGGCTGATGATGGCCGGCCGCATTATTGCCGCGCTGGCGCACGGGGCATTCTTCGGCATCGGTGCCGTGGTGGCCGCCAGTATGGTGGCGCCCAACAAGAAGGCCGGCGCGATCGCGATCATGTTCACCGGCCTCACGGCGGCCAATGTCCTGGGTGTCCCGTTCGGCACCATGCTGGGCCAGGCCGCGGGCTGGCGGGCCACGTTCTGGGCGATCACCGTCGTTGGCGTCGTTGCCCTGGCAGGCATCCTCGCCCTCGTTCCGAAAACCGGCTCCGGCGCCGCGGCTGACGGTTCTGCCACCGGCGGATTGCGCGGCGAGCTCCGGGCCTTCCGGTCCGGGCAGGTCTGGCTCTCCATCCTGGTCACCATCCTCGGCTACGGCGGCATGTTCGGCGCCTTCACCTACATTGCCTTCACCCTCACCGAGGTCACCGGCTTCTCCGCCACCACCGTCCCGTGGCTGCTGATCCTCTTCGGCGTCGGGCTCTTCATCGGCAACACCCTCGGCGGCAAGGCGGCCGACAAGAATGTGGACCGCACCCTGCTGGTGGTGCTCGCTGTCCTGGTGGTGGTGCTCGTGGCCTTCGCCCTGACCGCCGGCAACCAGCCGATGACCATCGCCACCATGGTCCTGCTGGGCGGCTTCGGTTTCGCCACGGTTCCCGGGCTGCAGATGCGCGTGATGAAGTACGCCAGCAGCGCTCCCACCCTGGCCTCCGGCGCCAACATTGGCGCCTTCAACGTCGGCAATGCCCTGGGGGCCTGGCTGGGCGGCGTCACAATCACCGCCGGCCTCGGCTACACCTCGCCGATCTGGGCCGGTGCCGGGATCACCCTGCTGGGCCTGGTGGTCATGGCGTTCGCGGCCGCGGCTGCCAAGAAGCACGACGCCGGCCGGCCGGCCGACGTCGACAGCTCCGAGGCTGAGGCAGAGACCGAGCTGCAGGCGGCCTAACGGCCTAACGGCCTAACAGCAGCGGGCCTATCGGCCGAACGGCAGCCGCGGGTCCAGGTCCTGGCCCTCCCAGGTCTGGCGGATCCAGCCGTGGTGCGGGTCGTCGCTTATGAGCCACTCGCGGACCGGGCCCGGTCCCGCCATGACGTTGAGGTAGTACATGTCGTAGCCGGGGGCGGCCATGGCGGGCCCGTGCCAGCCGTAGGGCACCAGGACGACATCGCCTGTCCGGACCTCGGCCGAAACGTCGATGGGCCGCTCATCGGAGGCGTAGACCCGCTGGTAGCCGATGGCGTCCTCGGCGCCCGGGCGCCGAGGCGCTCCGGGCGCCACGCGGGTTTCGAAGTAGTAGATCTCCTCGAGGCTGGTCTCGCCGTCTTTTTCCTCATCGTGCTTGTGCGGGGGATAGGAGGACCAGTTGCCGGCCGGGGTAAGGACCTCGCAGACGATGAAGCGGTCCGCTTCCAACGCCGCCGGGGTGCCGAAATTGTGGACCTGGCGGGAGCAGTTGCCCGCTCCGCGCAGTTCTACCGGCGTCTCGGCCGCGGTGACGAGGCGGACCGGGTAGGAGGCCTTGGCCGGGGCCGTGGCCACCGCCACCCGGCCGCCGTCGGCCGAGGCAATGGTCACCGCCTTGCCAGTTCCCGTGTAGAGCACATCACTGGGGCCGCTGAAGACACTGTCCCGGCCGGCCAGCGGATAGTCCTGGCCGTCCACGGTCGCCACGAAGGAGCCGTTGAGCGGGATCACGATGCGTTCCTCCGCCGCGGCCTCCAGTCCGACGGCGCCGCCGGCCGCCAGCGTGGCGACCTTCAGCCCGGTGTGCGCCCAGCCATCCACCGCCAATGCGGAATCGGACGTCCCGATCGAAATGTCCCACTTGCCTTCGGCGGCGGTGCCGAGTGGATAGACCCAATTGGCCATGGAAGCTGCCCTTTCGTTGTCGCGCCGGAGGAAGGCGCGTGTGTGCTGTCGGGATGGTTAGCGCCCGTCGTTGAGCGCTTATCCATGGGACCCGTTTCTCTAAACTCTTAGCGCTGAACGCTCACCGTTGAACGCTCACCTTTGAACTGTCACCTTTGAACCAGTGTCATTTCAAAGCTGTAGGAATCCGCACGGTAGACGTGGTGGCCGGTTTCCACCATGCGTCCCGTGTCGTCCACGGCGGTGCGCTCCATGGTGACCAGGGCAGAGCCGGGCGTGGTCTCAAGCAGCGGCGCCTGGTAGTCGTTGGCGATCATGGCGCCGATCCGCTGGGAGGCCAGGCGGAAATTCACGCCGCCGTTGCGCAGGATGGCGTAGAGGCCCTGCGAGGCCAGGCCTGCCTCGTCGATGGACGTGATGTCATCGCGCACCCAGTTCTCCATCAGGGCAAGCGGCTTGCCGCCCACCTTCCGGAGC
Organism: Arthrobacter sp. 05T47; assembly: GCF_056395825.1. Classification (NCBI taxonomy): domain Bacteria; kingdom Bacillati; phylum Actinomycetota; class Actinomycetes; order Micrococcales; family Micrococcaceae; genus Arthrobacter; species Arthrobacter sp. 05T47. Next base: position 75,894 of record NZ_JBFTKG010000005.1, on the reverse strand, counting down.
CTGCTGAAGTGGTACACCTTGGCGCCGGCTGGAAGCTGCAGCGCCGTCCGGATCGTGGCGTCCGCCTCCTCATGCGAGAAGCTCAGCACGTCGGTAGTGGGTTTGCTGCCGTTGTTGCTGAGGTCGTCGTAGAGGCTCGAGAGCTCCAGCGGGCGGCGGACCTGGCTGGAGACCACCTGGGTGCCCACGCCGCGCTTGCGGACCAGGAGCCCGGAACGGACCAGCTCGTCCATGGCCTTGCGCATGGTGGGACGGGAAAGATTGAGCTGGGCGGCCAGGTCGATCTCATTTTCCAGCCTGCTGCCAGGCTCCAGCAGTCCCGTGTGGATCGCGGCCTCGATGCCCTGCACCACTTGGTGATACAGCGGTACGGGGGAAGAACGGTCGATCCGCAGATTTAGTTGATTCGCCACTGGGCGCGCTCCCTTGTGCTCCGCGGCGGCCGTAGTGCCGGCCTGTCCGCGCATGTCAGGCTATGTTCGCTTGATAGGACATACTGCCTTTTTCTGATAGTAGCAGGGCTGCCGTGGGCGGCCAAGGGTTGGTGTTCGACGCCGGGGGAGTAGGGGGTTGGTGGGCCCTTCCTGAATGATCGACCCCGCCAAAATGTCGACTGAATCGCGTTGCGTTACGTCAAAACATCCTAATGTCAGGACAAACTATTGACAACTGTGATCGGAGTCACCATGATCAGTGGAGAAGGCTCACGGACCGGCGTGATGAAGCGTGCGGGGTAGCCCGAATCAAAGGAGATTTATCGTGAAGAAGTTTTCCTGGCGGAAGGCGGCGCTGGTGGCCGCCGTCGTTCCGATGATGGCCCTTAGCGCCTGTTCCAGCACTGGCGGCAAGCCCGCGGACACGGGCAACGCAGCCGGCGGTGGCGGCCAGGCCGTCTCGACGCCCCGGCTCAAGGTCGCCCTCATCACCCACGCCTCGGGAGGCGATACCTTCTGGGATATCGTCCGCAAGGGCGCCGAGGAGGCATCGGCGAAGGACAACGTTGAACTCCTGTACACGTCCGATCCCGAAGCCGGCCGGCAGGCCCAGCTCGTCCAGCAGGCCATCGACCAGAAGGTTGACGGCATCGCTGTCACCCTCGCGACGCCGGACGCTCTGAAGGATGTCCTGAAGAAGGCCACCGACGCCGGCATCCCCGTCGTCAGCCTCAATGCCGGTGAAGGCGTCTCCCAGGCACTCGGCGCTTTCACCCACTTCGGTTCCAACGAGCAGCTGGCCGGCGAGGCCGTCGGCACCAGGCTCGCGGCGGAGGGCTACAAGCACCCGGTCTGCGTGATTCAGCAGCAGGGCCACGTTGGCCTTGAAGCGCGCTGCGCCGGCGTCAAGGCCAAGGTGCCCGGAACGGAAATCCTGTACGTCGACGGCAAGGACATGACCGCCGTTCAGTCCACGGCGACCGCCAAGCTCCAGGCGTCCAAGGACGCCGACGTCATCATCGGCCTCGGCGCCCCCATCACCCTCACGCTCCTCAAGTCGGTCACTGATGCCGGCAGCTCCGCCAAGGTAGCAAGCTTCGACCTGAACGCGGATCTCGCCCAGAAGATCGTTGACGGAGCTGTCCTTTTCACCGTGGACCAGCAGCCGTGGCTGCAGGGTTACAGCGCAGTTGATGCGCTGTGGCAGAACAAGCGCGGCGGATTCAAGCTGGGCGGCGGACAGTCGGTCCTCACCGGCCCGAGCATCGTAGACAAGAGCAATGCGGCTGATGTCCTGAAGTTCGCCCAGCAGGGTATCCGCTAACAGTCCGCTGGCCGGGCCGGCCCCGTGCCGGCCCGGCAGCAAGGAGAATCATCATGACCATCACCCAGACAAAGACAAAGTCGCCGGCGCCCGATGAGCGCGTCGCCAAGCGCAGTCCGTTCCAGAAACTGCTGGGACGTCCCGAGGTCGGTGCCCTGGTGGGCGCGATCGTCCTTTTCATCTTCTTCGCGTTGGTGTCCCCGACGTTCACCCAGCCCAACGCCTTCGCGACCATCCTGTACGGCTCCTCCACGATCGGGATCATGGCCGTCGGAGTGTCCTTGCTGATGATCGGCGGGGAGTTCGACCTCTCCACCGGCGTCGCGGTGATCACCTCGGCGCTGACCGCGTCGCTGTTCAGCTGGAACTTCAGCACCAACGTCTGGGTCGGCGTAGGCCTGGCCCTGGTGGTGTCCCTCTCGATCGGGTTCATCAACGGCTGGATCCTGATCAAGACCAAGCTGCCCTCCTTCATCGTGACCCTGGCGACGTTCCTGATGCTGACCGGCCTGAACCTGGGCCTGACCCGGCTGATCGGCGGCTCGGTGTCCTCACCGTCAATCTCGTCCATGGACGGCTTCGCCTCCGCCCATGCGGTCTTCGCCTCCTCGATCAGTATCGGCGGCGTCGAGGTCAAGATCACCGTGTTCATCTGGTTCGCGCTCGTCGCGGTGGCCACCTGGGTGCTGATGCGGACCCGGGTGGGGAACTGGATCTTCGCCGTCGGCGGGGACGCGAACGCGGCCCGCGCCGTGGGCGTGCCGGTCAAGGCCACCAAGATCGGCCTGTTCATGGCCGTGGGGTTCTGCGCCTGGATCCTGGGCATGCACAACCTCTTCGCCTTCGACGCCGTGCAGTCCGGTGAGGGCGTGGGCAACGAGTTCCTCTACATCATCGCCGCGGTGATCGGCGGCTGCCTCCTGACCGGCGGATACGGCTCGGCGATCGGCGGCGCGATCGGCGCGTTCATCTTCGGCATGGCCAACAAGGGCATCGTCTACGCCCAGTGGAACCCGGACTGGTTCAAGTTCTTCCTGGGCCTGATGCTGCTGCTGGCCACCATCGTCAACCTCATCGTCAAGCGCCGCGCGGAACTGAAGTAAAAGGGGCCCGGAAATGAATGCCAAAGAGATCGACCAGCAGACCCTGCTGCAGAACGAAAAAGACCCCCTCACCCACACCCCCGTGCACCTGCTCTCCTTGGACGGGGTCGCCAAGCACTACGGGAACATCATCGCCCTCTCCGATGTCACCATGGCCGTGGACAACGGCCGCGTCACCTGCGTCCTGGGCGATAACGGCGCGGGAAAGTCCACCCTGATCAAGATCATCGCCGGCCTGCACCAGCACGACGCCGGAACACTGAAAGTCATGGGCGAGGACCGGAAATTCACCTCCCCCCGCGACGCCCTGGACGTGGGCATCGCCACCGTCTACCAGGACCTCGCGGTGGTGCCCCTGATGCCGATCTGGCGGAACTTCTTCCTCGGCTCCGAACTTACGTCCGGGTTCGGCCCGTTCAAGAGCATGGACGTCGACAAGATGAAGGAGATCACGCTCAAGGAACTCGCCGCGATGGGCATCGACCTGCGCGATGTCGAGCAGCCCATCGGCCAGCTCTCCGGCGGTGAACGCCAGTGCGTCGCGATCGCCCGCGCCGTGTACTTCGGCGCGAAGGTCTTGATTCTGGACGAGCCCACCGCGGCGCTGGGCGTGAAGCAGTCCGGCGTGGTCCTGCGCTACATCCTCCAGGCCCGCGACCGCGGCCTGGGCGTCATCTTCATCACCCACAACCCGCACCACGCCTTCCCCGTCGGGGACCGGTTCCTGCTGCTCAAACGCGGCAAGTCGATCGGCTACTACGACAAGAAGGACATCACCCTGGACGAACTCACCGCCCAAATGGCCGGCGGCGCCGAACTCGCCGAACTCGCCCACGAACTCGAACAACTCGGCGGCCACGGCGACATCGTGAAAGAAGTCCAGGGCGAAGTCGCCGACGTGGCCCAGACGACCGGTAACACGTACGCGTAAGTACCGTCCCAAATCCTAGAAAGGACAGGCCTTTGGCTTACCTCAACCGCACCCCGTCCGACGCCGCGCAGCCCGTACGGATCGGGCTGATCGGCTCCGGCTGGATGGGCGCTTTCCACGCCGAGAGCATTGCCCGCCGGGTCCCGGGCGCCGTCCTGGCCGCCATCGCGGATCCCAACCTGGAATCCGCCGAGGCACTGGCCGGCACCCTGGGCACCGCGAAGGTGACCGCCGACGCCGCCGACCTCCTGGCCGACCCGGAGATCGACGCCGTCGTCATCGCCAGCCCCGCCCGGTTCCATTCCTCCCTGATCGGGCAGGCTGCGGCCGCCGGAAAGCACGTCTTCTGCGAAAAGCCCGCAGGGCTGGGGCTCCAGGAACTCGACGCCGCCCTTGCCGCCGTCGACGCCGCCGGGGTGCACTTCCAGATCGGCTTCAACCGCCGGTACGCCGACGACTTCCAGGCAGCCAAGAAGGACCTCGCCGCCGGAATTGCCGGGACGCCCCAGCTGATGCGTTCACTGACCCGGGACCCGGGCACGGGAAGCATCGGCCACGCCGCCAGGATCCCGGCGTGGACGGTCTTCCTCGAGACCCTCATCCACGACTTCGACACCCTCAACTGGTTCAACGAAGGCGCCGAACCTGTGGAGGTCTACGCAGTCGCCGACGCACTCGTGGAGCCGGGACTGCGGGACCAGGGCTTCCTGGACACCGCCGTCGTGACCATCCGCTACAGCAACGGCGCGATCGCCGTCGCCGAGGCAAACTTCAGCGCTCTCTACGGCTACGACATCCGCGGCGAGGTCTTCGGTTCCCGCGGCATGGTCCAGGCCGGACGGTCCACCGAAACCGCCGCCCGCCGGTTCACCGCCGAGGGGATGTCCGCCGACACTCCACGGCTGAACGTCGAACTCTTCCGGCAGGCCTACACCGATGAACTCGTGGACTTCGCCGACGCGGTGCGCGCCCGGCGCGACGGAACAGTGCCGCCGTCGAAGCCGTTCACCCTCACCCCGGTGGCCAATGACGCCCGGCGCGCGCTGGCCGTAGCCCTGGCCTGCATCGAGTCGGTCAAGCAGGGGGCCCCGGCAACGGTCAACACAGTGGCCGTCAACGAGAAGGCGGTCCTCTAATGCGGCTTGCCGTCTGCGCCGAGATGGTCTTCACCGACCTGCCTTTCACGGAGCGGGTGCGCCGGATCCACGAGGCGGGCTTCGACGTCGAACTCTGGGACTCGCGCTCCAAAGACATCGGCGCGCTCAAGGCCACCGGGGCGGTGTTTTCGTCCATGACCGGATACACCGCCGGCAGCCTCGTGGACCCGGACACGGCGGATGACGTGGTGCGGACAGCCGAGACCCTGATCCCCACCGCACTGGAGCTTGGCGTCAGCCGGCTGGTGGTCCACCCGGCCGAACTCGTCGACGGCCAGGCGGCACGGCCGGTCTACCGATCCAGCGGCCACATGTGGGCCACCGGCGCCCGGACCCTGGAACGGCTCGGAAAGCTCGGTGAGAAGCACGGCGTGACCTTCTGCCTCGAGAACCTCAACACCATCCTTGACCACCCCGGCATCCCGCTGGCCCGTGCCAAGGACACCCTGGCGCTGGTGCAGGCCGCCGGGCATCCGAACGCCAGACTCATGCTGGATCTATACCACGCCCAAATGGGGGAGGGGAACCTGATCGAACTCGTCCGGAGCGCCCTGCCGTACATCGGCGAAATCCAGGTGGCGGATGTTCCTGGCCGCTGTGAACCCGGGACCGGCGAGATCAACTACGCGGCCGTCGCCAGGGCACTCGCCGATGCCGGCTACGAAGGGACAGTGGGCATGGAAGCATGGGCCAGTGGAGACAGTTATGCGGCCCTGGAGGCCTTCCGCTCAGCGTTCACTGTGACCGCGAGGGCAGCGGCATGAGGGACGTCGTACTCGGCCTCGTCGGAGTTGGGCGGATCGGCGTCATGCACGCCAACAACATCGCCGCCCTCAACGAGGTCCTGAATCCGCAAGGGATCCACGTCCGGCTCCGGCTCACGGACGTCGCCGAAGTGCATGCCCGGGCCGTGGCGTCCGGTCTGGGCGCCGAATTCCTCCCGTCGGTCCAGGCCCTGCTGGGCTCCGGCCTGGACGGCATGGTCATCGCCACGGGAACCGGAACCCACCCCGAGCTCATCAAGGCCGGCGTGGACGCCGGGATCCCTGTGTTTTGCGAGAAGCCCGTGGCCCTGAACGTGGCCGACGCCCTGCCGGTGCTCGACTATGTCCGCGAGCGCCAGGGCGTGGTGCAGATCGGGCATCAGCGCCGGTTCGACGCCGGCTACCTCGAGGCGCGCCGCGCCTACCAGGCCGGCGAACTGGGCTGGATCCACTCCCTGCGCGCCGTCACGTGCGACATGACGCCGCCGCCGGTGGAGTTCCTGGCCAGCTCCGGCGGGTTGTTCCGCGACTGCTCGGTCCACGATTTCGACATCCTGCGCTGGCTCACGGGCCGCGAAATCGTCGAGGTGTACGCCAGGGGCTCCAACAACGGAGATCCGGCCATTGGCGAAGCCGGCGACGTGGACACGGCCCTCGCGCTGGTGACGTTCGACGACGGCACCGTGGGAACGGTCTCCGCCACCCGCTACAACGGGGCCGGCCATGACGTCCGGCTCGAAATCCAGGGCTCCCGGGGTTCGCTCATGGTGGGCCTGGACGACAAGACGGCGCTGGCCTCCGCCGAGGCTGGGATCACCTTCCCCGCCGGAAAGCCGCACCTGACCTTCGCCGAGCGGTTCGAGGCGGCGTACCGGTCCGAGATGGCCGCCTTCGTGGAACTGATCCTTGGCCGCCGGGAGAACCCCTGCACCCCGGAAGACGCCGTGGCGGCTTCCCGGGTGGCAGACGCCGCCCAGGAATCGCTCGCCACCGGCGTGCCGGTCCGCGTGGCCCTCAGCGTCGCCAGGTGAGCCTGGCCCTGAGCCCAGCCCCTGGGCCTGGCCCAGTGAACTGAATGCAGCTAAACGGAAACCCCGGGGCCGCGGCCCCGGGGTTTCCGGTTGGCTTGCCGGCCTTAGCGGCGGGCCCGGCACGCGTCGACGAAGGCCCGGAAGGGGGCGAGTCGCTCTCCGGCGGGGATTTCCAGCGCCTCGGGGTGCCACTGGACCGAGGCCACCCAGCGCTCCGGATCCTCCAGCGCTTCAATGGTCCCGTCCTCGGCCACGGCCGTCACCGTCAAACCCTCGGCCACCCGGGCCACGGCTTGGTGGTGGCCGGACGCGATCTTCACGCTCACGGCACCGGATTCGCTCCCGTACAAGGCAGCCACCCTGGAGCCGGCCTGCACGCCGACCTCATGCCAGGCCCACGGTCCGGCCCCGTGCACCGGCGCGGTCTCATGGTGCACGACTGTCCCCGGCGCCATGTCCTGGACCAGGGTCCCGCCATAGAGCACGTTGAGCAGTTGGTGCCCGCGGCAGATGCCGAGCACGGGCAGCCCGGCGTCGATCGCCTGCCGCGCCACCACAACGTCCAGCGCGTCCTGGGCGGGATTGACGTCGTAGCAAAGATCGGTTTGTTCCTCGCCGTAGAGGCCGGGGTCGAGGTCGCCGCCACCGGGAAGCACGACGCCGTCAAGGGTCGACAACTCCGCGGCGAGGCCGCCGTCGGACGGCTCCACAGCGGTGAGCAGCACCGGTTCGCCGCCGCCCTCCCGCAGCAGCTCCACGATGTACTCGAACAATCCGTTGGCCTCCGCCACACGCGGGTCAGGGTCGGCGGAGCTGCTGAGGCGGACAGGTACGCCGATGCGCGGCCGGGCGCCGGCGAGGTTGCGGGAAGTCTGCATGCCTCATTCTGCAACATGATCGCGGACTAGGATTGCCAGATGAACGCCCGTTATCTCGTGTCCCGCAGCCGATACATCCCGGCCGCCCCGGAAGCCATCTTCGAGGTGCTCGCCACGCCCGCCCTTCACAGCGTGATCGACGGCTCGGACACCGTGAAGGGCGCCCAGCCGCGCGGGCCCCGGCGGCTGTACCTCGGCGCCAGGTTCGGCATGCACATGAACATGCGGGTGAACTACAAAATCCTCAACCGGGTCTGCGAGTTCGAGGAAGGCCGCCGGATCGCGTGGCGGCACTTCTATGGCCACGTGTGGCGCTACCTGCTCGAGCCGTCCACCGGTGCCGACGGAACCGCCGGCACCATGGTCACAGAGCAATGGGACGCGCGGCGGGTCCACGGCAAGAGCCTTCTCCGGCTGGCGGGCTACCTGCGCCGCCATCCGGCCAACCTGGAACAGACGCTGGCCAAGCTCGAGGCGTACATGGCCGGGCCTGCGGGACTTGGGTAATGTGGATGGAAGCACAAAACGCGACTGAAGGTGGTAATCGGGATGGGCCGCAGGACTCTGGTCGACGAGCTCGTCGACGGCCTGCTGACCGAAATCCTCGATGGAAAGCTCCAGCCGCACAGTACGATTCCGCCGGAAGCCGACATCGCCAAAGCCTACGACGTCAGCAGGCTGACGGTGCGCGAAGCCCTCAAGGCACTCCGCGCCCAAAACATCCTGTACGTGAAGGCCGGCCGGGGAACCTTCGTCAACCCCACGGACAACTGGACCGGCCTGGACGCGATCTTTAAGGCGGCCTCGCACGGCAACGCGGCCGACCAGGTCTCGGTGGGACTGATCGAGATGCGCCGCATGGTGGAGACCGGCGCGGCCGCGCTCGCCGCCAAGCGCTACACCTCCGAGCACGCCGAGCAGATGCGCGAGTGCATCGCGGACATGAAGCGCTTCCACGAGTCCGGCGACCTGGACCGCTTCGTCGAGGCGGACATTGGCTTCCACGACGCCGTCCTGAGGGCCTCCGGCAACCCCTTTGTCCGGGCCCTGTTCGCCCAGCTGGGCCAGTTGCTGTACATGACCCGACGCGAGACGTCGGCCGTCGGCGTGATCCAGCAGCACGCCATCGATTACCACCAGCGGGTCCTGGACAGCATCCTGAGCGGCGACGCCGAGCGCTCGCGGCAGGCGATGGATGAGCACATGGACCAGACCAATGCGGACTACGAGCGGTACGTCCGCGGCGTCAAGTCCTGACGTCCGCCCCCAGACCCTTGACGTAATCCGAATCACATTCTAAGCTCGTGCCTAGTTCTTGAATCAGATGTCTGACATCTGACTCAAATAGACATCCTGCAACACTCGCAAACGGGCAGGATCTCCACTCCCTAATCCACCGACTTCCTCACCCGGCACAGCCGCAGGGCAGGAACTCACGTAAGAAGGTCGATGATGACTTCATTAGCCCCCAAGTCCTCCGGACTCGGCGAATTGGGCGACCGCACGCTCCGCAAGGTCCGCCGTCGCGTCATGCCCCTGATTGTCCTGCTCTACTTCGTTGCCTACCTGGACCGCAACAACGTCGGCTTCGCCAAACTCACCATGAGCGAGGACATCGGCCTGACCTCCGCCGCCTACGGTCTTGGCGCCGGCATCTTCTTCCTCGGTTACGCCCTTCTTGAAGTTCCGAGCAACGCGGGCATGTACCGGTTCGGCGCCCGCAAGTGGCTGGCCCGGATCCTGATCACGTGGGGCATCTTCGCCACCGCCATGTGCCTGGTGAACGGGGAAACCACCTACTACATCGTCCGGTTCCTGCTCGGTGCCGCCGAGGCCGGGTTCTTCCCGGCGATCCTGTTCTACCTGACGCTCTGGTTCCCCGCCGCACAGCGCGTCACCGTGCTGGGCATCTTCATCCTCGCCCAGCCCGTCTCCAACGCGCTCGGCGCCCCGGTATCCGGGCTCCTCCTGCAGATGGACGGCATCATGGGCCTGCAGGGCTGGCAGTGGCTCTACATCATCGAAGGCATCCCGGCGATCGCGCTTGGACTCCTGACCCCCATCCTCATGACGGACCGGCCGCGGGACGCCAAATGGCTCAACGTCGACGAGCGCAACTGGCTCGCCGCCACCATGGACGCTGAACTGGCAGCCAAGTCCCAGTCCGGAAAGCACAACTTCATGGCCGGGCTCAAGGACAAGCGCACCTTGGTCTACTCCGCCCTGTATTTCGGCCTGGTGTGCGGAATCTACGGCCTGGGCCTGTGGATGCCCACCATCGTCGCAGCCCTTGGCAAGTTCTCCACGGCCGAAGTTGGCTTCATCGTCTTCATCCCCTACGCCGTGGCCGCAGTATTCGTCTACTTCTGGAGCAAGCGCGCGGACCGGACCGGCAAGCGCGCCTGGCACACAGCGGTCAGCATGGTGCTCGCCGGCGTGGGACTCCTCGCCGCCGGCTACCTGCTGCCGGTCAACCCGTTCCTCGCGATGATCGGCCTGACGCTCTCGGCCATGGGGATCTACGGCGCAATCGCCCCGTTCCTCTCGATGCCCTCCGCCGCCCTGACCGGCGCTGCAGCCGCCTCCGGACTGGCCCTGGTGAACTCGCTCGGAAACCTCGGCGGCTTCATCTCCCCGTACGCCGTCGGGCTCCTCAAGGACGCTACCGGCAGCAACCAGAGCGGCCTGCTGTTCCTCTCCCTCTGCCTGTGCCTCACCGCCGCGGCCACCTACCTCTACGCCCGCAAGCGCCCCGAAGGCGACGCCGCTCTTGACCCCGCCGTCGCGGCGGCTGCCGCCGTCGTCGACCCGGCCAAAGTACCCTGATCCCGAACTCCCTGAAGGAACCTTCGCAATGACATCAATTACCCCGTTCCCCACTGAGCGCACCGTCGTCCTGACCGGCGCCGCGTCAGCCCGCGGCATCGGCCGCGCCGCCGCCGACCGCCTGGCCAGCGAGGGCTGGTCCATCGCAATCCTGGACATCAACGCCGAGGACGCCGCCGCAGCTGCCGCCGAGATCGGCTCCAACCGCGCGGTCAAGGCCAKCGGCGTCGGCGCGGACGTGTCCGACGCCGCGTCCGTAGACCGGGCCATCACGGAGATCGAGGGCTCGCTGCCTCCGATCGTGGCCCTGGCCAACCTGGCCGGCATCAGTTCCCCGACGCCGTTCATGGACACCACGGTCGAAGAATGGGACAAGGTCTTCGCCATCAACATGCGCGGATCCTTCATCGTCTCCCAGCGCGTGCTCAAGGGCATGATTGAGCGCAAGCTCGGCAGGATTGTGAGCATCTCCTCGATTTCCGCACAGCGCGGCGGCGGCACCTACTCCAAGGTCGCCTACAGCGCCTCCAAGGCCGGCATCATCGGATTCACCCGGGCCCTGGCCCGCGAAGTGGGCGAATTCGGCGTCACCGTCAACGCCATCGCCCCCGGCCCCATCGACACGGACATCATGGGCGGCACCCTGAGTGAGGACCGCAAGGCGCAGATGTCCGAAGGGATCATGATGGGCCGCGTCGGCAGCCGCGAGGAAGTGGCGGCCCTGATCGCCTTCCTGCTCGGCCCCGACGCCGGGTACATCACGGCGGCCACGTACGACATCAACGGCGGCCTCCAGGTCTCCTGACCCCCAGTCCGCCCCCCGCACCCCCGTTGCGCTATCAGCTCTAGGCCTTAAACCCCCGGAATGGCCGCCAAGAGTGATAGCGCAACCGGAGGTGTAGGGGTGTTTCTGGCGTTTCAGCCGGTCAGAGATCCTTGCGGCACTGGGCGTGGCCGAGCTCGTAGAGCCCGTTCAGGTCACCGTCGGCAAGCCCGTCCGGGGCGCCGATCTCCGGGTACATCAGCTGGACCGGGTCATCCACATGCTCCAGGCCCATCACGTGGCCGAGCTCGTGCAGAATCACGGCCGTGGCATAGGCCCCACCCTGGCCGCGGTCCAGGTCTTCGGCGATTTGCGGGGCATCCAGTTCCAGGCTGCCTGTGACAAAGCTCTTGGGACCGTCGCCGAAACTGAAGTGGGTGCTGCCGCCCGTGCCGATCACCGGGCCTTTAAGCTGCGGGGCCTGTTCCGGTGTGGTCCAGGCGATCAGCAGCGGCGCCCACCGGTCCCCGTAGGCGTCCTTCTGGTAGGGCGCCCGGGTTGGCGAGGGAGTCTCCGTGGTGGGGCCATCGCTGATGAACTTGATCCCGGTGGCCTCCGAGATCGTCCGGATGGAATCTTCAACGAGCCGTTCGGCACCCCGCGGCGCCAGGGCGGCGTTGACCACGTAGTGCAGGGGCCGGCACGGCGAGTAACCCACCGGAGAGCCGTCGTCGTTCGTTGCGAGGAACTTGTACGAGGTGCTGGCGCTCTCCGGTTTCCGGGGAGCGCCGAGGGGCCGGTCCTGCTCCTCGAGACCGGGCGGGGGAGTGTCGGCCCGGTCCCCGGTGGCAGGCACGGCAGGCTGGCCGGACTCCTGCCCGGACCGCGGCTCCGCCTGCACGTCCCGGCCGGCCGTGTGTCCCGTTCCGCGGCTGACCTCGAACAGGCCGGTGAATCGAGGATCGCCGTAGACCAGTCCGGCCGTGAGGAAGGCCCCGCCGGCGATCACGGCAGCTGCGGCAAGGTTTCTGACAACCCGCAGCGCGGTGGCGCGCCGGCTGTGCCGCGGCCCGCGGTCCCTAAATTCAGGGCCGTCCACTAACCAACCACGGCGCCAAAGACCAGGCCCAGCAGGTACGTCACGCCGGCGGCGCCCATGCCGATGGCCAGCTGTCGCAGGCCGCGGGTGGTCGGCGACGTGCCGGAGAGCAGGCCCACGACGCCGCCGGTAAGCAGCAGCGCCAAGCCGACGAGGACGGCCGAAACCACCAAGGCGGCCACACCTGTCATGCCCAGCAGGAACGGAATGATGGGCACGATCGCGCCGGAGGCGAAGAAGCAGAAGCTCGACGCCGCCGCGCCCCAGGCGGTGCCGACGGCCTCGTGCTCGTCCTCGCTTTCGGGCAGTTCCGGCCGCAGCGACAGGCTCGGATCGCAGTCGCAGTCCAGCAGGCCCATCCGCTCCGCGACGCGGTGCTCGGCGGCCTCCCGGGACATCCCGCGGGCCAGGTACACGAGCAGGAGTTCGTTGTGCTCGATATCCAGCAGCGGGGCTGCCGCCAACGTGATCTGGGTGGGGCGGGTCGCGGCGAGGAGCTCCCGCTGCGAGCGCACGGAAATAAACTCGCCGGCCCCCATGGAGAGCGCACCGGCCAGCAGGCCGGCGACGCCGCTGAGGAGCACCACCTGGCTGCCCACGCCCGACGCCGCCATGCCCATGACCAGGGACAGGTTGCTGACCAGCCCGTCGTTGGCACCGAAGACGGCGGCACGGAAGGTCCCCGCGAGGCGGTTCCGGCCCCGGGTGGCCAGTCCGCGGACTACTTCTTCATGGATCTGCTCATCGGCGACCATGGCCGGCGTGGCGAACGCTTCAGTGGAGTATGGGGAGCGGCTCTCGGCCCGCTGCGCCAGGGCCAGGACGAAGACCGAGCCGAAGTGGCGGGCCAGGAAGCCCAGGAACCGGCTGCGGAGGGAGGCATGCCGGTCCTTGCCAGCGTGGCCGCCGAGCAGCTGCAGCCAGTGCGCCTCGTGGCGTCCCTCGGCCTCGGCCAGCGCCAGCAGGATGGCACGCTCCTCGCCCGAGCGATTCTGCGCAAGATCCCGGTAGACGGCCGCCTCGGCTCGCTCGTCGGCGAGGTATTGGCGCCAGCGCTTGATGTCCGCGGGACTTGGGTCTGAATTCAGGCCGGAACGGGCTGCCGGGTCCGTGGTGCGGGCCGAAGAGGCTTGTGTCGAGTGTGGCTGCGAAGAATCGTTGCGGTTCGATTCGGTGTGCTGAGACACGAAAAACTCCTGGGTTTGGTCGGGCGTGGTCCGGCCCCATTGCGACTCCAGAGTACCGCGTATTTCCGCGTTTTTTCGGCTGGGTATCCTCAGCGGGAGGTTTAGGGAGGCCGTAACTGGATTGCCTCGACCGGGCCGCCAGCGACTGCTTTCCGGCGGCATTTGTGGGACCTTGACCGTCCGTGTCAGCGGTGTTCGAATGAAACCCAGGGCGGGCTCCCCGGGGCTTGCCGCCACCGAGTCGTACGGAGGTTGCACCATGGATATCACCGGATCACATCCCATCCAGCCGGCCCGGGAGTCCCTCGAGTCCGATCCCGCTTACGACTACGCCGAGGACGCGCCCGTGAGCGATGCCGCGGAGACCGGGGACGAGGAGCTCCTCGAAGAGGCCGACCGGCTGGTTCCCCTGGACGCGGAGGACTTCCTCGGAGACGAGAAGCCAGTGGTGCCGCTCGAAGGGGAGGAATTCCTCGAGTCCGAGGAGAATGAATGATTCACCAAAGGCTTTAAAGCCCGACGGCGGTGCCAGTAGACCAGCGGAACCTAGTGCACCGGAACCGTAATCGCTTCGTCCTCGGATGCCTCGCCGGCAACCCGCCGCTTCCAGTTCTTCATGACTGCGGGATCCGTCGGCTTGGTCAGCAGTGACACCGCGATGTAGACGACCGCGGAGGCCGCCAGGCCGTAGTAGATCGGCTCGTTCGCGTAGATGCCGTCCAGCGGAACCTCGGCGTTGATCTCCAGGATGATCATGGTCCCGAGCGTGATGACCGTGCCCACCGCCATGGACGCCGCTGCTGCGTGACCGGTGCCGCGCTTCCAGACCAGGCCGCCGAGGATGGCCACAAGGAGGCCGCCGACCAGAATGTCGTAGGCGATGGTCAGGGCGGCGACCACGTCCTTGGTGATAACGGCGATGATGATCGCCACGATGCCGAGTCCGAGGACCCACATCCGGTTGGCTTTGACGTCGTGTTCCGGGTTGTCCGTGTCGGCGGTGTTGATGTTCTTGCCGAACCAGCTGGCGACGAACGGCAGCACATCGGCGCGGGCCACGGTGGCCGCGGCGATCAGTGCGCCGGAGGCGGTGGACATCATGGCGGCGACGGCCGCGGCGAGCACCAGGCCGCCGATGCCGATCGGCAGGATCTGGGTGGCGACCTCGGCGTAGACAACGTCCTTGCCCAGGTTGGCGACGTCGATCTCCGGCAGCGCGACACGGGCGCCGAGGCCGATCAGTGCACCGGCAGCACCGTAGAGAATGCAGTAGACGCCGGCCGTGGCGCCGCCCCAGCGGGCAACTGTCGGGGTCTTGGCGGTGAAGACGCGCTGCCAGATGTCCTGGCCGATCAGCAGGCCCAGGGTGTAGACGACGAAATAGGTGATGATTGTCTGCACGCCGATGCCGTCGATCTGGAAGAAGCTGGCGTCAACACGGGCGCGTATGCCGTCGAGGCCGCCGGCGGCGTTGAGTGTGAACGGCAGCATCAGGAGGAAGATGCCGACCGTCTTGATGACGAACTGGACCTGGTCCGCCAGGGTGATGGACCACATGCCGCCGATGGTCGAGTAGATCAGCACGATCGAGCCGCCGACGGCGATGGCGAGCGCGCGGTCCCAGCCGAAGAGCACCACGAAGATGGTGGCGTACGCACTCGTGGAGGTGGCGCACAGCATCAGCGTGTAGGCGAGCATGACGATGCCCGAGGTCTGCGTGGACCTGGTGCCGTAACGCAGGGTCAGCATCTGCGAAACCGTGTAGATCTTCAGCTTCTGGATGGTGGGGGCGAAGAGCAGGCTCAGCAGCAGGACGCCGGCGCCGATCGCGACCACGAGCCACATGCCGGAGATGCCGAACTTGTAGCCCAGGCCGACGCCGCCGACAGTCGAGGCGCCGCCCAGGACGACGGCGGCCATGGTGCCGGTGTAGAGGAACGGGCCGAGGCGGCGGCCGGCGACGAGGAAGTCGCTATTGTTCTTGGTGCGGGACTTGCCCCACCAGCCGAACGCCAGCATGGCGATCAGGTACACCACCACAATGGCGATGTTGACGAAACTTGCGTCCATTTTAAGGGCTCCTTGGAGCTGGTTGGCAGCGTGTGCGGGGATTGCCGGGCCTCAACGATGCGTTCGGCAAGTCTGCTGCTGCGTGACGGGGTTGGAGGAGGATGTCCGTCGGAACCTCCGGTATTGCCCATTAGGCAACACATGTTGCCCAACAGAGTATGTTGTGACCCCGGTAACAGTCAAGATGCCCTGCGTGCCGTCGCCGCATCCGCGTCACGAAGGTCCGCTCCGGCTAGGATTGCTCCAATGAATGGGGCCAAGCGGCCGGCCGTGAAAGGTTCCTAAATGAAGGCTCTACCAGTTGAACCGAGCAACGTTCCCGTTGCCATCGGTTCGCGGATCCGCGCCGCCCGGCAGTCCCAGCGGCTCACCATTGAACAGGTCGCCGACGCCACCGGGCTCACCAAGGGATTCCTCAGCCGGGTCGAGCGGGACCTCACCTCACCCTCGGTCGCCTCCCTGGTGACGCTGTGCCAGGTCCTGTCCATCTCGATCGGCGATCTCTTCGCCGCCCCCGAAACGCACCTCACGAAGCAGAACGAAGGCCCCCGCATCTCCCTCGGCGGCGAGGGGATCGTCGAGCGGCTGCTGACTGCCCGCTCCGAGCGCCGGGTCCAGATCATCCAGGCCGTGATCGAACCACGCGGGCGCGGCGAGTCCGAGCTCTATGCCGTGGACTGCGACGTCGACGTCCTGCATGTGGTCAAGGGAAGCATCCGGCTGATCCTCACCAACGAGGAATTCGAGCTCAGCGCCGGGGACACCGTGACCTTCCCGGGCCGGGAACCCCACACCTGGGTCAATCCCACGGACGATGCCGTCGAGGTGCTCTGGGTGCTGGTGCCCGCAGCCAGCCGCTGAGGGCAGGACTGCAAGTAGCCAATCCGGGCAATCTGGAAACATAGAGGACGAGCGGAAACCGCTCGCGTCAGTTCAACTGGGGGATTCCATGAACCGCAAGAACGTCTTTCTGTCCCTGGCGCTGGCCGCCGCGCTCGCGGCCGCACTCGGCCTGAGCTCCTGCGCCGCGGCGGGCCAGCGGGCCGGCGAGACGGGCAGCGGCCCCGCCGRCTCCGCGACGACGGTCCCGGCATCGCAGGAATCCGACGCGGCACCGGCGGCTTCCTCCGCCCCGGCCGCCACACCCACCGCCAGCGCCACCTCCACTTCCGCCACGCCTACTTCCGCCACCGCCACGCCGACGGCGGGCGCCGTGGCCGGCGTGAAGGTGTTTACCTTCCCGGACGGGCACCTGTCCTTTTCGTACCCGAGCACCTGGTCGGTCCGGACGGTAGGTTCGGCCGGGAACGCCAGCAAGCTGCAGGGCGTGCAGGCCGTCATCGCCGATGCCACGGGCAACGAACTGGCGTCGATCGTCAGCAGCACCAACGCCAGCAATGCTTCCGGCCCGGTGGCCCGTACCGTATTGGACGCCGCTCCGGTGCCGGGGCTGAAGGATGTCGACGGCGAACAGCTGGCCTTCGGCTTCGCCTTTGATTCCTTCGCCGACCAGTCCGACTTCCACATGAGCGTCCGCAAGGAGCGCGACTTCGCACCGCCGGTCTCCAACTCCGGCTCCGCCTACATCAGCTTTGCCAACGGCGGAGCCGAGGCCAAGGTGCTCTTTGGCAGCCCCGCGTTCGCTTCCGTCGACTCCGCCAAGGCCTGGATGATCACCGAGCAGTACAGCCAGCTGAAGCGCCTGCTGCTCAGCCTCAAGTACAGCTGACCTGCACGGTTGGTGGCGGGACGGGCCACGGTGAGATGTACGTCACATTCCGGAAATCTGCCGGAAACGGCAAATTAATGCCCGGACCCGTCCCGTAACATCCCCGCAAGAATCGGAAAGCCTTCCTGAAACACGCCGTGGGTAGCGTCATCTGCGGGGGGACTGCAACAGTCCCAACGACTCATGGTCTCGCCGAATCGGCGCCCTCGGAGCGCCGGCACTCGAGGAAGGCTCCCGCAATGAAGTTCTCTGTTCTTGCAGTAGGAATGGAAGTGGATCCGCAGGTCCTTGACCCCGGATCGACAGCGTGGATGCTGACAGCGTCCGCCCTTGTCCTCCTAATGACCCCCGGGCTGGCCTTCTTCTACGGCGGCCTAGTCAGGATGAAGTCCGTCCTTAACATCATGATGATGAGCTTCGGCGCCATGGGCGTCGTCGCCGTCGTCTGGGCCCTTTGGGGCTACGGCCTGGCCTTCGGCCCGGACACGCTGGGCGGCTTCGTCGGCGATCCCTTCACCAACTTCGGCCTGAGCGGGCTGACCAGCACCATCGGCTCGAAGGCGCCAGGCCTGCCGGACATGATATTCATCGGCTTCCAGGCCACGTTCGCCATCATCACCGTTGCGCTGATCAGCGGTGCGGTGGCCGAGCGCGTCAGATTCGGCCCCTGGCTGCTCTTTGCCGCCCTCTGGGTCACGCTGGTCTACGCACCGATCGCGCACTGGGTCTGGGGCGGCGGGATCTTCGGGCCCACCGGCATCATCGGCAGCAAGATCTCTGCCCTCGACTTCGCCGGCGGTACTGTCGTCCACATGAACGCCGGCATTGCCGGACTGATGCTGGCGGTGGTGCTCGGCAAGCGGCTCGGATTCATGAAGGACCCCAACATCCGCCCGCACAACCTGCCGTTCGTCATGCTCGGCGCAGGGCTGCTCTGGTTCGGCTGGTTCGGCTTCAACGCCGGCTCGGAACTCGCCGCCGACGCCACGGCCGCGCTGGCCTGGACCAACACGCTGCTCGCCACGAGCGCCGCCCTGCTGGGTTGGTTGTTTGTCGAGCGCCTGCGCGACGGGCATGCGACCTCGCTCGGCGCCGCCTCGGGCGCCGTCGCGGGACTCGTGGCCGTCACCCCCGCCTGCGGGTTCATCGATCCCGTCGGGGCAATCCTGATCGGCACGGTCGCGGGCGTGGTCTGCGCCCTCGCGGTCGGGCTGAAGTTCAAGATCGGCCTCGATGACTCCCTGGACGTCGTGGCCGTGCACTTCGTTGGCGGCCTGTGGGGCACCCTGTCCCTGGGATTCTTCGCGCTTCCGTCCGCCAAGACCGGCGGCGGCCTCTTCTATGGCGGCGGACTGGCGCAATTCTGGCCACAGATCCTCACCGCGCTGATTGTCACCGCATGGAGCGCCGCCATGACCACGCTGATTGGCTTCGCGATCCACAAGACCATCGGCATGCGCGTTTCCGAGGCCGACGAACTCTCCGGCATCGATGTGACGGAGCACGCCGAGACGGCGTACGAACTCCTGATGGTCGGCGGCAGCTTCCACCCCGGTGACCCGCACGCAAAGGCCGACGCGGCCCCGGTCCAAACCCAGGCCCAGCCAGAAAGTGAGGCCGCCCGCGGCAAGGTGTCGACGTGAAGCTCGTGACGGCCATTGTGCGGCCGGACCGGGTTGACGCCGTCAGCGCAGCCCTGGAGCGGTCCGGAGTCAATGGACTGACGGTCAGCCAGGCCAGCGGCTATGGCCGGCAGCGGGGGCACCTCGAGGTGTACCGGGGCGCTGAATACAACTCGGACCTGTTGCCCAAGGTGCGGCTGGAGGTCCTGGTCAACGAGGACGCCCTGCGCGCGGTCCTGGCCGCCATCGAAGAAGGCGGGCGCACGGGCAGCTTCGGCGACGGCAAGATCTGGATCATTGACGTGCGCGACGCCGTCCGCGTCCGGACGGGGGAGCGGGGCGCCTCGGCCATCGCGTGAGGCGCCCCGCGGGGCCGCGGATTTCCGGGCTTTGGTAAACAAATGATGCGCAATGCGAAACTTCGAGTGTATGATGGCTGTCACAACCGTCGGTCAATCCTCGAAGGAGAGGCTTCTTTTGGAAGAGCTGCGCATCGAGGCCAATGGCAACCTTGGCCCCATCGATTCATCCCGCGTCCCGCGCTACGCCGGAGCTGCCACCTATGCCCGCCTGCCGCGCCTGGACCAGGTCGCCAAGGCGGACGTCACGGTGGTCGGCGTGCCGTTCGATTCCGGCGTCTCCTACCGGCCCGGCGCCCGCTTCGGTGCCAACGCCGTCCGTGAGGCCAGCCGGCTGCTGCGGCCGTACAACCCGGCCTGGGACGTCAGCCCCTTCGAGAACATCCAGGTGGCCGACGCCGGCGACATGGCGGTCAACCCGTTCAACATCAACGACGCCATCGAAACCATCCAGCAGAACGCSCTGGACCTGACGGCCTCGGGCAGCAAGCTGGTCACCCTTGGCGGCGACCACACCATCGCCCTGCCGCTGCTGCGCGCCGCCGCCGAGCGCGCCGGCGAGCCCATCGCCATGCTGCACTTCGATGCGCACCTGGACACCTGGGACACCTACTTCGGCGCCGAGTACACGCACGGCACCCCCTTCCGCCGCGCCGTCGAGGAAGGCATCCTGGACACCGAGGCCATCAGCCACATCGGCACCCGCGGCCCGCTCTACGGCAAGAAGGACCTCGACGACGACCACCGCTTCGGCTTTGGCATCGTCACCTCGGCGGACGTCTATTACCAGGGCGTCCTGGAGACGGTGGCCAAGGTCCGCGACCGGATCGGGAACCGTCCGCTCTACATCTCGGTGGACATCGACGTCCTGGACCCGGCACACGCCCCCGGCACCGGCACGCCGGAAGCCGGCGGCCTCACCAGCCGCGAACTGCTGGAAATCATCCGCGGCTTCCGCGGCATGAACCTCGTCGGGGCCGACGTCGTCGAGGTTGCCCCGGCGTACGACCACGCCGAGATCACCGGCGTGGCAGCCAGCCATGTCGCCTACGAACTCGTGACCCTGATGGCGGACCGCGCCGTCGAAGGCGACCGCTTCGGTGCCCCGACCGGCTACGCGGCCCAGGCCCTCGGCCAGGAATCCCGCCGTCCGGCCGGCTTCGGCAGCGCGGCTGCAAGCAACAAGTCGGCAAGCACCCCGGCCGAGTCCATCCGGATCACAGCACCCGCGGAGGCCCTCAAGTGATCGACTTCGACCCCGGTACTGCTGCCCCGACCAAGGGCACCAACGTCCGCAACGGCGGGGACCTCGTCGTCGAAACCCTCGAGGCCCTCGGTGCCAAGACCGTCTTCGGCATCCCTGGCCAGCACGCCCTGGGCCTGTTCGATGCCATGGGCCGCGGCAACCTGCACTTTGTCTCCTCCCGGGTGGAAAACAACTCGGCCTTCGCCGCAGACGGGTACTCCCGCGCCACCGGCGAGGTCGGCGTCCTGTTCCTCTCCACCGGCCCGGGCGCGCTGACGTCCCTGGCCGGGCTGCAGGAGGCCTACGCCACTGGCGTGCCCATGGTGGTCGTGGCGAGCCAGATCCCGCTCGAGGGCCTGGGCGCCCGCCGCAAGGGCATGCTGCACCAGCTCGATGACCAGAAGGCCTCGGCCGCGAACGTCACCAAGTCCCAGCGGCTGATCCAGCACGCCTCCGGCATCCCCTCCGCCATCCAGGACGCCTGGACCGAGGCAATCTCCTCGCCGCAGGGCCCCGTCTGGCTGGAAATCCCGCAGAACGTCCTGCTGGATCCCATCATGGTGCCCCCGGTGGAGGATGCCCTCGCCGAAGCGGCCGACAACCCGCCCCGCGTGGAGCTGGTCCGCGAGGCGGTCAAATGGCTCTCAACCGCGGAACGTCCCGCCATCATCGCGGGCGGCGGCACGCGCCGCGGGCGGGCTGAGAAGTCCCTGCTCTCCATCGCCGAGAAACTCCGCGCCCCGGTCATCTGCACGCCCGGCGGCAACGGCGCCTTCCCGTGGAACCACGAGCTCTCGCTGCAGTCCTGGATCGAAGACCGGTACATGACGGATCTGCTCGAGGACGCCGACGTGCTGATCGTGATCGGCTCGTCCCTGGGCGAAGTGACCTCCAACTACTTCACCTTCGAACCGCGCGGACGGATCATCCAGATCGACGCCGAACCCCGGGTGCTGGAGTCCAACCGCCCCGGCTTGGGCATCCGCGCCGATGCCGGCCAGGCCCTCGCCGCGCTTGACGCCGCCCTGACGGAACCGCACGCAGAGCGCGCGGACTGGCATGGCACCGCCCCCGAAGCCCTGGTCAAGGAGACCCTGGCCAAGGTCACGGCCCGGCTCGAATCCCAGGACCTGGCCAAGGAACTGAAGTTCATGGCCGACATCCGCGAGGCCGTCCCGGCGGACATGCAGACCTTCTGGGACATGACCATCTCGGCCTACTGGGGCTGGAGCTGCTGGGACGCCCGCGACGGCCAGTTCCACTCCGCACAGGGCGCCGGCGGGCTCGGCTACGGCTTCCCCGCGGCGATCGGCGGCGCCGTCGGGCTCGAAACCACCGGCACGCCCGGCGGTTCGGCCCGGGTGCTGGCCGTCTCCGGCGACGGCTCCTCCATGTACTCCATCTCCGAGCTCGCCACCGCGAAGCAGCACAACATCCCGGTCACCTGGCTGATCGTGGACGACGGCGGCTACGGCATCCTGCGCGAATACATGGTGGGCGCCTTCGGCAAGGCCACCGCCACCGAGCTGTCCCGGCCCGACTTCGTCAAGCTCGCCGAGTCCTTCGGCGTCCCGGCCGTCCGGGTCGCCCCAGAGGACGTCGGGGACGCACTGAAGGCCGGCTTCGCGGCGGACGGCCCCAACGTCGTCGTCGTCGAAACCCTGCTCAAGATGTTCGGCCCCACCCACCTGGCCACGTAGCCGGGCGGGCGGCACTGCCCTCAACAACTCAGCACGGCACAGCGGACCGGCCGGGTCTGCCCCTCACAGTGAGGGGCGGACCCGGCCGGTCCGTTTTGTCTTTAAGCGCCCTCTTAGCGCCGATTTCGGGGCTGCCCGGCACCCCTCTCAACAGAGTTAGTTTCCCGAAGTAACCATTTTAAGATATAGTTGCCTTGGGCAAACAAAAGAGGGGTGTCCATACATGTCAGTTGAATCCAACGCTGCAGCCAAACTCGTCTACCAGATCTTCGACCTCCAGCGCGCCGTCCGCTGTGTTGCCGCCGCCAGCCTGCGCGGGCAGGACACCGGGGTGGCGCTTCAAGGCGTCCTTCGCTTTGTGGGGGAGGGCGAATCCCGGGCCACGCACCTTGCGGAGCGGCTCGGCGTCAGCGCCCCGGTCCTCAGCCGGCACATCGCCGAACTCGAAGACCACGGCTATGTGGTCCGCCGGCCGGACCCCGAAGACGGCCGCGCGCAACTGATCGCTTTGTCCGCCAAAGGCGCGGAGAAGCTGCGCGTCATCGAGGACCAGCGCACAGCCGCCCTCCAGGGCCTGCTGCAGGACTGGAGCCAGGACGACGTCGAACTGACGGCGCGCACCCTCGAAAAACTTGCTGAGTCCCTCAGGACCTCAGCCCGGGCAACGACGGCCGGACCCACGAAAACGACCGAAATTGTTGAGGAGTAGATATATGGCTAGCCACGCTGCCGCCACGGGGCCGGAGACCGCGCCGTTGAAGACCGCGCCGTTGAACGCCCAGTCGGAGATTCCCCAGAGGGCGCCCCGCGCACCCCAGGCCGCCGCAGCACCTGCGGCGATGACCCACCGCCAGATCATGGAGGCCCTGACCGGGCTGCTCGCGGCGTTCTTCACGGCCATCCTGAGCAGCACGATCGTTGCCAACGCGCTGCCCACCATCATGTCCGAGCTCAAGGGAACCCAGACGGACTTCGCCTGGGTGATCACCGCCGCGCTCCTGGCCAACGCGGCCACCACTCCGATCTGGGGCAAGCTCGCGGACCTCTTCAACAAGAAGGTCCTCGTCCAGCTGAGCATCGTTATCTTCGTGGCCGGTTCCGTCATGGCCGGCCTGTCCGAGACCATCCCGCTGCTGCTGACCGCCCGCGTCATCCAGGGGATCGCCATGGGCGGCCTGACCGCCCTGGCCCAGGCCATCATCGGCTCGATGATCCCGCCGCGCGACCGCGGAAAGTACTCCGGCTACATGGGCGGCGTCATGGCCGTGGGTACGGCCGGCGGCCCGCTGCTCGGTGGCTTCATCGTCGACAGCCCGCTGGGTTGGCGCTGGACGTTCTTCGTCTGTGTCCCGCTCGCCGTCGTCGCGCTCATCCTGCTGCAGGTCACCTTGAAGATCCAGCACGTCAAGCGCCCCGCCAAGATCGACTGGCTGGGCTCCATCCTGCTGACCTCCGGCGTCAGCCTGCTGCTGATCTGGGTCTCCTTCGCCGGCAACCCCGACTACTACGACTGGTGGTCGTGGCAGTCGGTGGCCATGGTGGGCGGCGGCGTCCTGCTCCTGGGCCTGCTGGTGCTGGTGGAGTCCCGCGTGGCCCAGCCCATCATCCCGCTGAATATCATCCGGGAGCGGACAACCGCCCTCGCCATCCTCGCCTCGGTGGCCGTCGGCGTGGGCATGTTCGGCTCCTCGACGTTCCTGGGCCAGTACTTCCAGGTGGCACGCGGTGCCACGCCCACCGAAGCCGGCCTCCTCACGCTGCCCATGATCGCGGGCAACCTGATCGGTTCGGTCGCCTCGGGCATGCTCATCAGCCGCACCGGCAAGTGGAAGCGGTACCTGATCGCCGGCGCCATCGCGCTGATCGGCGGCCTCGGCCTGGCCGGCAGCATGGACCACACCACTGACCTCTGGCTGACCGGGATCTACACGGCCATCCTCGGCGTCGGCCTGGGCCTGCTGATGCAGAACCTCGTCCTCGCCGTCCAGAACACGGTCCAGGCCAAGGACATCGGCACGGCCAGCGCCTCCGTTGCCTTCTTCCGGTCCGTCGGCGGAGCTATCGGCGTCTCGGTCCTCGGCGCAGTGCTGGGCAACCGGGTCAAGGAGCTCGTGGTGGAGGGACTCGCCTCCGCCGGAATCCAGGTTCCGGCCGGATCTGCCGGCGCCAGCATGGACCTCAAGGACATGCCTGCACCGATCCGCGACATCATGCGGGCCGCCTACGGCGACGCGATCGCGGAGGTCTTCCTGATCTCTGCCATCATCGGCCTCGTGGCGCTGGTTGCCATCCTGTTCATCAAGGAACGTCCGCTGCGCCGCACCGTGGACGTCCGGCCGGAGCCTGCCGAGCACGCCGGGGACGCAGGGGACGCCGCTGCGGACGCTGCTGTGGCAGCGGCCGGGGGCGCGGCAGCGACGGCTTTGGGCGATCCTTTGCGGAACAGCCCGGACGACGCCGCCAAGGCAGCTTCCACCGCCGGCGGTACCGGCATCGTGGACCTGGACCGGGAATTCATCGAGGTCCTCAGCCGGGAGCGCGCCGAATCCCGTTTCCCCGATGCCGCCCGGCAGCGGGCACGGACCTTGCTGGCCGACGACCGGCCCGAGGCCGCCGACGTGCTGCCTGTGCTGCTGGAGACCCAGCGGTTGCTGGCAGAACAGCAGCTGCAGCTGGCGGACGCGCTGGGAGCAGTGTACGAACAGGCTGCGCAGCAGCGCGCGATCGCCGCGGAACAGGCCCGCGTTGCAGAGGAGCTCAGGGCCCTGCACCGGGCACTGGCCAAGCAACGGAAGATGCAGCGGGCGGCCGCGGAGTACATCGCCACCCACGGCCGGCACCGCACCGAATAGCGCCGGCGCCGTATTCCGAAGGCCCCGTGGCCGCCCCAGGGGCAGCCGCGGGGCCTTCTCGCGGGTCCATGGGGGACCCTCGTGAAGGGGCCCTCGCGGGGCCTTCTCGCGGGGCCCCCTCGCGAGTCCCTCGAGCGGCCAAATCGGACAGTTAAGTACGCCGTTTGGATGATATTCGGCGCCCCGTGTTCCACCCGAGCGGGGGATTTCGTACAGTTGGGTGGCTAAGGCTGTCGGACCCAAGGGATAGTCTTCAATCAGCTTTTCAACTCACTCCATTTATCTGCCTCTAAAATCGTTCGGACTTTCCATAGTCCGGTCTTCGTAAGGACTCGTGGGCATGCTCGTTACCCTCATGCGGCGCTATTCAAAGCCGTATCTGCCATACATCGCGGCCGTGGTCATCTTCCAGTTGGCGTCCACCATCGCGGCTCTGTACCTCCCCAGCCTCAATGCCCAGATCATCGACGAGGGCGTCTCCCGCGGGGACACGGACTACATCTGGCGCACCGGCGGCGTCATGCTCGGCGTCGCCCTGGTCCAGGTGGCCACGGCGATCGCCGGCGTCTACTACGGATCGAAGGCCGCGATGGCGTTCGGCCGGGACCTGCGCCGCGGCGTCTTCCGTAAGGTGAGCAGCTTCTCGGCCCGGGACGTCAACCTCTTCGGCGCACCCACGCTGATCACCCGGGGCACCAACGATGTCCAGCAGGTCCAGATGCTCATGCTCATGGCGCTGAACTTCATGGTGGCCACGCCCATCATGTGCATCGGCGGGATTTTCATGGCCCTGCGCGAGGACCTCAACCTCTCCTGGCTCGTCTGGGTTTCCGTGCCGCTGCTGGTCGTGGTGGTGGGCTACCTCGTGGTCCGCCTCATGCCGCTCTTCCGGTCCATGCAGGAGAAGATCGACCGGCTCAACGGTGTCCTCCGCGAACAGATCATCGGCATCCGCGTGGTCCGTGCCTTCGTGCGCGAACCCCATGAGGCCGAGCGCTTCGGCGCGGCCAACAAGGACCTCACCGACGTCTCGCTGAAGATCGGTTCCTTGTTCGTGCTCATGTTCCCCGCCATCGGCATGATCCTGCACATATCCACTGCCGCCGTACTCTGGTTCGGCGGCCAGCGCGTTGATGCCGGCGAGATGCAGATCGGCTCGCTGACCGCGTTCCTGCAGTACCTCCTGCAAATCCTCATGGCCGTCATGATGGGCACCTTCATGGCTATGATGATTCCCCGCGCCTCCGTCTGTGCCGACCGCATCGGCGAAGTGCTCGACGTCGAACCCTCCATCCACGAACCGCTCACCCCCGTGACGCCGGCAGCAAAGGCCGGCCGCGTCGAGTTCCGCAACGTGACGTTCGCCTACCCCGGCGCCGAGGCACCCGTGCTGAGCAACATCAGCTTCACGGCAGAGCCCGGCCAGACGGTGGCGATCATCGGCTCCACCGGTGCCGGCAAGTCCAGCCTGCTGGCCCTGCTGCCGCGGCTCTACGACGCCGAATCGGGCGAGGTCCTGCTCGACGGCGTCCCCGTCACCCAGCTGGACCGGGCCGAGGTCACGCAGCGCGTGGCCATGGTGCCGCAACGGCCCTACCTGTTCTCCGGAACCATTGAGCACAACCTGCGCTTCGGCAAGCCCGAGGCCACCGACGCGGACCTGTGGGAGGCCCTGACGGTCGCCCAGGCCGCGGACTTCGTGCGCGAAAAGAAGGGCGGCCTGGCCTCCCGAATCGCCCAGGGCGGCACCAACGTCTCCGGCGGCCAGCGCCAGCGGCTGTGCATCGCCCGCGCCCTCGTCACCGAACCCAAGGTCTTCCTGTTCGACGACTCGTTCTCCGCCCTCGACGTCGCCACCGACGCCAGGCTCCGCCGGGCACTCAAGGCCAAGACGGCCGATGCCACCGTGATCATAGTCGGCCAGCGCGTGTCCACAATCGCCGACGCCGACCAGATCCTCGTGCTGGACAACGGCCGGATCGTGGACCGCGGAACACATGAGGAACTGCTGGAAACCTCCAGCACCTACCAGGAAATCGTCGAATCCCAGCTGACCGCGGAGGCAGTGGCATGAGCACCAACGAGAAACTCTCCACCACGCCGCCCGAGGCAACTGATTCGACCGCGGCCGGGAGCGTCGCAACCGACGTGCTGGAGGACGACTTCGTCGAGGAGGAGTACACGCCCGGCGAAGCCGACGGCGGCATGTTCGGCGTGCCGGCGAAGAAGGCCCAGCACTTCTGGCCTTCGGCCAAACGGCTCATGGGGCTGCTGAAGCCCGAGCGCGCCGGCATCATCGTCGTGCTCGCAATGGTCACGGTCGCCGTCGTCCTCAACGTCATTGCCCCGAGGATCCTGGGTCAGGCGATGGACGTGATCTTCGCCGGAGTCGTTGGCAAGCAACTTCCGGCCGGGGCCACCAAGGAGCAGTTCATCGACGGACTGCGCTCCCAGGGCCAGGACAACTTCGCTGACATGCTCGCCAAGATGGACGTCGTGCCGGGCGCCGGCATCGATTTCCAGAAGCTTGCGTTCCTGATCAGCGTGGTGCTGGTGATGTACTTCGTCGCCAACATCTTCCTGTGGCTGCAGGGCTATGTCCTCAATGTGCTGGTCATGCGCGTGGTCCGCAAGCTGCGCGATGACACGGAGAAGAAACTCAACAAGCTTCCGCTGGGCTACTTCGATACCCGCCAGCGCGGAGACATCCTCTCCCGTGTCACGAACGACGTCGACAACATCCAGCAGGCGCTCCAGCAGGCCTTCGCGCAGCTCGTGAACTCCGCCCTGACGGTCATCGGCATCGTGATCATGATGTTCATCGTGTCCTGGCAGCTGGCCCTGATCGCACTCATCGCCCTGCCGCTCTCCGGGGTGGCCGCCGGCATCATCGGCGCCCGCAGCCAGAAGCTCTTCGCCGCCCAGTGGAAGAACACCGGTGAGCTCAACGGCCAGATTGAGGAATCCTTCTCCGGCCACGACCTCGTCCGCGTGTTCGGCCGCGACGCCGACATGCTGGCCCGCTTCGACGAACGGAACGAGGAACTCTACAAGGCCAGCTTCGGGGCCCAGTTTGTCTCCGGCATGATCATGCCGGTCATGCAGTTTGTCTCCTACCTCAGCTATGTCGGGATCGCGGTTGTTGGCGGGCTGCGGGTGGCCTCCGGCGCCATGAGCCTGGGCGACGCGACGGCGTTCATCCAGTACTCGCGCGAATTCACCCAGCCGCTGGGGCAGATGGCCGGCATGGCCAACATGTTGCAGTCCGGTGTCGCCTCCGCTGAGCGGGTCTTCGAGTTCCTCGACGCCGACGAACAGGACGCCGAGACGGCCACCGAGCACCTTCCGGCGAAGACCGACGGCCACGTCGAGTTCAACCACGTCACCTTCAGCTACACACCGGACAAGCCGCTCATCGAGGACCTGTCCTTCACGGCCGAGCCCGGACACACCGTGGCGATCGTGGGCCCCACCGGGGCGGGCAAGACCACCCTGGTCAACCTCGTGATGCGCTTCTACGAGCTCAACGCCGGCAGCATCACCCTGGACGGGGTGGACATCACCAAACTGAGCCGTTCGGAGCTGCGCGCCAAGGTCGGCATGGTGCTGCAGGACGCCTGGCTGTTCGGCGGGACCATCTACGAGAACATCCGCTACGGCAAGCTGGACGCCACCGAGGACCAGATCATGGCAGCGGCCAAGGCCACGTTCGTGGACCGCTTCGTCCGCGCGCTGCCGGATGGCTACAACACGGTCATCGACGAAGAAGGCAACAACGTCAGCGCCGGCGAAAAGCAGCTGATCACCATTGCCCGGGCCTTCGTGGCGAACCCGTCGCTGCTCATCCTGGACGAGGCGACGAGTTCGGTGGATACCCGCACCGAAGCTCTGGTCCAGAAGGCCATGGCCGCGTTGCGCACCGAGCGCACCAGCTTCGTCATCGCCCACCGCCTCTCCACCATCCGGGACGCGGACACCATCCTGGTCATGGAGGACGGGCAGATCGTCGAGCAGGGCCGGCACGCCCACCTGCTGGCACTGCACGGCGCGTACTACCGGCTGTACATGTCCCAGTTCGCCGGCGAGGACGCGGAGACGGCCTTGGAGGACCCGGCGGGCGAGGCGACGGCGGTGCGCAGCTGAGCGCCGCCGAGTCCCCAAGCGCGGAGGGCGCGGCAGGGGTGGGCCCTTCGGGGGCCGGCCCAGCCTGGGAGCCGCTGCGCCTGGAGGTGGAGGTGCCGATGCGTTGGGGCGACATGGACGCCTACGGGCACATCAACAACGTCCAGATCGTCCGGATCCTCGAGGAAGCACGGATCGCGGCCTTCGGACCGCCCCAGGGGGCCGGGCTGCCCGGAACCGAACCCCTCGTCCCGCTCTTCAACGAAATACCGGAGGGGACGCTGGCGCTCGTGGTGGAGCACAAGATCCGCTATGTCAGGACCCTTGAGTACCGGAACGTGCCCGCCATCGTCCAGCTGTGGATCGGGGCGGTCAAGGGCGCCAGTTTCGACATCCACTACCTGGTGCAGGACCCCGTCACCCGGGAGGACTGCGTCCGGGCCTCGAGCCACCTTGCCTTCGTCAATGAGGCCACGGGCCGGGTGCTGCGGCTGACGCCGGAGCAGAAGGAGCGGCTGGCCCCGTATACCCGCGTCCACCCGGTCCCATAGCCTCTACCCGGGCACCAGTGGGGCTCCTACAATGAACAATCCGGAGGCTTAAGGAGGCCTGGTCAGTGTGAACATGGGCAAGAAAATGCACGAGAAGCACTCCCGCAAGAAGAAGTGGAGCGAGCTCTCGCCGATGGCACGGTTCGGAACCATCGTGGCGGCCGTGGTCCAGCTGACGCTGCTCATTGCTGCCCAGCGGGATATCTCGCGTCGGCCGGCCGAGGAAATCCGGGGGAGCAAGGCGCTGTGGCGGGTTGCCTCCCTGGTGAACTTCATCGGCCCGGGAACCTATTTCGTCGTCGGCGTGAAGCGCCGTCCCGCAACGAAGTAGGCCCTCCAGACAGGCCGCCCGAGATCTACTGGACGGTAGCTTAGGGGCGGCGTTAAATGCGCGCGTTCAGTTTAAGCCTGTAAATTGAACGTATGACCCCAACCAAGAAACCTGCCCTGCACCGTGCCCTCGGTATCTCCAAGGAGATTGAAGACGCGGCGTGGTTTGTCTTGGGCCCGGGGTTGCTCGGCAAGGCCTCCGCCCTGGATGGCCGCACCAAAACCTGGTCCGTCCAGGCCGCCGCGGAGTTGCTGGAACGCCTGGAACGCGGCGTCCCGGACCCCAAGGCGCCGATGATGACCAACCTGCGCCAGAACCTGGAAGATGCCACCCGCGGGGCGAAGCAGCTGGCCGTGGAGCTGCTGTTCCTCCAGTCCCTGCCGTTGGCCCACGAGGTCAAGTCGCTGAAGGTGAAGCGGGCCCGTGTGGCCGAGGCGGCGTCTTGGCTGGAGCCCCCGCTGGAGCTCCCCGACGAGCTCTACGCGGGCATGACGGACCACGGCGTCATCCGGGACCGCACCGCGGAATTCAACTGGACCATCTGGGACCACCTGAAGTGGCTCTGCCGCTTCGTGCAGCACGTCGCACAGCGGCCGGCCAACGTCGTCCAGTCCGCGGTCAAGGATCCGCTGGCCTTCCACAAGCTGGTCGCCGGCACCCCGAACGACCAGCCGGCCATCCGCCGCAGCATTGAATTCCTGGTCTGGCCAAGCTATTTCGAGCCCGTTGTGGCCGACGTCGAACGCCAGGAGATCCGCGACGCCTTCGCGTCCCTGGTGGGCGGGGCCAAGGGCGACAGCGACGAGGACATTTCGGCGGACATCCACCGGATCCGCCTGCACCTGGACCAGCAGGCCGGGCAGCGGATCGACTGGTACTCCCGCCAACTGGTGAGCCAGTGGCGGAAGGTCGGTGATCCCGGCCGCCGGGCCTGGCTCCTGCGCACCCACCACGAGAACGCCGAGCTGCTTTCGGAGTGGCGGGAGGAGGAAGCGGTGACGCTCGACGTCGAACACCTCCGTCTGCTGGATCCCGGCGTTACCGCCGGGCTGGTCCAGAACGCCGTTGACGAGGACTACAAGCACCTCGGCTACGTGGAGCGCGAGGACACCAAGACGGCCGTGTTCGCCTTCCTGACCGTGATGAAGCCCGGCGACCTTGTCCTCTTCCAGAGCTCGGGCAAAGTCCGGATCGGCGTGGTCCTTGGCGAGCCGGAGCACGGAAAGGACAACCGCCGGCTCCGCCGCAAGGTCCGCTGGTTCGATGAGGAACACGACGTCACCGGGCTGCCCCGCCACGTGCAGCGGCAGCTGACCACCTCCGGGAACATCGTGGACATCACGCGCGTGATCCAGGCCCTCGAGGGGCTCCTGCCGGCAGAAGCCGAAGCCGAGGAGGGCGACGGCGCCGAGCCGGATGCCGCCGTCGAGCCGGCCCGTGACGGGTTCCGGCCGCTGACGCCGGAGTTCGCCGCGTCCCTGCACATGGACCTGGATCCGCTGCAGGAAATCGCTGAACTCCTCGAGGAGAACCGGCAGCTGGTGCTCTACGGTCCGCCGGGAACGGGCAAGACATACCTGGCCAAGCACCTCGCCGCCGAACTCGCCGGCGACACCACGGACGAGCGGGTCAAGCTGGTCCAGTTCCACCCCTCGTACGCCTATGAGGACTTCTTCGAAGGCTTCCGTCCGGACAAGACGGACGAGGGCCAGGTGTCCTTCAAGCTCGTSGCCGGTCCGCTGCGCCGGCTCGCCGAGGAAGCTGCCAAGCCGGGCAACGAGAACAAGCCGTACTTCCTGATCATCGACGAGATGAACCGGGCGAACCTCGCCAAGGTGTTCGGCGAGCTGTACTTCCTGCTCGAATACCGCGATGACCGCATCTATCTCCAGTACAGCCCCAACGAGCCGTTCACCCTGCCGGACAACCTCTACATCATCGGCACCATGAACACCGCGGACCGCTCCATCGCGATGATGGACGCGGCCATCCGGCGTCGGTTCTCTTTCATCGAGCTCCATCCCAAGACCGAACCCGTCAAGGGCTCGCTGCTGCGCTTCCTCCAGGCCCGCGACCTGGACACGACGCCGGCCCTGCTGCTTGACGCCCTGAACAATGCGATCGACGAATGGGACCGGGACCTCATGATCGGGCCCTCCTACTTCATGAAGAAGTCGGCCCAGACGCCCAAGGGCCTCCGCAGAATCTGGAAGTACGAGCTCATGCCGCTGCTGGAGGAGCACTATCACGGCCAGCTCAACCGCGCCCAGCTCGAGGAACGGTTCGGACTGGAAAACCTGATGGCCCGCCTGGCGCATGCCTAGGCTGCCGCTGACCGGTGACACCATGGCGTTGGCCGGCAGCGCCGTCGCCGTGGATCAGGGCGCGTCCGGGCGCGGCTTGTCCGTGCCCTCTTCGGATGGGCGGGGCTCGACCGGACGGGGCTCGACCGGACAGGTTGCATCGGGACGGGGTGTCTCCGGACGCGCCGGCGCCGAGCCGTGCCGGCACATAGTCCTCGACGAACTCTCCGCCGGCGTCGTGGAGCGGCTTGATCCGGACACGGCCGCCTATGTCAACGCCAGTGGCCTGGCGAAGGCCTCGCCGATGGGCATGGGCCTGTACCGGATCGAACCCGTCGGGACCGTGGGGTCGGTGCGCACTCCGACCGTGCAGCTGGAGGTGCGGCCGAAGGGACGGCTCGGGCTGAACCGGCTCCTGTTCCTGCTCGGCTACGCGGGGGACCAAGGCTTCCGCGACGAATCGGTTGCCGCCGTGGAGCATACCGATCTGTGGAGCGCCCTGGCCGAATCCCTGGCACAGCTAGCGGACCGGGCGCTCAGCCGCGGCGTGCTGCAGGGGTACCTCATGGTCGAAGAATCCCTCCGGACCGTCAAGGGCCGGATCCGGATGTCGGACCAGATTTCCCGCCGCCCCGGGATGCTGGTGCCGCTGGAAGTCTCCTATGACGAGTTCACCGAGGACATCGCGGAGAACCGGATCCTGCGCGCCGCGCTGGAACGGATGTCCCAGGTGCCGCGCGTGCGGCCGGAAGTCCTTAGCCGGCTGCGCCAGCTCAAGGGAAAGCTCGACGTCGTGACGCGCCTTCAGTCCGGCGCGCCGCTGCCGCAGTGGCGGCCCAGCCGGATGAACACCCGCTACCACGCGGTTCTCCGGCTTTCCGAACTGATCCTGCGGAACGCCTCCGCCGAGGCGGGCGACGGCAAGCAGCAGTCGGCGTCGTTCGTGGTGGACATGGCAAAGGTGTTCGAGGACTTCGTGGGGACGGCCCTGCGGGAAGCCATGGCCGCCTTCCCTGGAGAAATGCGGCTTCGCTACAACGCCTTGCTGAACGAGGCCGTCCGCGACTCGGACCGGATTGTGGTCCAGCCCGGAGCCGTCCACTTCCTCGGCGGCCAGCCGGTGATGGTGTACGACGCCAAGTACAAGGCCGCCGCCGACGCGGGAGCGTCGCTCTCAGGCGACCACTACAGGATGCTGGCCTACTGCACCTCCCTGCGGGTGCCGACGGCGTGGATTGTCTACCCCGGGTCAGGGGAGATCAAGCTGCGCCGGATTCTCAATACCGACATCGACATCGTCGAGTTCCCGCTGGACCTGTCCTTGCCGCCGTCGGAAATCCTGGCCTCCGTGGCAGACCTTGCCCAACAGTCGTGGGGCGAAGTGCTCCGGCAGGCCAGTATTGGCCGTTCAGCCAGCTAGCCGTTCGGCACGTTGACCGGCGGCTAACCGCCCAGCCAGTTAGGCGGATTCTTCCTGTTCGACGGCGACCGTGAGCATGTGGTCCAGGAGGGCCTTTTCCGGCTTACCCGGGTTGTTGGTGACGTGCCAGCGCAGTTTCTCCCGCACGTCCGCCTCGTCCGGGTTGGTGTCAGCGAGAACCTCGCTAATGATGGACATCGCCTGCCGGCGCAGCGGCTCCAGATCCGGGTCGGCTCCGCGGAACGGGCGCGGCCGGATGGCGCGGTGTGTGGTGTGGCCGAGGCGGCGGAACTCAAGAACTGTGGGACCGGACTCCCTGCGGCTGGAATCCGTGGGGCTGGCGTGAGTAGTGGTGGCTTCTCCTGGCGCAGCAACCGCGTTGGGCTCGTCATTGGACATCAGCAAGTGCGGCATCGTGCGCTCTCCCGTGTTTGCAGTACACAGCGGTACTGTCCGAATAATGCCTATAGTCCCCGGTGTCGAATATTAGCGGAGGCGGTTCAGCGTGCACTGGAAGCGGGCCGCGCGACACGCCAGATTTCTGCTGGTCATCGGACGTAGTCAGGCGTGTTTGTCCGGGATCGGGCCCTGAAGGCCCTGAAGGAAAGCGTCCAGACGGAGCTCCAGCGCCGTGGAATCCTTCAGCTCGCATTCCCACACCGTGAGCACCTCCCAGCCGTCGTGTTCGAGCTGGAGCCGCTGGGCGGCGTCGCGGTTCCGGGTTCGCGTGCGCTTGGTTTCCCAGAACTCGGCATTAGCCTGGGGTGCGTGTTGTCCTACCCGGCACTCGTGGAAGTGCCAGAAGCAGCCGTTGACGAAGATGACCTTGTGCCGGCCGGCGAAGACGAGATCGGGGTTGCCCGGGAGTTTGCCGCCGTGCGCGCTGCCGTGCAGGCGGTAGCGGTATCCCTTCGCGTGCAGCAGCCTGCGGACCATCATTTCCGGCTTGGTGTTCTTGCCGCGGATGCGGGACATGTTCCAGCTGCGCCGCTCAGGGGTCAGCTTGTCCGCCATGCTTTAAGTCTAGGCGGGTGACTGGGCGGGCGCGGCGGGACCCGGCGGCGGGGGCGGCCGGGACGCGGCGTCGGGCGTTAGATCTCCCGCTCGGGGTGTTCGCCGAACTGGAAGTGGCGTCCGCTGACCGACGTTGGCGTAATTTCGACGTAGAAGTCCTTCAACGTCGGAACCCAGGGCTTGAGTCCGAGGGCCTCGGCCTCGGCGATATCCGCCGATTGATCGAGGACGCGCGCAGTGCCCCGTAGGACCACGGACCACGCCTCCTCGGACAGGATTCCGTCGGTTTCGAAAAGCACTTTCGAGTTGATGGTGAGTTCCGCCAGTTTGTTTCCGGGGGCAGTGCGGAGGAACAATTTACGGCCGCTGGCCGCGTAGTTCACCGGGAATATGTCGGGTTCTCCAGCCACGGTGACCACAAGCCTGCCGTGTTTTGTGCTGTCGATAAGTTTCCAGGACTGCTCGTCGTCAAGCTTGAGGATGGGGTTGCCGTCTTCGTGTTCGAACATCATGGGTTCATTGTTCTGGCGACGGCAGGGGAGACGCTAGGGGCTAAAGGACTCAACGCAAGCTGGACTGCCGGATTCCGCGGTCTCCGACGAGGGTAGGGACCCTGCTGTGGATAACTTCAATGTGCAAAATGTGACGTCGGTTACCCTTAAGCATTGCTTGGACTCGCGCGTCTTGATTTCTATCGGGGGAGTAGCTGACCATGACATCCCGCACTTCGCTTTCCGGCCTGCGGCGCGTGTGCACCGCCGCCCTGATGTCGTTCTCCCTGGTCATGGTCGCCGCGTGCAGCGGGGGAGGCACCCCGCCTACAGGCACTCCACCGTCAGAGTCTCAAAGCCCCGCCGCCTCCAGTCCAAGCGCCGCCCCCACGCCCAGCGCCAGTTACAAACCCGCTGACGCGACAGGGAAGGCGCAGAACGTCCCGATTCCAGTTCTGCCCGAGGCCGCGAAGGCGGAGACGAAGGAAGGCGCTATAGCCTTCGCAAAGCATTGGTATACGCTACTGAATTACGCATATCAGACGGGGGAATTCCGGCTGATGGATGAGGTGACCGACTCATCGTGCAGGCTATGCGCCAAGGTGCGCCCGGGAATTGTGGAGTGGAATTCCGAAGGACGATGGATCGCGGGAGGGTTGGTCCAAGCGAAGGGGGCCTATACCAACTTCGTCAAGACAACCCAGGGTAGCTACCAAGTGACCACACAGTTGGAGCAATCGGCGGGAACGCTGTATCGAGCGGACTCAAGTGTCGAGAAATCCGTGCCGGCCTCACAAGTTCTCGCTGATATCATGATTCTCCGCTTCTCTGACGGTCGTTGGACGGCGATGGATATTGACCGGATCGGTGCATGATTCGCTTCCGGCCCTCAGCGCGAAGACGGTGGGGCATCGGGATTGTATTCGTTGCTGTCATTTCTTTTTCCCTAACCATTGGCCCTTCGGCCAACGCGGGGGCATCCGACGTTTTTTGGAACGAAACGGGCGTGGGTGTCTGGCGTTATGACTCGACGTTCGGAGTTTGGGTAGATGCGCCCGGGACTGTTCCGGAGAGCCCATTCCAGTACAGGTTTGACTACCTGTGCCTGATAGATAACAACAATTTCGATCTTCCTTGTCTCGCGGCGACGGCTGAATGTAATGCTGGCCAAAACGGTCGCCCTGTTCGATGGTGGTGGAAGCTAGTTGTTGCGGGACCGAACGATTGGAGCCGCATCTCGCCAGACCGCTGTGTCTACCTCGAGGAGCCCGTGGATGTCCTGGGCCAGATTGCCGCCCAGATTCAGACGAAATTTCAACAGCTTCCCATCAACGCCGGCAGCAGCGTCACGCAGCCGAGTCCGCACACGCTCCGGGGTGCCGAGACAAATCTCTACGCGGAAGCCGCCGAGCAATCATTCAGCGTGAACATGCTGGGTCAAGACGTCGCAATCATTGCGAAGCCGGTGCAGTACACGTGGAGCTATGGAGACGGCACTTCGCTGGGGCCGCAAACGGCCGCCGGGGCGCCCCTTCCGCAGGACCGCTGGGGTGAGAAGACCCTGACCAGCCACATCTACACCCAGACCGGCGACTTCGCGGTGGTGCTGACGACGCATTTCCAGGGCACGTACTCGGTGAATGGCGGACCGGCGCTGCCCATTCCCGGCCAAGGCCAATTCAGCTCGCCGCCACAGACCGTCAGCGTCTGGCGGTCGATCACCAGGAATTACGCAGATACCTGCCTGCAGAACCCTCAAGGCCAAGGCTGCCCCGGCGTCGCCCCGCCTCCGCCGTAAGCCTCCGCCGCCTCAAGTTCGCCCCGCCACCGCCCTTAGCCCGGGCTAAGCACGGGCGCCACAGTCCGTGGCTTGGGTGGCTAGGCTCGCAGCTCGCGGTCTACCCGGGCCATCCGGGCGTTCACCAGCTGGCAACGGGGATCGTCCGGTCCGATCAGCGCCGCCGCGGCGGCCGCGGTTGCCGTATCTGCGGACCCCATGTCGCTCGTGCACCACTGCAGCATCAGCCCGGCATCACCGCTGGAGCGTATGGACGCCCCCACGGCCGCGTTGAGCTCGTCGCGCATGAACCCGATCGCCAGGTTGGTCGACCGCGTGAGGAGTTGCGCCGGATAGGCCGCGAATGCCTCGGCAACCCGGCCCTCCCGAAGGTGGGCTGCCACAGCCGAGGCGTCCGTCACCGCATGAACGGTGGAAGAGAACCGGTAGGGGTTCGCCTCCAGGACCCCGCCCAGGATGTTGCGTATCCGGTGCATCTCGGTCCGGATCGCTGCGCCTGTGCCCGCGTCGCCATGGATCTCGCAAGCCAGTTCATCTGCACTCCAGCCCTGGTCACGAGAGGCCAGCAGGGCAAGGATTTCGGCGCGGCGAAGCGTCAGCGGGCGCTGGGGACCGCCGTCGACCGCCGCGGACGGCGCGTCCCCCAAAAGCCGCAGCATGAGCCGTGACCGGGCGCCGCCGTCGTGCGTTGTCCGCTCATCACGTCGGAACGGCTGCCCTCGGCGCCTAAATTCGGAGTCGGAAACAGGGGCCGATTTCAGCAGCTCCTCCGCAAGCCGCACTCCACAACGCACCAGCCGCAGGCTGTCCGGCGTGACCGACTCGAACGGGCCGGAGACATCGAGGACGCCGACGATTTCGCCGGTCAAGGGGTCGCGAATCGGAGAGGCAGTGCAGGCCCAGTCGTGATGGGTCCGCACCAGGTGCTCGGCCGAGAACAGCTGCGCCGGAGCGCCAGTTACCAAGGCTTCGCTGATGGCGTTGGTGCCCACCCCTGCCTCGGACCAGTCGGCACCCTCCACGAACTCCAGGGAGTCGGCAAGCCGCAGCGCCTGTTTGCTGCCAACGCGCCACAGCACTTCTCCGTCGTGGTCAGTCACAATGAGCAAATGGCGCCCGGTCGCGGTCTCATCGGCCAGCAGCTGTGACAGGGCAGGCATGACCGCGGCCAGCCGATGGCCGGCGCTGAGGGAGCGCGCCTCGGAGACTTCATGCCGGTGCGGCGGACGGTGCTGGTCCGGGTTGATGCCCAAGGCGAGGGAGCGCTGCCAGGATTTGATGAGCGCCGGCGACAGGCGGGAATCCGGGGTGCCGGACATGGTGGTCTCGTGCGCCGCGCGGAGAATTCGGGCGTACTCCGCCGGCGCGGAAAACCTGAGGTCTGAGGGATGCGTGCTGGAGCCATGGCCCTGCGGCATCCTCATTCTCCCAACTCGCCCTCGAATCGTCGCGCCCGGCTGGTTCCTCGCCGCCGTCGGCTGCCGTGTGCCGGCCGACAGCTCGAGAGCTCCGTGTAACCCGATTGTAACCCCCTGCGATCTTTACTTGTGATGCGGGTCACTGCGTGGTCTAGGCGTCACGCGACGGAAGCGGCCCACTGTCAGCAACGGAAAGAGGAATCATGCCTGAGACACCAAATGGCGTTGTCGGGGCGTGGTTGGCGCAGTTCGAAGAGGCACTGCGCGGCCACAACACGGACGCCGCACTGGAACTTTTCGACGACGATTCGTACTGGCGCGACTTCGTCTCCTTCACCTGGAACCTCAAGACCCTTGAGGGCAAGGAAGACATCCGGCGCATGCTCGACGCGACCCTGGATGACGTGCAGCCCAGCAACTGGACCCTCGCCGAAGACGCCACCGGGGACGTCGCCAACACCGAGGCCTGGGTGAACTTCGAGACCACCCAGGCGCGGGGCTACGCGCATCTGCGCCTCCGGAACGGCAAATGCTGGACCCTGCTCACCACCATGCAGGAGCTCAAGGGCTTCGAAGAAAAGAAGGGACCCAACCGGCCAAAAGGCGTCGCCCATGAAATCACCCAAGGCCGCAAATCCTGGCTGGAACTGAAGGAAGAACAGGAGGCGCGCCTCGGCTACGAAGAGCAGCCCTACACGGTCATCATCGGCGGCGGCCAAGGCGGGATCGGGTTGGCGGCGCGGCTGCGCAGGCTCGGAGTGCCCACCATCATCATCGAGAAGAATGAGCGCGCGGGTGACTCGTGGCGCAACCGCTATAAGTCCCTCCACCTGCACGATCCGGTCTGGTACGACCACCTGCCCTACATAAAGTTCCCGGACGACTGGCCCGTATTCGCGGCCAAGGACAAGATCGGCGACTGGTTGGAAAACTACACGCGGATCATGGAACTGAATTACTGGTCCAAGACCGAGTGCACCAACGCCCGCTTCGACGAAACGTCCCAGGAGTGGGTGGTGGAGGTGATGCGCGACGGCGCACCGGTCACCCTGCGCCCCAAGCAGCTGGTCTTCGCCCTGGGGGTTTCGGGGTACCCCAGCGTCCCCACGTTCGACGGCGCCGAGTCCTTCCTGGGGGAGCAGTACCACTCGTCCAAGCACCCGGGCGGCGGAGACTGGACCGGCCGGAAGGCCGTGGTGATCGGCTCCAACAATTCCGCCCACGACATCTGCGCCGACCTCTGGGAGCACGGGGCCGATGTCACCATGGTCCAGCGGTCCTCGACGCACATTGCCCGCAGCGAATCCCTCATGGACCTGGCCCTGGGCGATCTGTACTCCGAAAAAGCGTTGGCCAACGGCGTCACGACGGAGAAGGCCGATCTGCTCTTCGCCTCGTTGCCGTACCGGATTCTGCCCGAGGCCCAGATCCCCGTCTATGCCGAGATGGCCCGGCGGGACGCGGACTTCTACTCCCAGCTCGAGGCTGCCGGCTTTGACCTGGACTTCGGCGTCGACGGCTCCGGCCTGTTCCTGAAGTACCTGAGGCGCGGTTCCGGCTACTACATCGACGTCGGTGCCTCGCAGCTGATCATCGGCGGCCGGGTCAAGCTGGCCAACGGCGAGGTCAGCAAGATCACCGGCAACTCCGTGGTGATGGCCAACGGCACGGAACTTGAGGCCGACGTCATCATTTACGCCACGGGTTACGGCTCGATGAACGGCTGGCTGGCCGATCTGGTTTCGCCCGAGGTGGCCGACGCCGTTGGCAAGTGCTGGGGGTTCGGATCGGACACACCCAAGGATCCGGGGCCGTGGGAGGGGGAGCTGCGCAACATGTGGAAGCCCACAAACGTGGAGAACCTTTGGATCCACGGCGGCAACCTGCACCAGAGCCGGCACTACTCCAACTATCTGGCGCTGCAGCTGAAGGCGCGGATGGAAGGACTGCCGACCCCGGTCTTCGAGCTGCAGCCCACACACCACACCCGCTGACCATGCCCGCACCATGCCGGCTGACCAGCAAAGGCCGTGACAATCCCCGGCACGGCCACCACACTGGGGTTACGGCCCCGCTGTGAACATCCAAAACATTCCGTGGATGCGCCTGCCCGGGCGCATCCACGGCCTGGAATCCGAAGGTGAAACCCCATGAAAGCAGCACGATTCCATGCCCGCGAGGATCTCCGGATCGAAGACATCCAGGAGCCCGAGCTGCGTCCGGGAACGGTGAAGATCGCCGTGGCCTGGTGCGGTATCTGCGGCACCGACCTTCATGAATTTCTCGAAGGACCCATTTTCACCCCGCCGCCCGGCCATCCCCACGGGCTTACCCACGAGGCCGCCCCGGTCACCCTGGGACACGAATTCTCCGGCACCATCGAGGAACTCGGGGAAGGCGTCACCGGCCTGGCCGTCGGAGACAACGTCGTCGTTGAGCCGTACGTCGTCTGCAACGAATGCGGCCCTTGCCGCAGCGGGCACTACAACCTGTGCACCAAGTTGGGCTTCATCGGATTGGCGGGCGGCGGTGGCGGCCTGAGCGAAAAGATCGTTGTCGACACGCGGTGGGTCCATCCGGTCGGCGACATCCCCCTGGACGAGGCCGCCCTCATCGAGCCCCTCGCGGTGGCGTATCACGCCGTCGGAAGGAGCGGCCTCACAGCCGGGGACGTCGCCGTCGTCGGCGGTGCCGGACCCATCGGTCTCCTGACCGCCGCGGTCCTCAAGGGCATCGGCATCACCACGATCGTCACCGAGCTGTCGGCCGCCCGCAAGGAGAAGGCGACCTCGTCCGGCGTCGCGGATCATGTCCTGGACCCCAGCACCGACGACGTCAAGGCGCGCGTGCTGGAACTGACCGGCGGTGCAGGGGCCAATGCGGCGTTTGAATGTGCCGGCGTGAACGCGGTGTTGGACACCATGCTCGACGTCGTCAAGCCCGCCGGCGTCGTCGTCAACGTCTCCATCTGGGGCCACCCGGCCACTGTCGACATGCAGAAAGTGGTGCTGAAGGAAATTGACCTGCGCGGCACCATTGCCTACTGCGGCGATCACGAAGCCGCCATCAAGCTCGTCCAGGAAGGAAAAGTCGACCTGAAACCCTTCATCACCGGCAGAATCGCCCTGGATGACTTGGTGGACAAAGGGTTCGACACGCTGATCAACCACAACGACACCGCGGTAAAGATCATCGTCCACCCATCGTGATCCGAGTCTCAGATGGAATAGTTGCAGACGCCGCGCAGTTGCCGCCAGTGAACCCATTCACCGTGAAAGGAATTGCGCATGCTGTTTTCCCCGATGACCCTCGGCGACCTGAAACTGCCCAACCGACTCGTGATGGCGCCACTGACCCGCGTCCGCTCCGGTCAGGAAGGAATCCCGGGGCCGCTGGTAGTTGAGCACTACCGCCAGCGCGCCTCACTCGGCCTGATCGTCAGCGAGGGCACCTACCCGAGCCCGGCCGGCCGGGGCTTCCCGGGCCAGCCCGGGCTCGTCACCGACCAACAGTTTGAAGGCTGGTCCAACGTCACTTCCGCTGTGCACGCCGAAGGCGGCCGGATCTTCGCCCAGGTCATGCACGCAGGCCGCGTCACGCATGTGGACACCACCGGTGGCCACGAAGTCGTCGCGCCCAGCGCCATTGCGATCGACGGCGAAACCCGCACCTACGCGGGCAAGCAGCCGTTCCCCGTCCCGCGCGCCCTCACCACCGAGGAACTGCCGGGCATCGTCGAGGAATTCGTCACGGCGTCCCGCAGAGCGGTAGAGGCAGGATTCGACGGCGTTGAGCTTCACTCGGCCAACGGTTACCTGCTGCACGAATTCCTGGCTCCGTCCGCCAACCAGCGCAACGACGTCTACGGTGGCTCCCCGGAAAACCGGGCGCGCTTCGTGATCGAGGTTGCCCAGGCCGTCGTGGATGCGATTGGCGCGGACCGCGTCGGCATCCGCATCTCGCCGGAACACAATGTCCAAGGTGCCGTGGAACTCGACGCGGCGGACGTCCGGGCCACCTACGGCCACCTCGTGGACACCCTGGCTCCGCTGAAGCTGGCCTACCTCAGCATCCTGCACAAGGACCCCACCAGTGAGCTGGTCCAGGACCTGCGCGCACGGTTCAACGGCACGTTCCTGATCAACACCGGCTTCGGCGTTGTCACGACGCGCGACGAGGCCACCGCGCTGGTCGCCGACGGCCACGCTGACGCCGTCGTCGTCGGACGCCCCGCCATCGCCAACCCGGACCTGGTGCGCCGCTGGCGCGAAGGCCTGCCGGTCAACGAGGCGGATCCGGCCACGTTCTACACCGAGGGCCCTGCTGGCTACACCGACTACCCGGCCTACCAGAACTAGGTAGCGCGGAGTCAACGCGGTACGAGGGGCGCTGCGTCACTAAGTAGCGCCGGCACCACCACCGCTGGACATGTCCAGCCTTGGCCACAAAGAGTGGGCAGAACACCGTTCTGCCCACTCTTTGCCTTACAGAATGGGCATGTCCGGCGTCCTATAGGATCTGAACATGCAACTAGCTTCCTCCGGGAGTCGCCCTGAGGGCCATTCCGCGGGCCGTCCCATCAGCMGGCAGGTCCTCGCCGACCACGTCTATGAAGAGCTTCTGGCGTCGCTGATGGACGGGCGGCTCGAACCCGGGACCGCAGTGAGCATTGATGGAACCGCCAGGGAGCTCAACGTTTCCCCGACGCCGGTGCGCGAGGCGCTCGCGCGGCTCGAACACACCGGAATGGTCCGCCGCGTCGCACTCAAGGGCTACCGCGTTGCGCCGATGTTCACCCAGGAGGACTTCGCCGAACTCATGGAGGCGCGGCTGGCCATCGAGCCCGTTAACGCCCGCCTGGCGTGCGCCCGCCTGACGCCGGCGCACCATGCCGAGCTGGCCATGGCGGTCGCCGACCTCAAGAAAGCACCACGTGGCCCGTCGTTTGCGGAGTACCGCGACTATCTGGACGCCGACGAGCGCTTCCACCGGCTGATCGCGGAGCAGACCGGCAATCAGTTCATGGTGGCCGCCTACGCTGCCCTCGGCGGGCAGGTCCAGCGCTTCCGTCTGTTCGGCGGCGTCGGCATCACGGACGCGGAGCAGGCGATCGCCGAGCACCAGGCGGTCCTGGATGCGCTGTCCTCGGGCGACCCGGAGAAGGCCGCAGCTGCCATGGCCGAGCACGTGCAAAAAGTGCGCGGACGCGCCATCGCGGACGCTCCTGCGGAATAACCGCCAAGCACTTTTCCGGGCCTTTTCAAACGCGGATTAAATCCCTATAGGATCTTCGATTGTTGCCAATGTAGTGAATGTGACCTTGACAACACCCTTTCGATAGTAAATCCTATAGGAAACAGGATTC
Source organism: Arthrobacter sp. 05T47 (assembly GCF_056395825.1). Classification (NCBI taxonomy): domain Bacteria; kingdom Bacillati; phylum Actinomycetota; class Actinomycetes; order Micrococcales; family Micrococcaceae; genus Arthrobacter; species Arthrobacter sp. 05T47. The sequence continues at coordinate 32,006 of NZ_JBFTKG010000005.1, read as the reverse complement.
CACGAAGGAGTGAACCCATGGCTTACACAGCCGAAAACTGGCCCATCACCGCAGCGCTCCTGCAATTCCCGGGAACCGACGCGCAGGGTAACCACATCAACGACGCCGACGCCTCCGCCTGGGCCGAGGTCTTTACCGAGGTCAAGGAAGCCGGCTTTGCCGACGCAGACCTCACGGACAGCTGGGTCCGCCCCGGCGACCTGAGCTCGGCCCGCCTCGCCGAGTTCAAGCGGACCGCCGACAACGTGGGCATCGGCATCCCCGTCATCTCGGCCATCCGCCGCAGCGTGATCGAGGAGGGCAACTGGGAAGCCAACCTGGCCTACAGCCACCGCACCATCGATGCTGCGGCCGAGCTTGGCTGCGAGGTCGTCTCGTTTGGACTGCACCAGGCCATCACCGCCGAGCAGCTGAAGCAGATGTGGTTCTGGACCGTCGAAGGCTACAAGGACCCGGTGGGGGACAAGGAAACCTGGGGCAAGGCCGTGACCCGCCTGCGGGAACTCGGCCAGCACGCGGCCGAGGTCGGCGTACTGCTCTCGCTCGAAATGTACGAGGACACGTACCTTGGCACCGCGGATTCCTCCGTCCAGCTGGTCCAGGACATCGGCCTGGCCAACGTCGGCCTCAACCCTGACATCGGCAACCTCATCCGCCTGCACCGCCCGATCGAGGACTGGCGCGAGATGGTCGCCAAGACCCTCCCATACTCCAACTACTGGCACATGAAGAACTACATCCGCGACGAGGACGTGGCCCGTGACACCTACGTCGCGATGCCGGCCCCGATGGAAAGCGGCCTCATCAACTACCGCGAGGCGTTCAAGGTCGCGCTGTCCGTSGGCTTCCAGGGCATCCTSTGCACCGAGCACTACGGCGGCGACGGWCTSWSCGTCACSGCCRGCAACCAGGACTACCTSCGMCGCCAGGTCCTGCCGAAAACCGACGGCTACGCCCTCGGCCAGAGCCAGGTGGCCCAGGGCCGGCAGCAGCCCGCAGCCACGGCACTCGCCAGCGTCTGACCCGGCGCCTGACACCGGAACGTGACACGGGAACCCGACCCGGCACGTGACACCGGAACGTGACACGGGAACCCGACCCGGCACGTGACACCGGGGTCCTGGTGCGGCCGTCAAGCCATTTGGGGGGCGGCCGCACCACCCCAGCTCTCTACCCACAGCATTAGTTCTCCAACACGGATTCAATGAGGAAACCATGACCCAGATCTTCGACAATCCCGCCGATTTCGCGGATGAGGCACTGGACGGCTTCGTGGCGGCCAACCGCGGCTACGTTGCCCGTGTCGACGGCGGCGTCGTCCGCTCCACTGAGGTCCCGGCCGGCCAGGTGGCCCTGGTGGTCGGCGGCGGCTCCGGGCACTACCCGGCCTTCGCCGGCCTCGTCGGACCCGGCCTGGCCACCGCCTCGGCTTGCGGCAACATGTTCGCCTCGCCCGCGGCCGGCCAGATCTACCGCGTGGCCAAGGCCGCCAACGCCGGCGGCGGCGTGCTGCTTAGCTACGGCAACTACGCCGGAGACGTCCTGCACTTCGGCCAGGCCCAGCTGCGGCTCAACGCCGAAGGCATCGAAACCCGCACGGTCCTGGTCACCGACGACATCGCCAGCGCCCCGCTGGAGCAGATCGAGAAGCGCCGCGGCATCGCCGGGGACTTGACCGTCTTCAAGATCGCCGGCGCCGCCGCGGAGGCGGGAATGAGCCTGGACGACGTCGAACGGCTGGCCATCCGGACCAACTACCGCACCCGCTCCCTCGGCGTGGCCTTCGACGGCTGCACCCTGCCCGGTGCCGACGCGCCGCTGTTCACGGTCCCGGCGGGGCACATGTCCCTCGGCCTGGGCATCCACGGCGAACCGGGCATCTCAGATCACCCCATGCCCACCGCCTCGGAACTGGCAGAACTCCTGGTCAGCCGGCTCCTGGCCGACAAGCCGGATGACGCCGGCACCCGCGTGGTCGCAATCATCAACGGCCTCGGAACGGTCAAGTACGACGAACTCTTCCTGCTGTTCGGCAAGGTCGAGAAGCTCCTTACCGCCGCAGGGCTTACCGTGGTGGAACCCGAATGCGGGGAGCTCGTCACGAGCCTGGACATGTCCGGACTTTCGCTGACCCTGCTGTGGCTGGACGAGGAACTCGAACAGTACTGGGCCGCCCCGGCGGACACCCCGGCGTTCCGCAAGGGAAACCTCGCGCCCCGCGCCCGCCGCGAACTCGCCGGTCCCGTGGCCGAAGCAGCCGCCGACGTCGAGCGCCCCACCGCAGCGGCCGCAGCCCTCGGCCGGCTGGCTGCAGACCTGCTCGGCCAGACGCAGAACGTGATCATCGAGCATGAGGAAGAACTTGGCCGCCTGGATGCCATTGCCGGCGACGGCGACCACGGCATCGGCATGCGGCGCGGCGTGGACGCGGCAGTCGCCGCTGCCGAGCTGGCCGCGGCGAACGACGGCGGCGCGTCGCCGTCGCGCGTCCTGACCTCGGCGGGGGAGGCCTGGAGCGAACGCGCCGGCGGCACCTCGGGCGCGCTCTGGGGCTCGGCAATCATCGCGGCCGGACAGGCCCTGGGCAACCAGGACAGCTACAGCGGCGAGGACGCGGCCGCCGCGGTCACGGCCTTCGTGGACGCCATCACCGAGCTCGGCAAGGCCGAGCTGGGCGACAAGACCATGGTGGACGCCCTCGTGCCGTTCCGGGACGCCTTCCTCACCGCGTTCGACGCCGGCACCCCCGTGGCTGCCTCGCTCGCCGCCGCAGCGGAAGCCGCCACAACCGCCGCGGACGCGACGTCCGAATTGCGTCCGCTCAAGGGCCGCGCCCGACCGCTCGCGGAAAAGAGCCTCGGCCACCCCGACCCCGGCGCGGTGTCCTTCGCACTCATTGCCACACGGATTTCTGCACACAACGAAACTTCCAGCACAGGAACCCGGCTCGCTACATCCGAGCCGGCGGAACAAGGAGTAACAGCATGAGCACAACACCAGGCTGGCGCATCGTCGTCGGCAACGATGAGGCCGGCGTCGAATACAAGAACGCCCTGAAGGCCCTGCTCGAAGCGGACCCGCGCGTCGCCTCCGTCCTGGATGTCGGCGTCGGAGCGGACGACTCCACCGCCTACCCGCACGTGGCCGTCGACGCGGCCCGCAAAGTCGCCGAGGGCGACGCCGACAGGGCGCTGCTGATCTGCGGCACCGGCCTGGGCGTGGCCATCGCTGCGAACAAGGTCCCCGGCATCCGTGCCGTCACCGCCCACGACAGCTACTCCGTGGAACGGTCCGTCCTGAGCAACAACGCCCAGGTCCTCACGCTCGGCCAGCGCGTGATCGGGCTGGAACTCGCCAAGAAGCTCGTTGGCGAATGGCTGAGCCACCGCTTCGATGAAAACTCCTCCTCCGCCGCCAAGGTGGACGCCATCTGCTCCTACGAGCCCGAATACACGAAGGCAGTCTGAACATGACCGAATCAACAGAAACCGCAGCCGCCATCAACGCCGCCCGCAAGATCGCCGTCGTCGGCTCCGGCTACATGGGCGGCGGCATCGCCCAGGTCCTGGCGCTCGGCGGCGCCCGGGTGGCGCTCGCGGACGTGTCCGCCGAAGTGGCGCAGAAGAACTACGAGCGGCTCCTGGCCGAATCCGACGAATTCGTTGCCGCGGGACTCTTCCCGGCAGGCTCCACCGCCATCCTGAAGGAAAACCTCTGGGCCGCCAAGGACATTGAGGAAGCCGTCGCCGACGCCGACTTCATCGAAGAAGCCGTCCCCGAAGTCATCGAGATCAAGCACCAGACCCTAGCCCGCATCAGTGCGGCAGCCCGGCCGGACGCCATCATTGGCTCCAACACCTCCACCATCTCCATCGCGGACCTGTCCGGGCCGGTGTCCAACCCCGAACGCTTCCTGGGCGTGCACTTCTCCAACCCGTCCCCGTTCATCCCCGGCGTCGAAATCATCCCTCACGCCGGCACCTCGGCGGCCACGGTCGGCGCCGTCCGCGACCTCGTGCACGCCGCCAACAAGCAGACCGCCGTCGTGAAGGACGTCACCGGGTTCGTGCTCAACCGGCTCCAGTACGCGCTGTTCCACGAAGCCGCCCAGCTGGTGGAGCAGGAGATCGCGACGGCGGAGGACGTCGACACCCTGGTCCGCACCACCTTCGGCTTCCGTCTTCCGTTCTTCGGCCCCTTCGCCATCGCCGACATGGCCGGGCTGGACGTCTACAACTTCTGCTACAAGTCACTCCAGACCGATTTCCCGGAACGCTTTGCGACGCCGAAGATCCTCACCGATCTCGTGGAGGCCGGAAAGCTGGGCACCAAGACCGGCGCAGGCTTCCTCAATGTCCCGGCAGAGCGCACCCCGGAACTGATCGCCTACCGGAACAAGGCGTACGTGGCCATGCAGAAGCTCATCGACGAACTCGGCCCCGCCCCCATCAACTGAGTCCGCCTCTTTCACTTTCACTTCAGGAGCATTCCCATGAGCATTTTCCCCGCAGAACGCACTGCCATCATCACCGGCGCAGTGTCCGAGCGAGGCATCGGCCGGGCCACCGCCAGCTACCTGGCGGCGCAGGGCTGGAACATCGGCATCATCGACCTCGATGACGCGCGCTGCAAGGCGGCGGCCAAGGAACTCGCCGCCGAATACGGCGTCCAGGCCTTCGGCGCCGGCGCCAACGTTTCCGACGAAGCTTCCGTCCGCGCTGCCATCGACGCCATAGAAGCGGAACTGCCGCAGATCGTTGCGCTCGCCAACGTGGCCGGCGTCAGCTCACCGGTTCCCTACCTGGAGCTCGACGCCGCCGAATGGGACCGCGTGCTGAACATCAACCTCAACGGCGTCCACTACGCCACGCGCCGCGTCGCAGAATCCATGGTCAAGAACAGGATGGGGCGCATCGTGAACATCTCCTCCGTCTCGGCGCAGCGCGGCGGCGGCACCTTCTCCAAGACGCCGTACTCGGTGGCGAAGGCCGGCGTGATCGGCCTGACCCGTGCAACGGCCCGCGAACTGGGCGAATACGACATCACCGTCAATGCCATCGCCCCGGGCCCCATCGACACCGACATCATGGGCGGCACCCTCAGCGAGGAGCGCAAGGACGAACTCACCCAGGACCTCGTGGTCAACCGCGTTGGCTCCACCCGGGACATCGCAGCAGCCATCGCCTTCCTCATCAGCGAGGACGCCGGGTACATCTCCGGCCAGACGCTGAATGTGGATGGCGGACTCTACATGCACTAAGGAAGAAGCAACGTGGCCCAACACAGTCAAACCCCCGCCGCCTCCGGACTCGCAGCCTGGAGCAAGGGCCGGAAGATCTACCTCGCCGTCGGCATCCTGGCCTGCCTGGCCGGCGTTCTGATGATGGTTTTTTCACGCTAGGTTCCTTGGCCTGGTTCCGGCCCTGGCCTTGGCTTTGCTTTGCCTTGCTTGGCTTGGCCGGCTCCGGCCGCTCACCACGCACCTGATTCACCCCCTGAGTTACACCACTGATTGCTCGACGAGGAGTTTTTGATGTCCGTAACAACAACGTCCACCCGGGACCTACTGGAGACACCGGTCCTAAAATCGGCCATCTCCAAGGCCTCCCGCCGGCTGATGCCCATGCTGGTGATCCTGTATGTGGTCGCCTTCCTGGACCGCACCAATGTGGGCTTCGCCGAAGCCGCCCTCGGCGTGGACAAGGGCATCACCGCCGGCGCCTACGCCCTGGGCGCCGGGATCTTCTTCATCGGCTACGCCCTGTTCGAGATCCCGAGCAACCTGCTCCTGACCAAGTTTGGGGCGAAGGTGTGGCTGGCCCGCATCGCCATCACCTGGGGCATCGTCTCCGCCTGCTTCGCGTTCGTCCAGGGCGAGACGTCCTTCATCATCCTGCGCTTCCTGCTCGGTGTCACCGAGGCCGGGCTCTTCCCGGGCGTCATCATGTTCCTGGCCGCATGGTTCCCCAACAAGGTCCGCGTCAAGATGTTCGCCATCTTCTACCTGGCCCAGCCGTTCTCGCAGATGATGGGCGCCCCGCTGTCCGGCTGGCTGATCAACATTGGCGACCAGGTGCCCGGAGTCCAGGGCTGGCAGGTCATGTTCTTCGTCGAAGGCATGCTGGCCGTCATCGCAGGTATCGCCGCATACTTCTTCCTCATCAACAGCCCGCAGGACGCCAAGTTCCTGGACAAGGACGAGAAGAACGCGCTCCTGGAAGTCATGGAACTCGAGGACACCGTCAAGGAAGAATCCGGGCCGCGCGGCGTCCTGGCTGCTATGAAGAACGGCAAGGTCTGGTACTTCACCGTCATCTACTTCTGCCTGCAGATCGCCGTTTACGGTGTCACGTTCTATCTGCCGCAGCAGGTGGCGCAGCTGACCGGCCAGAAGGTGGGCATCGCCGTCGGCCTCATGGCAGCCATCCCGTGGTTCTTCGGCATCTTCGCCTGCTACTTCATCGGCAAAGCCGCCAACACCGTGGTCCGCCGCCGGGTCTGGGGCACCGGGCTGTTCATCTCCACCGGACTCTGCATCTTCGGCTCCGCATGGGCCGGCGCCAACCACATTCCGGCGCTCGGCATCCTCTTCATCACCCTCGCCGTGTGCAGCTTCCTCTCCATCGGCCCCATTGCCTGGTCCTACCCGACGGCGTTCCTCACCGGTACAGCGGCAGCCGCGGGAATCGGCCTGATCAACTCGCTCGGAAACCTCGGCGGCTTCGTCGCGCCGATCCTGCGGACCTCGGTCAACCAGTTCACCGCCTCGGACACCGGCGGCGTTTACGCCCTGGGCGTGCTCCCGTTCCTGGCAGCGGCCATGATGTTCGCGACCCGACGCTTCAAGAACAAGGCCGACGAACTGCTGGAGCAGTAACGCCTCCCGGCCCCGTCATCCATTCCCATCCGGGTTCCAGTAACTGGATCCAGCAGAAAGCACCAACACATGCAGCACAGTCCCGCCGGCCAGACCTCCAGCACCCGCATCCTGGTGGGGGTCAGCACCAAGATGTACCTCGGCTACCGGGACAGCCTGGACTGGCTTGGGCGGCTGCGGCACGAAGTGGACGCCCGTCCGGCCCTCGCGGCCGGGCGGGTTGTCCCGTTTGTCATTCCATCCTTCCCCGTCCTGCCCGCGGCGGGCCGTCTCCTGGCGGATTCTCCGGTGCTGCTCGGGGCACAGAACTGCGGCTGGGCGGACGGCCCCTGGACCGGGGAAGTGGCGCCGACCATGCTCGCGGAACTCGGCGTCCGGCTCGTGGAGATCGGCCACGCCGAACGCCGGCGGCACTTCAAGGAGGACGATGCCATGGTGGCCCTCAAAGTCCGGGCAGCGGACGACGCCGGGCTCACCCCGCTGCTGTGCGTGGGGGAGACTGAGCGCGGGGAGCCGGCGGTGGCAGCGGACTTTGTGTACCGCCAGATCGAGTCGGCCGTCGACGCAGACTGGGACCTCGCCGGGTGCTTGGTTGTGGGGTACGAACCGGTTTGGGCCATCGGGGCGGCCGAGCCCGCTGCCGCCGCCTACGTGTCCGACGTCGTTCAGCGGCTCCGTGGGCGCCTCGCCGCGGCTGGCGTTCCGGGGCTGCCGGTCATCTACGGCGGGTCGGCCAAACCCGGACTGCTGCCAACACTTCAGGGTGTCTCGGGCCTGTTCCTCGGCCGATTTGCGCACGACCCCGCGAACTTCGGCAAAGTGCTGGATGAAGCACTCCTGCTGGCCGAAGGCTTCCCTGCGCCGGAGCCTGCCACCGTTGGGCATGTCCTCCCCTGATTGTGAACAACCGCGGGGCATGTCCAGCCTTAGCCGCGAACAGTGGGCAGAAGACCCTCGTGCCCACTGAGGGAGGCTACGAATGGGCATCTCCGTCAGACTGGCTAGGTCCAACCAAGGGACATGTCCAGCCTCGGCCGCGAAGAGTGGGCAGAACACCTTTGTGCCCAGTGTTCGGGGCGAAGAATGGGCATGTCCCACGGGCTGGTCAGGCACGACCAAGGGGCATGTCCAGCCTTGGTCGTGAAGAGTGGGCAGAACACCTTTGTGTCCAGTGGGCGGGGCGAAGAATGGGCATGTCCCGCGGGTGGTCAGGCACAACCAAGGGCGTGTCCCACGGAGTGGCGGGTGAGGCTTAGGAAGCCACCGATCGCTGGCACAGGCCGATGAAGCCGCCCAGCTGTTCCATGCCCTCCGGATGCGTGGGCAGGTAGTTCGTCAGTTCCGGCGCTCGGACGATCACTGCGCGCCACTGTCCGCGGGAGACCGCCACATTGATCCGGTTCCGCGAGAGCAGGAACTCCATTCCGCGCGGAGCCTCGGCCACCGCCGAACACGCCATGGACACGATCACCACTGCGGCTTCCTGCCCCTGGAACTTGTCCACCGTTCCGACGCGGACCTCGGCCAGGCCGGCGGCTTCCAGAGTTTCGCGGATCACGTTGACCTGGGCGTTGTAGGCCGCCACTACCAGAATGTCCGACGCTTCCAGGGGCCGGGTGCCCTGATCGGTATGCCACGGCAGCCCCAGATGCCGCCGCACCTGGTGGACCACTTCGGTGGCTTCCTCAGGCGAGGACGTGGTGTTGCCCGTGTGCTCCACCAGGACAGTTTCTATCCCGGCAGGAACCCCATCCAGGTGTCGGAGCCCCGCGGCAGGGGCGGACCGAAGTTGACCCTCGTAGGCGAGTTCGGACACGGCCAGGCACAGCTCGGCATTCATGCGCCACGTGTCGGCCAGGAAATACCCGAGTTCCGGCGGAAGCGTGGCATGCCCCGCGGAAATCCAGCCCAGGGCGGACTCGTCGACCGGCTCCGGATGCGCGCCCTGGCTGACCTGCGGCAACTGTTGTGGGTCGCCGAGCAACAGCAGCCGGCTGCTGGCCTGCGCGACCGCAAGCGTATTGGCCAGGGAGAACTGGCCGGCCTCGTCGATTACCAGCAGGTCCAGGGACCCCGCGGGAACACTGGACCCCGTCATGGTCCAGGCCGTGCCGCCCACCACTGCTCCGCCGGGCGAACCGAGGAGCCGGGCGACGTCCTGCGCCGACCGCTGGTCCCAGGCAAGCGGCTCCCCGTGCTTCACATCCTTGGCGACAACCGCGGGGTCCACTCCGGCCTTCACCACGGCCGTCCTCAGCAGGTTCTCGACGACGGCGTGGGATTGGCCCACGACCCCGACCTTCCAGCCGCGGGCCACGAGACGGGCGATCACGTGGGAGCCCACATGGGTTTTGCCGGTCCCGGGCGGACCCTGGACAGCCACATAAGAGTGGTCCAAAGCAGTTACGGCTTCGGTGATGGCGTCGATGTAGCGGTCCTGGCCGTCGCTGGGCATGGGCAACGGATGCCCCGTCATAAGCCGCGGCGGCACCCGCCGCACCAGATCCAGGGCAGGGTGGTGCGGGAAAGCAACACGGGGCGTCGCGTCGTCCGGGCTCTTGCCGCCCTTGGTCGACCGGCGTAAACCGTCGGCGACAACATCGGCCAGGCCCGCCAGCGCCTCCTCGAGGCTCTTGGTCTGGATCGGCTGGTCTTCGGTCAATGCGATGGGTAGCTGCGGGTACGGTTCGATATTCCTTCGGAGCTTGTCCCGGATGACGACGGTGTCCTTCCCGTCCTCGTGGCCGAGCTCCAGGATCTCGGTTCCGAACCAGCCGTTGCGCCCGGTCCCGTCGATGCCCGTGCCTTCGAGCCCGGCCGGAAGCGGTGGCTCATACATGCGGAACCAGGTGCTGCCCTCGCGGAGGTCCGAGCCAGGGCTGACGGTGCCGATCAGTTTTACCCGGCGTTCGGGCAGTTTGGCGCCGTCCTTCCACCAGTCCTCCAGCACCACCGCATCCTCGACCAGGAAGACGTTGCGGTCCTGCTGGTGGTGGGTGTCGGGGCCGTTCTCGCAGCGGTCAAAGTGCGCCCACCAGAACGCCTTGCGCTCGCGGCGGTGATAACTGACGGCTGCCGCCAGCATGGCGATGGCTTTTCGATCGTCCTCGGCCAGCCCGCTCTCCGGAAAGGCGAACGCGGCCAACGCCACTTCGGCGGAAGTCAAACCCGTGTCCACTGCGTCACCGTCATCCCCGGCGCCGGATTCCCTCGCGCTGATTTTCCTGGTGCCGGAGTCCTTGCCGCTGGTGGCGTTGGTCGGGGCGAGGGCGCCCTGGCTGATCCCGCGCTCCTGCGCCAGGCCCAGGAGCCAGTTCCGGAGCTCGAGCGTGGACAGGCAGTCGTATTCGTTGTAGTCCGAGATGCTTGCCAGGATCTTCTCTGCTTCCTCGGGCCGCTCATTGTCCCGGGCGTCGCAGTAGTGGGCGTAGGCAACCACGGAAGCTCCGGCGTCCTTGACGTCCCCGGAGCGCAGGTTGGTCCCCATGTAGAGCGGCTCGAGCTTCTTGATGCTGTAGGAGTTTTCGGAGATCCGGATGCTGTTCCGGACCGTCTGGTAGAGGTCCACCAGGAGTCCGTCCCGCAGCCACTGGTCTACGGTGTCCTCGCCGGCTACGTGCATCACGGAGAGCTTGCGGAGGGCCGTTTTCTCGTAGGCGGCGTAGTGGTAGACGTGCATGTCCGGGTATTCCTGCCTGCGCTTCTCCACGTAGGCGAGGAAGTTCAGGAAGGCCTGCTTCTCCGCCTCCCGGCTATGGGCCCAGAACGGCCTGAAGATTCCGGCGGCGCCGGGCTGGGTCGGCGCTTCGATGACGCCGAACAGGTACTCGAGCCCCCAAATCCCGGTGGCGCTTTCCTGCCAGAGCGGATCGCCCTCAAAGTCGAAGAAGATATCGCCGCAGCTGGGCGGCGGCAGCTCGGCAAGGGTGTTCTCCGGGATGACCGCGTAGCGGATCGAGTGCTCCTCGCCGTCCTTGACGTACCGGACGCCGCCGTCGGATCCGCCGATCCCGCTCTGCATTCTCGCCTGCTGCTGGAGGCGCAGGAGCGCGGCATTGGCCGCTGGGAGGGTTGCCTGCGCGAGGTCCTTGACCGAATAGATGCCCTGCTGGTGCAGCTTCTTGCGCTGCGCCGAGTTCATCCTCGCCACCAGGAGAACGTCGTCGGTGGCCTTGACCATCTCCTGGCAGTAGTCGCAGCGGCCGCAGGCCGTGAGGCCGGCCGCACCCCAGCGCACAGGGCCGGGCTGCGCCCTGTGGCCGGCGGTCAGGGCGAGGAAACGCTCCCGGCGTTCCCGGAACACCGGCAGGATGTCGGCGAGTTTGTGGTGGCTGCGGACGTAGTCGAACCCGCCGTCGGCCAGCTGCACCGTAGCGCCCAAAACGAGTGTCACCGCCGGATCCACCGGGATTCCGGCCCTCAGGAGTTGGTCCCCGTAGGCCGCAAGCTGGAGCAGCGCCGTCACCTTCGCATGGCGTGCCAGTTTGGTGTCGAACACGGCGTAGCTACCGTCCGGCTGCCGCACCAGGAAGTCCGAGCGCCCATGGAACTGCCCGTCGAAGAAGGCTGCCTGGAACACGACGTCGGCTCCGGAACGCAGCGCTTCAATGGACTCGGAATGCTTGGCCAGGAGAGTGGCGCGGTCCATGCCTTGGGCCGGGACAACGTCGTAGACGCCGCGGGCGGTGGCCGGATCCCACATCCCGAACTCGGCGATGAAGGAATCGAGGACCCGGTGCTCGTGGACGTCACCCAACACGGCGGCATGCCGGAGCATCTCGTCATCCTCGAAGGCAGCCTTCGGCGTGCGGCCCAGCTTCTCATCGAGCTTCCGGAGCAGCTGGTACTCACAGCTCGCGGCCACCACAAGATCGCTCGCCGAGTAGACCAGGTCCGGTGATGAGCCCGGAACCTCAGGTTCAAGGAAAAACACGGTGCCCCCGTTGTTGTTGCCCTCTGTTGATTGGGCGCTCTGTTGATTAAGCCTGCATGAGCCGAGTCCGGCCTTCCTCGTTCAAGCTATCAAAGACCTCCGACAATTCAGCGGGCGGAGCAGGAGCAGGCGCCCCGGCAACCCGGAATGGCAACCGGCGAAATCCTCTCTGGTTCCTGTAACGAGATCCTCTCTGGTTCCTGTCGTAGGTTCGGCGTAGGGTCTGGGCCATGACCGAACAGCAGCCCTTCGAACTGGTCCGGCGGTTCGCGCACTTCGAGCTGCGTCGATATCCCGCGCATGTTGTGGCCGAAATACAGGTCACCGCGACGTTTGACCGGGCCGGGAATGCTGCCTTCCGGCACTTGTTCAATTACATCAGCGGCAGCAACACCGCCCGTCAGGAGCTCGCGATGACGGCCCCGGTGCTCCAGGAACTGGGTTCTTCGCAGAAGCTGGCGATGACAGCCCCGGTCCTCCAGCGCGGTCCGTTGCCGGGAAGCGATGTGCCCGCCGAGTTTGTGATCGCCTTTGTGCTCCCCGCCGGGTTGACGGCGGAGACTGCCCCGGCCCCGGCAAACTCCGACATCAAGATCCGGGCCATCCCCGGGTCCCTGGCGGCTGCGCTGCGGTTCGCCGGCAGCGGGTCGGAAGCGGCCTTTGAACGTCACAACACAGGCCTCCAGGCGGCACTCGTGGTAGCCGGATTGAAGGCCGTGGGGCCGCCACGATTCGCCCGCTTCGATCCGCCGTTCAAGCCTTCGTTCCTCCGACGGAACGAGGTCGTCCAGGATGTCGAGGCGCCCGAGTCCGGATCCGGCACTGCCGGGGCAGGACTTGGGTAAGGCAAAATGGGCAGGGTGACTCAACTCCCGCAGCGCCCTTCCCCTGCAGCTCCCGCAGCCCCTTCCGCACCGCCCCGGGCGGCGACGCGTCCAAAGGCAACGTCGCCCCAGGCCACGTCTGCGCACGCGCAGGAGTCCGGCATCGCCACCCAGATCGCCGCGGAACTCGGCGTCCAGSCCTGGCAGGTCACGGCCGCCGTGGACTTGCTCGATGCCGGGTCCACCGTGCCTTTCATCGCCCGGTACCGTAAGGAAGCCACCGGCACCCTGGACGACACGCAGCTCCGCGACCTGGAGGAACGGCTGCGCTACCTCCGCGAGCTTGAGGACCGCCGCCGGAGCATCCTCGAAGCGATCGCCGGCCAGGGTGCCTTGACCCCGGAAATGCAGGCCGCCGTCGTCGGGGCCGACACGAAGTCCCGGCTCGAGGACATCTACCTCCCGTTCAAGACCAAGCGGCGCACCAAGGCGCAGATCGCCCGCGAAGCCGGGCTGGAGCCGCTCGCAGATGCGCTGCTGAAGCGTCCGGAGCTGGACCCGGAACGCGAAGCGGCCAAGTATCTCAACGCCGAACACTCGATTGGGGATGCCGCCGCGGCGCTCGCCGGTGCCCGGTCCATCCTGGTGGAGCGCGTCGCACAGGATGCCGACCTGGCGGAAACGCTCCGGGAGCGGCTGTGGACCCAGGGCCGGATGGTGTCCCGCGTGAAGAAGGGCAAGGACGCCGAGGGGCAGAAGTTCAAGGATTATTTCGAGTTCTCCCAGCAGCCGGCCGGGATGCCCTCGCACCGGGTCCTGGCGCTGCTGCGCGGTGAGAAGGACGGCGTGCTGGAGCTGGATCTCGCCGAGGCTGAACCGAACGACGACGCCGCCCTCACCGCCGCCCGCGGCCGCTACGAAGCCGCCGTGGCCAGGTTCCTCGGGGTTGCCGACCGGGGCCGGCCCGCCGACGCCTGGCTGCTGCAGACCGCSCARSTGGCSTGGCGCTCGCGSGTGYTGGCCCGGCTGACGGCGGACCTGCGCAGCCGGATGTTCGCCGCYGCGGAGGACGAGGCCGTGCGGGTCTTCGCCGCGAACCTGCGCGACGTGCTGCTCGCCGCGCCTGCCGGGAACCGCGCCACCCTGGGCCTGGACCCGGGCCTGCGCACCGGTGTGAAGGTCGCGGTGGTGGACGGCACCGGCAAGGTGGTCGCGACGGACACCATCTACCCGCACGCCCCGGCCCGGAAGTGGGACGAGGCGCTGCGGACGTTGGTGGCCCTGGCGAAGAAGCACGGCGTGGAACTCGTCGCGATCGGCAACGGCACGGCGTCGAGGGAGACGGACAAGCTCGCCGCCGAACTGCTCAAGCAACTCGCCATTGAGCCCGCCGCTGAGCCCGCCAATTCGGCCACCAAACCGGACACCAAACCGCAGAAGATCGTGGTGTCGGAGGCCGGGGCTTCGGTATATTCGGCGTCGGCGCTCGCCGCCGCGGAACTGCCCGGCATGGACGTGTCCCTGCGGGGAGCCGTCTCGATCGCCCGGCGGCTGCAGGACCCGCTCGCGGAGTTGGTGAAGATCGAGCCGAAGTCGATCGGCGTCGGGCAGTACCAACACGACGTCACGGCGGCGAAGCTGGACCGCAGCCTGGACGCCGTCGTCGAGGACTGCGTGAACGCAGTGGGCGTGGACGTCAACACCGCCTCACCCGCGCTGCTGAGCCGGGTGGCCGGCGTCGGGCCGCTGCTGAGCGAGAACATCGTGGCGTACCGGAACGAGCACGGGCCCTTCAACAAGCGCAGCGAGCTGAAGAAGGTGCCGCGGCTGGGCGCCAAGGCGTTCGAGCAGTGTGCCGGCTTCCTGCGGATCACCGGGGGAGCGGAACCGCTGGACGCCTCCAGCGTGCACCCGGAAGCGTACCCGGTGGCCCGGAAAATCAAGGCTGCGGCCGGAAAAACGCCCGCCGCCGGAAGCTATGCGGCGTTGAATCCACAGGAGTTCGTGGACGGCACCTTCGGGCTGCCCACGGTGCAGGACATCATCGCCGAGCTCGAGAAGCCCGGCCGTGACCCGCGGCCTGCCTTCGCGGCGGCGGCGTTCTCCGAGGGCATCGAGAAGATCTCGGACCTCAGGCCCGGGATGGTGTTGGAGGGGACCGTGACCAACGTGGCGGCGTTCGGGGCGTTCGTCGACGTCGGCGTGCACCAGGACGGCCTGGTGCACGTSTCCGCGCTGGCCAACCGGTTCGTCTCCGACCCGCGCGAGGTGGTGAAGTCCGGGCAGGTGGTCCAGGTCAAGGTGCTSGAAGCSGATCCGGAGCGGAARCGCATCTCSCTGACGCTRAGGCTCGACGACGAACCGGCAGCTTCCGGGGGCGGCGCACCATCTGCCCGGCAAGGTCAGCCTCAGCAGCAGTCCCGGAAAGGGCAGCCAGGGCAGCCCGGGCAGGGGAGCCCCGGACAGCAGCGGCAGGGGCGAGACCGACAGCAGCAGCCCCGCCAGGGGCAAAACCCGAAGGCAACCGGACGGCAGCAGCAGCCGCAACCGGCTGCCTCCCAGCCGAGGCCCACGCCGTCGCCCGTCAACACCGCGATGGCCGAGGCGCTCCGGAAGGCTGGCCTGGGCAAGTAGCGCCCTCAGCACCCCCCGGACAGCGCTCGCTGCCGGGGGCTTCTGCTCGGAAGCGCGCCCGCCGCTTATCGCTGAAAACCTACCGCTCGGCGCATAACTAGTACGTTTGCTGACGATCTGCACCATGATTGCCGGAGGCCACGGTCCGGTCAGAGGTCCATTGCCTCAATGTGCCGGACACCGACGTCGTTGACGAGCAGGGGAGCATTCATGGGCTGGCTGGACCGCGAACAAACCATCGCCCCGCCGGTGGCTCAAGAGGTCTCCGGTGACCGACCGTTCGCGGCGCGTGTGCCGTTCACAAGCCCGGAGCCATTCACTACCCGGCCCACCCTGCAGGGCACCTTCGGGATGAGTGCGTCCACGCACTGGCTCTCGACGGCGGCTGCACAGGCGGTGCTTGAGCGCGGCGGCAACGCCTTCGACGCCGCGGTGGCGGGGGCGTTCGTGCTCCACGTTGTGGAACCGCACCTCAATGGACCCGGCGGGGACATGACTGGTGTTTTCGTCACCGCGGACGAACCGGACCAGCCGATAGTCCTGATGGGCCAGGGCCCGGCGCCGGCAGGGGCCACCGTGGAGCATTACCTGGCCGAAGGCCTGGACCTCGTTCCGGGCTCGGGTGCGCTGGCTGCCGCGGTGCCTGCCGCCGTCGACGCCTGGTTGTTGTTGCTGCGTGACCACGGAACGTGGGAACTGGACGCGGTGTTGGAGTTCGCGATCGGCTACGCGCGGGACGGCCATCCGATGCTGGGCCGGGTCGGAACCACCATCGCGGCGGTGTCTGCACTGTTCCAGACGCATTGGCCCACCTCGGCCGAGCTGTGGATGCCCGGCGGCAGGATCCCCGCCGAAGGTGAGTTGGTGTGGAACCCGGCCTATGCCCGCACGCTGGAACGGCTTGTGCAGGCCGGAGTCAAGGCATCCACCCGCGAAGCAGGCATCGATGCCGCCCGCCGCGCGTGGCGGGAAGGCTTCGTGGCCCGGGCGATCGTGGATTCGGTGCAGGCCCCGCACCGGCACTCCTCGGGCACCGACCACCGCGGGGTGCTCGCCCTGGACGATCTGGCCGGTTTCGAAGCCGGGTACGAGGACGCCGCCACCGTGGAATTCCGCGGCCACACCATCGCCAAGACCGGGCCCTGGGGCCAGGGACCGGCGCTGCTGCAGACCCTGGCCATCCTGTCCGGGTTCGATGACCGTTACCTCGATCCGTCCACTGAACTGGGGGCGCACACCATCCTGGAAGCGCAGAAGCTCGCCCTCGCGGACCGGGAGGCGTACTACGGCGACACGGACGTGCCGCTGGAGTACCTGCTCTCTGCTGACTATTGCGCCGGCCGGCGGGCCTTGATCTCGGAGCGGGCGTCCCACGATTTCCGGCCCGGCACGGTGCCAGGTCGGGAACCTTACTGGCCGCCCCTGCGCACCGACTACACGCCGACGGCGCTCGCTGGGGATGGCTCAGCAGTCGCCGGGGCGTCCGCGGCGGGGCTCGGCGTCGGCGAGCCGACGGTGACACCCGCGGGGGAGACGCGCGGCGATACGTGTCATATCGACGTCGTGGATCGGTGGGGAAACATGGTCTCGGCCACWCCGTCCGGCGGCTGGCTGCAGTCATCCCCGGCAATCCCTGAGCTTGGCTTCTGCCTGGGTACCCGGCTGCAGATGACCTGGCTGGAGCCCGGTACGCCGTCCACCCTGACGCCCGGCAAACGCCCGCGCACCACGCTGACGCCGACCCTCGTGCTGCGGGACGGCCACGCCGTGGCCGCGCTGGGTTCGCCCGGCGGCGACCAGCAGGACCAATGGCAGCTGCCGTACCTGCTACGCACGATCGTGGGCGGGTACTCGCCGCAGCAGGCGATCGACGCGCCGACGTTCCATACGACGTCGATGCCCGGGTCCTTCTGGCCGCGCACCTGGGAGCCGGGTGGGGCTGTCGTCGAGGACCGGCTGGGGGAGGACGTCATCGAAGGACTCGAGCGCCGAGGGCACATCGTCACCCGGGCTGGTGACTGGGCGCTGGGGCGGCTGTCCGCCGTCGTGCGGGATCCCGAAACGGGGGTCCTGCAGGCTGCCGCGAATCCCCGCGGCGCGCAGGGGTACGCCGCGGGCCGGTAGCGGGTGGGCGTCCGTAGCGCTGGAGCTGAGGAATGTTCGCTTCCTAGCCCGAAGCCCTGAGCCGGTCCATAAAACGCAGCGACTCTGCAACTATCTGCTGCTGCGCCTCGTTGCGGCGGATGCCCGGCTCGCCGTCCCCGGGCTGCTCACCGTAGTCCCCGAAGAACGCGTGCACGCCGCCCACCACCGTTGCGTAGGTGGT
Source organism: Arthrobacter sp. 05T47 (assembly GCF_056395825.1). Taxonomy (NCBI): domain Bacteria; kingdom Bacillati; phylum Actinomycetota; class Actinomycetes; order Micrococcales; family Micrococcaceae; genus Arthrobacter; species Arthrobacter sp. 05T47. The sequence goes on along the minus strand of NZ_JBFTKG010000005.1, from coordinate 14,412 downwards.
GGTTGGYGGGAGCAGAGACCTCGACGCCGCGATCTTCTCCGGGGTGCTCAGGGCATCGTTTGAGCCGGAGATGGAGAGTACCGCGAGGCCCTGCGCGTCCTTCATGTTCTCTGCGGGGTAAGAAGCAAAGAGAAGCAGCCCGGCGACGTCGTGATTCGACGCCGCGAAGGATGATGCGCTCACGCCTCCCAACGAATGACCACCGACGGCCCAGGAAACGATTTCGGGATGCCGGTCCATGACTGCACGGGCCTGGTCGGTGTCCAGCAGGGAGACGCCAAGGGGTACTTTCAGGATGACGACTAAATGACCCGCGGCCGCGAGCGGCTGCAACAGGTCCTGATAGGCGTGCGCGTCGACCCTGGCGCCGGGGTAGAAGACGAGGCCCGTGGTGGCTTTGCCCGCCGGGGCAAGGGTGATCGAAGTGGCGTCTTCTGTGGCACTTGACCCGGCGGTCGCGGTCGCGGTGGGTCCATTGACCGGGACCGTCTTCCCGAGTTCGGGGTGGTGGGGGAACGGGCTGAGCCATATCAGCGCCGCCACGAAACCGAGGATCGTGAGCCTGCCTGCGATCCCTCGGACCAGTTGCCAGGTGGAAATAGCGCCGCTGCGCTGTTGTCTGTCGCGGAACAACCGGCGTCGGACCAGGACCAACGCCCAAACGCTCCCCAGTGCGACGGCCGCCAAGAGGAGAGTCGGCAGGGCGGGGTGGCCGCCGACGACAGCCGGGTTGCTGAGCAGCATCCAGAGCGGAACCACAATCAGGGCAGCCGCGGCGAGAGCGCCGCTCCAGTTCAGGATCGAGGACTTCCACAAAGTGGGGTTGGGCCCTGTGGGGACGGGACCGGGGGCTTCGGTGGGGTCCTCAGGACGAAGAGGTTGGCCTTCCTTCACGGCTTGATGATATCTCCGTGGCGGCGGAACCCGATGGTGTCCCGGCGCGAGAAAACCCGGCACCGGTCCGATCAGAGGCCGCTGCGCCCCACCCACAGCCCATGCAGCAGCGGAAGCACCGACGCGATCATCAGGACATTGCCGAGCACCATGTCATCCGCGCGGACCACGGAGCCGGAAACCAGGAGAGCGCCGAAGATCAGCGCCGCTGCCGATCGCTGCGCCGTGCGGTCGAGCCGTGCCAGCTGCCGCTCAAGGCGCGGATTGACCACCGACAGTGAACCCTCCTCGACCCGGGTGAGCACCCCATCCAGGCGTTTCGGCAGACCCAGCGCCATCCCGGCTGCATCGAGCGCCTGCTGGGCAACGTCCTGCACGATGTTGCCGCGCTCGTCGCGCAGCAGTTGCGCCGCATAGGGTTCGACCGAGTCCCACAGATTGAAGCGGGCGTCCAGCGAGCTGCACACACCAGAGGTCAGGGACATGGCCCGGATGATGAGCAGGAAGTTTTCCGGGAACTGGAAAGGCAAGGACCGGACAGTGTCGCCGAACTCCACCGCGAACTCCCGGAACTCTCGGGGGTCCACTTCGCGCAGCTCGGCGAAGCCCATCCCGCCAAAGCGGGCGAAGAGGTGGGTCATTGCTCGCTCAAGCTCCGCAGTGTCGGCCGAAGGCACCAGCACACCGACGTTCCGGATGGCGGCCACCAGGCCCTTGCCGTCACGCGAAGCGGCCGCGATGAGCAGCTTTCGCAGGCCGCTGCGTGTGCTCGGCGGGATCTCGCCCATCATGCCGAAGTCGATGAAGGTCAGCTTCCAGGGGTGCGCTGCGGATGGATGCGTAGCCGGCGTGACGAAGATGTTGCCCGGGTGCGGATCGGCGTGGAAAAACCCGGTGGTGAACATCTGGTCGAACATAACGGAGGCAAAAACCGGGGCGACCTGCGCCGGGTCGATACCGGCGGCCAGCAGCGCCACCGAATCCGTGATTTTGATCGCTGTCACGTCTTCGAGGGTGAGCACGCGGCGGGTGCTTCGCTCCCAGACGACGCCGGGCACCTCCACCCGGGCGTCATCGGCAAAATCGACCCCGAACCGCTCCGCATTCGCCCCCTCATTCAGGTAGTCGATTTCCTCAAGGCTGGTCTGGGCAAACTCCTCGACCAGGGCGGGCATGTCAGCACGATCGGACACCAGGCGCACGTGGCTGAGCCATCCGCCCACTTTGCGCAGTGCGGCAAGGTCGACGTCGACAATGGCGTTGATGCCCGGCCGCTGTACCTTCAGAACCACGCGGTCGAGACCGGTGTCGGCGGCATCGTCCGGGCGAAGCCTGGCCCGGTGCGCCTGCCCGAGGGACGCTGCCGCGATCGGTGTCTCCTCGATGGAGGCGAACAACCGCTCCAGCGGCGCGCCGAGTTCAGCTTCGGCGAGGGTGCGGATCGCGGAAAAGGAAACCGGGGGCACTTCGTCCTGCAGCCCCTCGAGTTCCTTGGTGATCTCGGGCGGCAGCACGTCGAGCCTGGAGGACAGGAACTGTCCGACTTTGATCATGAGTCCGCCGAGGTCCACCGCCAACGCATGGAAGCGCTGCGCGAAGCGCCGCATCCTCTTCGACCTGCTGCGCTCGGCAATCCTCACCAGCCCGATGCGGGGGAGGAGCAGCTCAAACCACCAGGTCACCGCGAGATGCCACGCGGCGAAACGCAGGATGCGGCGGTAACGGGCCCGGTGGTTCCCGGCGCCGGGGACCGGAGCTGCCCGGTCCCGGCTATCGGATGTCACTCCTGTCAGCCCTGGGCGAGGATAGCGTACAGCCGGCGGCGCGCGTCATTGAGCACCGCGACGGCCGCCTGCACCTGCTCCGGCGTGCCGGTGCGTCCCACTTGGGAGGCGGCCTGCGCGAGCTCGACGCCCGCCCTGGGCAGCGCCGCGAACCCGGCACCCGATGCTGGACCCGACGTCTCCCAGGGCGCCGACATGCCGGCAGCTACTTCCTCGCGGCCCGCCTCCGTCAGGGAATAGATCTTGCGGCCGTTGGACTCCTCAGCGCGGATAATTTCCTCGTCGGCCAGCAGTTGGAGGGTTGGATAGACGGAGCCAGCGCTCGGCTTCCAGGTCCCGCCGCTGCGTTCCTCGATTTCGCGAATAATCTGATACCCGTGCATTGGCCGCTCGGCGAGCAGTCCCAGAACAGCCGAGCGCACCTCGCCGCGCCCCGCCCGGGATCCCGAGCGCTTCTCGAACTTCGAACGCAGTTCCTCGACGGCCTGCCACATGCTGTCGATATTGTTGCCGCCAAATCCGCCTGCCGCGTGTGAATTGCGCATCATGCTCTCCTCGGGAAGATCGCGAACGATATACAGCGATAGTCAACGATACATGCGAAAAAATGCGAAACCAAGAGGGACGGCGGCCCGCTCAGGGGTCAAGAAGCGGCCCCTGTAGTTGGCCATGGCGGTTTACCAGCGCCGGCAGTGCCACCCGACCCGGGTCAAGGACTGTCGGGGTGCCGAGCCCGGCCCAGGGGTCGGTCTGGTCGGGGGGCGTCAGTTCAGCGCCCGGGTGCCTTCCGGGAGCACCCCGCCGGCCAGCAGTTCCGCCGTCGCGTCGGCCAATGCCGTCAGCGCCACGCGCTGGGTCCACGGGCCGTAGGAAATGCGGGCCACGCCAAGTTCCTGCAGTTTCGTAGGCGCGAGGGAGCCGGGCACGTTGATGACCGAAATCTTGTTCCAGCCGATTCCTTCCACCAGCGCCGTGACGGTGGCCTCATCCAGCAGCCCGGGCACGAACACCGTCGTAGCACCCACGTCGAGGAACGCCCGGCCGCGCTCAATGGCATCGGCCAGTACGGCGGCCGGGTCGCGGTCGCCGGCCTTGAGGAAGGCGTCGGTGCGGGCGTTGAGGACGAAGTCGATGCCCTCGCTCTCGGCGGCGCGCACGGCCGCGCTCATCTGCTCGACGGCCTCGGCGAGCGGGCGCATCTGGTCTTCGATGTTGGCTCCGACAACGCCGGCGCCGATCGCCTTGCGCACCGTTTCCCCGGGGTTCCCGTATCCGGCTTCGAGATCGGCGCTGACGGGCAGCGACGTAGCGGAGGCAATGAGCCCGACGGCGGCGATCATTTCGTCCACCGGGATGTGCTCGCCGTCCTCGTAGCCATGAGAGGCAGCGATGGAGTGGCTGGCCGTGGCCAACGCCTTGGTTCCGGGAACGTGGGCGACCACTTTCGCGGTGATCGCGTCCCAGACGTTGATGACCTGGAGGATCTCCGGGGCGTAGTGGAGACGGAGCAGTTCTGCGGCTTTGGGGGCATGGGAACGCACGTTTTCTGTCATCCCCCGAGCCTAACCGGGGTCCGAAGCACCCGAAAGAGTCCCTAGCCGGCCGCCGAAGAGGCCGTGGAACCCGCGGGCTGAGTCTGCCAGGGCCACCGCCCGGTGATTTCGAGCTCGAGCGAGAAACTCAAGAAGGTCCGGATGAGCACGATGATGGCCAGCACGCCAACGCTCTCGAAGGTTGGCGTCACGGCAACGGTGCGGATGATGTCGGCCGCGACCAGCAGTTCCAGGCCAAGGAGGATGGAGCGGCCCAGCAGCTGCCGGTAGGACCGGTAGACGGAGAGCGGCTTGGATCCCGCGGGCAGGCGCCTGGGCTGGATTCCCCGCAGCGCCATGGGGATGGACACGATGGCGCCGATCACCATGACGGCGACGCCAGCGAAGTCCATGAAGCCGCCGACCGTCTCAATGATGTGCTGAAAATCCATGGTCCTCCTCAGGGAAAGTGGGCGGCGAGCTCAAAAGGGGCCTTACGGGTGCCGGACGCCGGTGCCGGCGAGAATGGCTCGGTAGCCTTCCCGGAAACTCGGGTACTGAAATTCGAAACCTGTGCTGCGAAGCAGCCCGTTGCTGGCCCGCTTGTTGCCGCCGCGCGACGGTTCGCCGCGCGCCGCCGAATTCTCTCCCGACGCCGGGCCACCGCCCGTCGTATCCACAAACTCCGACGCCGGCCGGGGGAGTCCCAGCTCTTCCGCCAGGAAGCCCAGCACTTCGCCGAGCTCGGCCGGTTCGTTGTCCACGCCGAGATACACGGGCCCGGGAACAGAGTCCATGGTGCACAGGTGGACGATTGCGGCGGCGGCGTCGTCCCGGTGGATTCGGTTGGTGAAGCGCGACGCCGCCGGAATGACGGCGCTTCCGCCGCGGACCTGGTCGATCAGTCGCGTCCGTCCCGGGCCGTAGATCCCGCCGAGCCGGAGCACCACCGGGGTGATACCGGTGCCGCGCAGGCGGCTATAGAGGAGCTCCTCGGCTTCGCGGATGATGCGGCCTGAGAATCCGCCGGGTTCCGGCGTCGTGCGTTCATCAATCCAGCCGCCGCCGGCGTCGCCATAAACGGCGGTGGAGGACACAAAGAGGACCCGGCGGACGCTGGGACCGGACGCCAGGACTGCGTCCAGCACATGGGCGAGACCGTCCACATAGGCGGTCCGGTAGGCGTCCTCGGTCGGGGAATCCGCGGCGATCGCGACGACGACGGCGGTGGTGTCCGCCGGGATGGGCGGCAGCTCGCCGGAGCCCAGGTCGGCCGCAACCCCCTGGATGGCGGCCGGAAGTTTCTCCGGCGACCTGCGCCATCCCACCACGCGGTGGCCAGCCGCCGCGAAACGCAGCCCGGCCTCGGTGCCTAGATCGCCGCAACCGGCCAACAGAACAGTCATGAGGCCAGTCTGCCAGCCTTCAGGAATCCCCACGGACAGGCTTGAGAAAATCTTGAACTGATCTTGTCGCCCACTGCGGCCTTGCCTTGAAGGAGCCCCGGCATTGTTGTAGGAGTCAGCCAGGGGGCTGGCGGACACAACATACGTCGCCCGGCCAACCACGGCCGGCTCCACGAAACGGAAAATCCCATGGGTCTCAACCTCAAGTCCACGTCCAGCAAGGTCCTGGCCTCCGCCGCCCTCCTCGCCGCAGCTGCCGGTGTGGCCGGGATGGGTACCTACGGTGGCTTCACCGCCAGCACCTCGGCTTCCGCCGCCGTCAATTCAGCGACCGTAAATTTGGCTGGTGGTGCCAACGACCGACTCAATGTTGCAGCCTCCGGAACCATCCCCGGTGACTCCATCCAGCGGGCTGTCACCTTGGTCAACAACGGCGATCAGAACCTGACCGGGATCACGCTCACGACTTCCGCCACAACGTCATCCATCCTGGACACGGACGGATCGAACGGCCTCCAGATGCAGATTGACAGCTGCCCTGTGGCCTGGACCGAAGCTGGCACGGCTCCTTCCTTCACTTACACGTGCTCATCGGGTACTCCCACCACCGTCCTGTCCGCTCGTCGGGTGGTTGGGGTCAACGCGCTGCCGGGCACCCTGAAATCCCTGACTGCGGGCAGCACCGACTTCCTTCGCGTCACCATGTCGGTTCCGGCATCGGCGGACAATACCTTCCAGGGCAAGAACAGCTCCATCAAGTTCAGCTTCGACGCCGCATTCCGCGCCGCCACCAACAAGTAACTAGGCTCCGGGGGCTCAATCCGGCCCGGTCTCGGCCGGACTGGGCCCCCGGTTTTTATTCGTACTATCCACACCGGCAGGAGGAACGATCCCGTGAGTGCAGCAATCAACCTGGGTCCGAGGGAATCAATTGACCTCCCATCGGCAGGCGGGACCGTCCGTGAGAGCGCCGTCCGTGAGAGCACAGTCCAGGACGCTCCACGGCGGATTCATGGACGACGCCGGGCCGGACGCCCGGCGCCTGCTCGCGGCGGCTTCATGCCCAAAGCGGTTGGCTGGGCCGCACGTGGACTCTTTACGGTCGTTCTCGTCGCCGCCGCACTGGTATTCCTCTTCCTCGCCGTTGGTCCGCGCTTCCTGAACTACCAGACGTCCACCATGCTCACCGGAAGCATGTCGCCGGGGATCAACCCGGGCGACGTCGTTGTCAGCGTGAGGACGCCGGTCTCCGAGCTGAAGGTTGGGGACGTCATCACCTACAGCATCCCGATTGACGATCACCGGATCGAAACCCACCGGGTGGCCAGCATCAAACGCGACAACGCCGGTACCGCGTCCGTGACCACCAAGGGTGACGCCAACCCGGGGCCGGATCCCTGGACTGCTGTCCTGTCTGAGGACTACGTCTACACCCAAGCGGGCGTCGTACCGTATCTTGGCGACGGCATTAGGGCCTTGCGCCAGCCGCTGGTCCAGTCCGTGCTCCTTTACGGCGGGTCTGCGCTGCTGGTGATCGTCGTGCTGTCGGCGATCTGGCGGAAGCCTGCCGACGTGGCTTCCGAAGGGACGCCCGCCACGGAAGCCGTCAAGGGCGCCGGCTCTGAAGAGAGCAGGGGATGACCGGCCACAGCCTGGTCCTGGATACCCGGCAGATCGACAAGCTCTCCTATGAACTGGATTCCCGGTCCTTCGCCGAAGGCTTCGTTGGCCGTTTCCTCGAAGCCTTGCCGGACCGGCTGGAGACCATTCACCGCAGCCTGCTCGAAGGCAAGAGCGAGGGGGCCCTGGTCGCGATCCTCAGCGTGGCCACCTCGGCGGCGATGGCCGGAGCCACGCAGCTCGAAGGCAGGAGCCGTGCGATCGAGCGGAGCCTCCGGGCCGGCGACCTGGATTCTGCCCGGAGCGGTGCCAGGGTTCTGGACTCCAACGCTGCGGACTTTGCCCGGCAGGTGGGCATTCTGCTTAGTTCCGCGAAACCTTAGGTCCGCAAAGCCTGCCTAGTTCCGCGAAGCCTGCACAGCAGGGGACGTGGCCTGTGCTGCGGACGCCTGTGCCGAAGCGGGCAGCGTGACCACCACGGTAGTGCCGCCGTCGGGTCCCGCACCGATCTCCAGTCGTCCGCCATGCGCCTTTGCGATCCGCAGGCAGGTTGCCAGTCCCAGCCCGGAACCCGGCGGATCGTCGTCGCGGTGCAGCCGGGCCAGCGGYTCGGTRACGCGGTCCCGGTCCCGCRCCGGGATGCCCTTGCCGTTGTCCGTCACCCGAACCTCGACGCCGTCGGGGACAGCTGCWGCCGTGACSAGGATTCTCGGCGGGACGCCCGGGCGGTGGTAGGCCATGGCATTGTGGATGAGGTTYTGCAGGAGGACRCGCAKYTGTCCGGCGTCGGCTTCCAGGACGAACTCTGTAACTYCGACTTCCGCCCCGGCGTCCTTGAGGGMCAGAACCAGATCCTCTTCAATGTCCCGGACCACGCCCCGSAGCGACACGGGCTGKRGGCGGAGCGTTCCGCCGATGCGGGAAAAGGACAGAATGTCATCCACCATGGCCAGCATGCGGCGGGACGTCCGGCCAATGATGCSGAACTCTTCAGCGTCCGYGGACTGCTGCAGCTCAGCCAGCTCGGTGAACCCGATGATGCTGGTCAGCGGGTTGCGCAGATCATGGCTGATGCGGCCGGCAAAGGATTCCAGCAGATCGTTGCTGCTGCGTGCCTCTGCCAGGCTCCGGGCGAGCATCCGGGCGTGGTGCTGCAGCTCGAGTACGGACACCACTTGGGCGGCGATGATCTCAAGGGCAGTCTGCTTTTCGGGGGAGAGTYCGGCGGGCGCGAGCGAGAAGACACACAGCGACCCGAGCACGAATCCGCTCGTCGTGGTGAGCGGGACCGATGCGTAGAACCGGATGGCAGCAACCTGTCCCGTGACAAAGGGRTGGTCCCGGAACATCGGATCCTGCGAMGCGTCAGGCRCCACAGTRGTCCCGCCGCTGAGGAAGACKCGGCTGCACATCGACTCTTCGCGTGAACACACCCCGGGGTCGATCCCCATGGCGGCGATGTGATGCTGCTCGTCTTCGGTAATGATGTTKACGACGCCGAACGGGATTCCTGTGGYGGTCGTGGCAAGGCTGAGYAGGTTCTGGAGYTGTCKTCGAGTRTCRGGGGTACTGGCTGCCAACGCGGCGGTCTGCYGTTCAAGCTGGGGCAGGCCGTACTCCGCGAGCACGGACCGGCGCAGGGGCCCGGCTTCGTGGTCCCGCGGGGCAGGGGCTGGCGGTGACGCGGCCAGCTAGCCCACCCCTTCGGCCGGGGCCATCCGATATCCGACGCCCCGTACCGTTCGGATGAACCGTGGTTCGCGGCCTTTGTCGCCCAGTTTCCTGCGCAGGTTGCCGATATGGACCTCCACGAGGTGCTCGTCCATGGGCCACTCGGTGCCCCATACCTTGGTCAGCAGGGCCTTTCGTGTCCAGACCCGGCGCGGCGCGCCGGCCAGGGCTTCCAGGAGATCGAATTCSGTGCGCGTCAGCACCAGTTCGAYGCCGTCCAGCGACGCGGCCCGGCCTTCGACCTCCACCACGAGCGGACCGTGMCGKACGACGCCGGCGTCGTCATGCCGGCGGTCATGACCCGYTGCGACGGCGGGRTTRCCGGCAGGMGCGGCRGGCGGRYTGCCGGGCGGGTTGTGGGGTGCTGCGTCGCTTGCCCGGCGRCGGGGAGGCTCTKGCGGGGCGGACGCGGCGTCGGCAACCGGCRCGGCATCGCTTGCCCGGCGACGTGGTGTGCCGTTCGGGCCGGCTGGCGTCCCRGCGKWCRTCCCGGCTGATGGGTCGGTGGCCCGGGGCATGAAGTCAGTGGCCCGGCGCTGCGGTGTGGGGCGTTGCGGGGTTGGCCGGTGGCGGCGCAAGACCGCCGTCACCCGGGCCTGCACGGTGCGGGGGCTGAASGGCTTGCTGATAAAGTCGTCGGCGCCGGTTTCCAGGCCGATCAGTTCGTCGATCTCGTCCACCCGGGCCGTAAYCATGAGGACGTARGCCTCGGAAAACTTCCGCATCCGGCGGCATACYTCGACGCCGTCGAGATCGGGAAGGTTGAGGTCCAAAGTCACCACGTCAGGGCTGTTTTCCTGGATGCTCACCAGCGCGTCGGACCCGGAGGCCGCCTCAAAAACGGCAAACCCCTGCATCTCGAGTGTCCGGCGCAGCAGCAGCCGAACGTCGGCGTCGTCATCCACGACCACAGCCCGCAGTTGACTCACGGAACCACCCAAACCCCAGCTTCTAAGACGATGAGACCTCTTGTGCGGCTGTGACCCCTTGAGTCACAGCKTGTGACACAAGCCCCAAGGGCCACGGTGGATTTAGGCTAACACGGTTTTCTTGAGCAAATGTTGAAGTTTTTCGCGGCATTGGGTTGAAACTGCMCTGCCAGAGTAGGAGCTATTGGATCGCCAGTTCTGACAGGAAGCGCAATCAGTGAACGTCGCCCAGCCCACTCCGGCAGCCCCGCGGGTCAAGCCCGCCCGGCTGGCGCGACTGCGCGGGCTGCTYGCCGTCCCGGTGGCCGCGGCTCTGGTYCTGGGCGCACCCGGCCTGGCTTATGCGGCGTTCAYAGCCAAAACCACCGCCTCCCTCAGCGTCGGAACGTACAAGGTTCCCGCGCCGGCGTCGATCGATGGCACGCTGCAGTGCAACGTTCGTGGAGCGAAGGGTGCCGSCATCACGTTCACGGTYTTTGCCGAGGTAGACCGTGCCACKGGCTATACGGCCACGCTGACGCCGCCCACCGGTTCGCCGTCGGTGGTCCCGCTGACCGGGYCAGGCCAGAATCAGGTGACCATGGGTTCCAACAWCGGCAAGGGAACCTATACCTTCACCCTGACGGCGAAGGTCGGTTCCTGGACCGGGACAGCGCTGCAGCAGACCGTCACCTGCTGACGGGTCCTGAACTGCCGCGTGTGGCGCCCGACGCCGGCGCCACGTCGGGCGGCCACCTTGCCCGGGTGTCGGGCGGTTACGTTGCCGGGGCGGCGAGCGGCCACGCCGCCCGCATCGCGTCCGCTACCTTGCCGGAATCGGGAAGAACGCCCTCGGGTCCTGCAGCAGGGCGGGGTAATCAAAGGCGGAACGGTCCACGATCTCGTCCACCTGGAAGTTGCGGGCGAACTGGCCGTCCACGGTGATCGGACGGCCCAGGACCTTGCCGATGGCGAAGGAACTGCCGCCATTGACCGGGATGGCGACCACGGAGTTGCCGGGAAGGGTGGTGAACGCCTCTTCCTGCTGCTGGCGCTTGCGGGTGGGCTTCTTGACAAGCTGCTTCGGGGGCACCTTGCGGACCTTCGGGCGGCGCGAGCCGGAATCGGCGTAGACGAACTGGTAGTCGTCSTCGTCCRCGGCCTTGGCKCGTCCCACGGGCGGCAGGCTGATGGTCTTCAGCTGCTCGGGCCCGGTGTCGCCGAGCGGCAGGCGCAATACCCACATGCGCTCGCCGGCGGGATCCTCSGGCAGGAGCTCGTGCTTGGGCTCGGGCCAGACGTATTCGAGGTCCGGATCYGTGCCCGGGAAAACYTTGGAGTAGAACCGCGGATCCTTGGCAACGAGCCGGGAGCGGTGGCTGAGGTGGAGATCCTCGTTGCCCAGCCACGGCGGCATGGGGATTTTGGCGGCGTAGCCGGGGTGGGCCGCCTGCGGGGCGAACTCCATGATCTTCTCGCGGGTGGTGTCCTCGCCGCCGCGGGMCGTCCATTCATCCACCATGGCCAGGCCGTACATGGTCAGCGCGGGAACGTACCCCATCCACATCCGGATGGCCGGGTGCGAGTGCCAGCCGTACTCCGGGATCACCAGCGCACGCAGGATCTGCAGCGCCTCAACACGCTGCTTGCCGAGCCGCACGCGGTCCAAAGCCGCGGCACTCTGCTGGAAATCGGGGAAGGGGAGGAAAGTCTGCATCTCTCCAGTTTGAGGCCACGGGACGAAACCACCAATTGCACRGGACCGCGCGTGCGCATGTTCACATTTTGGAATGAAGCAGACAGCTCATTACGGAAGGGCGTAATATAGCAGGACCCCAACAATGCCGCCCGGAGGACACGCCATGAATCCAGCCCCYGTTTTGCCGTTTGTGCCGAAATACGGCCAATTGCTCGGACCGGAAGCGAACGGCATCCTGGTGCTYGAGGAAGTCATCCTTGACCCGGTGGCAGCCCKTAAGGAACAGCATGGGTTCCGTGCCGCAATGGCATCGTTCGCSCTGACCATGCGGCGGATAGTGGCGCTGCGCCTYTGCATYGCCGTTGTGGCGATCGCCAACCTGCCCCTYTTYCTGCTCAACACGGGCTGGTGGATYTACGCGGTSTCACTGRCCCTGGTGGTTGGGGTCCACGCGGCGGTGTCCTGGCTGAACCGYCACGAGCCGCGGATCCGGCAGCGSCGCATGCTCGAGCTGCATCTGCACCGTGAACGGAGCGACAACTACCGCAARGTCCGGGACGCAGTGAAGTACGTCATCGACGCCCCTGCCCGGGTGAACGAAAACCTTTACCTGGAGCTCCTCGCCGCGAAGCGGGTGGCACTGCACCTGGCCATGGGCACGGTGGCCCTGTTGGACACGAGCGACGACTCCGCGTGGAAACTCCAGATTGTCCGCGAACTMCCGCAGGCCGCCTGAGCYGCACRGCTCACCTAAGCYGCACGGCYCACCCAKGCAGCACAGCTAACCAAAGCACCACGACGCCGGAGCGTCCCCTTGCGGGATCGCTCCGGCGTCGTACTTTAAGGCGTCGTGCTTTGGCCGGAAAGCCCTAGGCGGGAAGCTGCAGCACCTGGCCCGGGAATACCAGGTGGGGGTTGCTGATGGTCGCAACGTTCGCGTCCGCCAGCGACTGCCAKCCRCCRGYGAYGTTGAGCTTCCCGGCGATCGTGCTCAGGGTYTCGCCRCTCCGGATGGTGTAGGTSGCMCCACTCACMGCCACCGGTGCCACGTGGCGTGGTGCCGGGASGGCTGCCTTGGGCGCTGCCTGCCGGRCRGGCRCTGTGGCYTGYGTGTAAGCGGCGGCGGGCTGCCGGGCTGCGGCTGCGCCCTGCGGAGCTGCCGCGCCGCCGCGCAGGCCCAGCTTCGCGGCACAGGCCGGCCACGCGCCCCAACCCTGCTTGGCCTGCACTTTCTGKGCRACGGCGATCTGCTGTTCACGGCTGGCGTTCGCCGCGGATCCCGTGCCGCCATGGGCCGCCCACGTACTCTGGCTGAATTGCAGGCCGCCCGCGTAGCCGTTYCCTGTGTTGGTGTTCCACTTGCCGCCGCTTTCGCACTGGGCMAGCGAATCCCAGACGGACGCAGTGGTGTGCGACGGGACAGCAGCGTTAGCGGAGGTTGCGGAGAGTGCGACGGCGGCCAGCGAAACWGCCGCSAGGGTGATGCCGCGGCGCGCGGCAGTGCCATAGGTGARATTTTTCATGGTCRGATGCTCCTGAGGGCCACCAGCGCTCGGTCCGTCGCGGACGTTGTCGCGCCACTGCCCGCCCCTGACAATAGAGGTCATATGCGGTGTCTACCGGTCGGGCAGTATCTGGTGGTGGTAGCACCGGGCATGCAATGCCCGGTTGCCGGGCATGGAATCAGATTAAGCGAGGCMCGGTCCGTTATCAAGACGTTATTTTTGATGGTTYTGCCGTTATCATCTCGTCGCCGGGCGCAGGCGATCATGTTCGCGTGAATCAGCTGCCGAGCATCGCCGCMAGGTACGGGGCGGTCCGGCTGAGCTKGGAACCAGCGACGGCGTCGGGAGTTCCSGTCGCGATGATCTGGCCACCGGCGTCCCCACCCGCCGGGCCGAGGTCGATCACCCAGTCCGCCGCAGCCACCACATCCATGTCGTGTTCGACCACAATGACGGTRTTGCCCGCGTCCACGAGCCGGTGGAGCTGGGCCATGAGGAGCTGGACATCGGCCGGGTGCAGCCCGGTGGTGGGCTCGTCCAGCAGRTASAGGGAGTGGCCCCGCTGGGCGCGCTGCAGTTCGGTGGCSAGYTTGATGCGCTGGGCCTCGCCGCCGGAGAGTTCGGTGGCCGGCTGGCCGAGGCGAAGATACCCCAGRCCCACCTCGCGCAGCGTTTGCAGGCTGCGCGCCGCYGCCGGCACGCCGTSGAGGAATTCTGCGGCGGCRTTGACCGTCAGGCCCAGCACCTCTGCCACGTTCTTGCCGCGGTACGTCACCTCGAGGGTTTCCGGGTTGTAGCGCGAGCCGTCGCACTCGGGGCAGGGGCCGTAGCTGCCGGGCAGGAAGAGCAGCTCCACGGCCACGAAGCCYTCTCCCTGGCAGGTCTCGCAGCGGCCGCCGGCAACGTTGAAGGAAAAGCGGCCGGCGCCGAAGCCSMGTGCCTTGGCCTGGTCCGTGGCYGCGAACTCCTTGCGGACTGAGTCGAAGAGGCCGGTGTAGGTGGCGAGGTTGGAGCGGGGGGTGCGGCCGATCGGTTTCTGGTCCACTTTGACGAGCCGGTCCAGCTGGTCCAGGCCCGACACCGGTCCAACACTGRCMGGTCCAACACTGAGCGCGCCGGCGGACGCACCGGSCTGGGCCTCCAGGTCCTCAACAGCGGGTGCCGCCTCGGCGMCGGTTTCCGGGTGCAACCGGGCGCCGACCACGTCGGCCAGGACCTGGCTGACCAGGGTGGACTTGCCGGAGCCGGAGACGCCGGTSACCGCGGTCAGCACACCGAGGGGGAAGTTGGCGTCGAGGTCKCGCAGGTTGTGCCTGCTGATGTCCCTCAGTTC
>NZ_JBFTKG010000004.1:0-158087 GCF_056395825.1 Arthrobacter sp. 05T47 | reverse complement strand
GCCAACGCACGAACCGATAAGCCCTCAACCCGGGCGTCCCTCCGAATCCGCGCGAACAACTCCACTCTCGACTCCATCCAGACCAGCCTTCCGCCGCATCCATCCACTGATGGATCCAACGTTGAAGGTGGGGCCACAAATAACCGTCACAGGTGCCCGGCGAGTCACGAAGTGGGGCCAGAAATAACCGTCCTACCGGGGCCATCCAAACCTGTCACAGCCAGACCGGCCAGCTTCCCCTCTCCCCCAGTTGTTTTTGGCTGCTGGCGGAGCTTGCGGAGCTGTGCCCGACGGAGGCCTGTCTACCCTTGGGCAAGGGCCGGGAAATTCCCGGAGGAAATCAGCGACGCAGGAGCGCCGGAGGGAAATTCCCGGCACGCAGGCCCCGGAGTTCACGGAGGGGCTAGAGGGGACGGAGCGGGCACGTACAATCCCTTGGGACAGCGGCCAAAACAAGAAAAATGCTTCTACAGCCCGAGCGAAGCGAGGACCATTACACAGCGCCCAGCGCTGTGCGCCACCGAAGTTCGCCGGGCGCGCTCTCAATCGGGCTGAGGAAAGGGCACTGCTTTTTCAAGACATCACCGCTCCCACTCCCGCAACGGAGCCGAGTGTCAATGTGGCACGATATGGCCGACTTTTGTGGTGCTAAATGGCAGCCTGCTGGCCGGCAAGGGCTCGTGACCGCCTGTAGAAGGTTGCTCGGGACATTCCCAAGTCGCGGGCAACCTGCGCCGCGGGCTCTCCACCTTGTACCAATCGGACAGCAGTTCGAATCTGGCTATCGGTAACCCGACGGGGCCGCCCGCCAAGACCCAGGCCCGCCTCTCTTCGCTTTTCGATGGAATCCGTGACGCGTTCGCGCTTGATTTCGTATTCCATCTGCGCGAGAGCGGCCATGATCGTGAACAACATTGAACCCATCGGCGTAGCGGTGTCGACGTCGCCTCCGCCCAGGTTCAGCACGCGCAGGCCGGCGCCCCTGCTGCGGAGTTCATCCGCGAAGGCAAGCATGTTTTGGGTGGACCGGCCGAGCCGGTCCAAAGTCGCGATGACGAGCGTGTCACCCTGGATGAGCGCGTCGAGTGCCCGATCGAACTGTGGTCGCGACGCACGTGCTCCGGAGACTCCATGGTCGATGTACAGGTCATCGGGTCGAACGCCGGCGGCCAGGAGATCCGCCCGCTGCCGGTCCGTGGACTGCTGCCGTGTCGAAACACGTGCATAGCCAATAAGTTTCGACATGCCTGCCTCCAAGTGTGTCTCGTAACTAATGATTAGTATGCCGATTCCACCCATGGGTTTCGAGACATAGTTATGAGAATGGCCTGGTGCTGGGAAAGCCATGGGATGGCACCGGAATTAGAACCCTGCGGACGCGTTGCTTTCCTCTGGACGAGACACCTCGTATCTCAAGGGTTGCAAGGCACGTAGATGAGTCAGTTTAGGAATCCACGAATCATTGGCGTCTGATGTTCGACTTTTGTAAGGCCGCCACACCTCGGCGCCCCCGTCAAAGGTGTAGCCGCCGTCGCGGATCCGATTGGCCCAGGGCGCGATATTCCCGGGCACCGGGCTCACGCCTCTGAAATCGAACCGTCAGAGGGCGGCTATCGTGTCGGCGCTCGGCCCCAATGCGGCCGCCTGCATCGAGAGGGCGGCGGCGTATCTACCTGACCGGACGACGATGTCACTCTGTGACGGTTGTTTGAAAGGGAGGAGGCCGATCTTAGGACTTGTAACCGTGCGGGTTGTTTTTCTGCCAGCGCCAGTGATCCTCGCACATCTGGTCCACAGTCTTGGTGGTTGACCAGCTCAGGTCGGCCAGAGCCGAGCTCGCGTCGGCCCAGAACGCGGGGAGGTCTCCGGCACGGCGTCCGGTGAGTCCGTAGGGGATCGGACGGCCCGCGGCTTTCTCGAAAGAGTGCAGTACCTCGAGCACGGAGGATCCCTTGCCCGAGCCGAGGTTCCAGCGGAAGACGCCTGTCCGGGCCGCGACGTGGTTGAGTGCGGCGACGTGGCCTTGGGCGAGGTCAACGACGTGGATGTAGTCGCGCAGGCAGGTGCCGTCCGGGGTGTCGTAGTCGGCGCCGAACACCATCAGCTTCTCGCGCCGGCCGACGGCGACTTGTGCGATGAAGGGCACAAGGTTGTTGGGTATGCCCTGCGGGTCCTCGCCGATCCGGCCTGAGGGGTGTGCGCCGACAGGGTTGAAGTACCGCAGGAGGGCGATGTGCCAGCGGTCGTCGGCAGCTCCGAGGTCGGCGAGGATGTCCTCGATCTGTTCTTTGGTCCGGCCGTATGGGTTGTTGGCGCCGATCTCCATCTTCTCCATGTAGGGGATCGGGTTGTGTTCCCCGTAGACCGTGGCGGAGGAGCTGAAGACGATTGAGCGCACGTCGTGCCGGTCCATCGCCCGGAGCAGGCTCAGTGTGCCCACGAGGTTGTTGTAGTAGTACATCAGGGGCTCCCGGACGGATTCCCCGACGGCTTTGAGGCCGGCGAAGTGGATGACCGCGTCGATCGGCTGCTCGGTGAAGACGGCGTCCACGGCCGGCTCGTCCACCAGATCCACCCGGTGGAAGGCCACAGGCGTGCCGCTGAGCTCGGCGACCCGGAGCAGCGACTCCTCACTGGAGTTGACCAGGTT
The DNA here is from genome assembly GCF_056395825.1 of Arthrobacter sp. 05T47. Taxonomy (NCBI): domain Bacteria; kingdom Bacillati; phylum Actinomycetota; class Actinomycetes; order Micrococcales; family Micrococcaceae; genus Arthrobacter; species Arthrobacter sp. 05T47. The sequence goes on along the minus strand of NZ_JBFTKG010000004.1, from coordinate 155,437 downwards.
GTCGATCACCACCACTTGATGGCCGGCTTCCTGCAGGGACAAGACGGTGTGGGAGCCGATGTAGCCGGCGCCTCCGGTGACCAGAATTCTCATTGGGCCTTTCCTGGGGGGATTGGGACTGGTTTTGCCGTGTGTTCGTGGGGCCGCCGCGGCGGACGCGGGTCAGGAGATGCGTGCGGCCCCGGCCGAGGGGGAGACGGTGAAGATGTCCGGCCGGGTGAATCCCGCCTCGGCGAAGGCGCGGGTGACGGCGTCGCGGACCTGCTGCTCGTCCTGCACCGGGGTAAGGGCGATTGCCGAGCCGCCGAAGCCGCCGCCGGTCATGCGGGCTCCGATGGCGCCGTGGGTCCGTGCCGTGTCGACGGCGAGGTCCAGTTCCGGGCAGGAGATCTCGAAGTCGTCCCGCATGGAGGCGTGGCTGGCATCGAGGAGGGGGCCGATGTGGGCCGGGCCCTGGGTCCGGAGTGTGTTGACAGTCTGCAGCACGCGGTCGTTTTCGGTGACGATGTGGCGGGTGCGCCGGAATGTCGTGGCATCGAGGAGTCTGCTGGCCTCCTCGAGGTCCCGGACGGCGACGTCCCGCAGGGCCTTGACGCCCAAGGCTTCGGCGGCGAGCTCGCAGGATGCGCGGCGGGAGGCGTAGCCGCCGTCGGCGTGCGAGTGTTCCACTTTCGTGTCGATGACCAGCAGGACGAGTCCGGCTTCCCGTGCCTGGAACGGCACGAGTTCCGCGGCCTGGTCGCGGCAGTCAAGGAAGACGGCGTGGCCTGTGGCGCCTCGCAGCGACGCGGACTGGTCCATGATGCCGGTCGGCGCTCCTACGAAGGCGTTTTCCGCGTGCTGGGTCAGCAGGACCATGTCCTCGGCCGAGAGCCCGGCTACGGTGAGTTCGTTGAGGGCGGTGACGACGGCGCATTCAATCGCGTGCGAGGAGGACAGCCCGGCCCCGAGTGGGACGTCGGAATCGAGGAGGAGGTCGAAGCCGGGGACTTCGATGCCGTGCTGCTGCAGCGCCCAGACCACTCCGAGGGGATACTTGGCCCAGCCGGTGACGGCGCCCGGCACCAGGGCGGCGGCGTCGGCCTCCACGATGCCGTCGTCGCCAGAGGTGGACAGCAGCCGGACGGTGGAGTCGTCGCGGAGCCGGACGGCGGTCCTGGCCCGCTTGTCGATCGCGAAGGGCAGGACGAAGCCCTGGTTGTAGTCGGTGTGCTCGCCGATCAGGTTTACCCGGCCGGGGGCGGCCCAGACGCCGTGCGGTGCCGCGCCGAAGGTGGCCTCGAAGCGGTGCGCCAGGGCGCCGGTCCCGGCGTCGGTGCGTGCTGTTGTTTTCATGCGGGGGCGCCTTCCGGGCTCAAGGTGGTGCGGGTTGCGAGTCCGGCCGGCTGGGCGGCCACTTCGCGCAGCCGGGCCGCGACGGATTCGGGGGTGGTGTCGTTGATGAAGGCGCCCATGGCGGCTTCGGAGCCGGCGAGGTACTTCAGCTTGTCGGCGGCGCGGCGGGGGGAGGTCAGCTGCAGGTGCAGGTGGCCGGCCCGGCGCATGGCGGGCTCCAGCGGAGCTTGGTGCCAGGCTGCGATGTAGGGGGTCGGCGTCGGATACAGGGCGTCAAAGCGTTTGAGGAGTTCTGGGTAAAGCTCGGCCAGCTCGTCGCGCTCGGCGCCGTCAAGGGCGGCGAGGTCCGGGATCTGGCGGTGCGGGACGAGGTGGACTTCCAGCGGCCAGCGAGCCGCGAAGGGGACGTAGGCGCTGAAGTGTTCGCCCTCGAGGACCATGCGGCTGCCGTCGCTGCGCTCGGCCTCCAGCAGGGAGGCCGTTAGTGTTGCCGTGCCGTCCATCGTGTCGGCAAACTTGCCGGCCGCGGCGGCCAGGGCAGCGGCGCGCGGCGTCACGTAGGGGTAGGCGTAGATCTGCCCGTGCGGGTGGTGCAGGGTGACGCCAATGTCTGCGCCCCGGTTTTCGAACGGGAAGACCTGCTGGATGCCGGGCAGCGCGCTGAGTGCTTCCGTGCGGTGGGCCCAGGCGTCGATCACAGTGCGGGTGCGGCGCCAGCCCAGTTCGGCAAAGGATCCGGTGTGCTGCGGGGTGAAGGCCACCACTTCGCAGCGGCCGACGGCGGGCGCTGTGGTTCCCCAGCCCGGCGCGGCGGGAATCCCGTGGGCATCGGGGCCGAGCGAGGGGAAGCGGTTTTCAAAGACGGCCACGTCATAGTCCGGCGCCGGGATCTCGGTCTGGTTGGCCGGCGTCGTCGGGCATATCGGGCACTGGTCCGCGGGCGGTAGGTGGGTCCGCGACTGCCGGTGCGCGGCGACGGCCACCCACTCGCGGGTGAGCGCGTCAAAGCGCAGCTGGCCGGGCTCGGGGCGGGCAGGAAGTTCCCGGTGGTCCATGAGGGAGGCGGTGGGCCGCTCGGCGGACCCTGCGTCGTCAAAGTAGAGGATCTCCCGGCCGTCGGCCAGAGAGTTCGTGGTGATGCATGTCGTTTTCACATTTGTACCTTTCCCGTTGCTAGAGTGCGGTGAATTTGAGCAGAAGTGCGTGTTCGGGGTTGAGGGCGGGCATGGGCAGTCCCACCTCCGCCAGGAAACGGCCGTCCGCAAACGCGCCGTCCGCCATCCAAGCCGGGGGCTTGACCTGCGTGAACGTATGCGAATAGTCGGCGTCACCGGGAGCCGGGAAGACAGGCTCCACACGGTACTCCCGGTCCGGCTCCAAGCCGGGGATGGAGATCCGCCCCGGTTGTTCGGCGAGGGCGGTGCCTGTGCGGACCAGGGCGAACAGCGCCGCCGTCGAGCCCGGGGAAACGGTGGCCTGGGAGGCGCCGCTGGGGGCCACGACGCCGTGCAGCATCAGCGATTCGTCGGGGACATCCGCGCGGACCATCCGGCCGCTGTGGATGAGCTCCCGGTGTTCCTTGTAGAGGGCGATGAAGCGTTTGAGTTCCTCACGCTCGGCGCCCTGGACCCCGCGGACATCCCATTCCATGCCGAAGTGGCCAAACAAAGCCGTGATGGCACGAAACGATAGGTCGTGCGTGCGGGCCGTGGTGTGCGATGTGGTGGGGCCGACGTGCCCGCCCACGAGTTCGGGCGGGACCACCAGCCCGGTCCAGCGCTGGATGGTCTGCCGTTCCAGGGCATCGTTGCAGTCCGATGCCCAGATGCGGTCCGTGCGTTCCAGGATGCCCAGGTCCACACGGGCCCCGCCGGAGGAGCAGCTTTCAATCTCGACGCAGGGATGGGCCTTCTTGAGTTCGTCAAAGAGCCGGTAGGCGGCCAGGGTTTGTTCGTGGACCGAGGAGCGGCCGGCATGGCCGTGCTCCAGCTGGTCCCTGTTCTGGTCCCACTTCAGGTAGCTGATGTTGTTCTCGCGCAGCAGGGCGTCGACGCGGTCGAAAATGTACTGCCACGCGTCCGGGTTCACGAGGTCGATCACCTGCTGGTTCCGCCATTCGATCGGGAGGCGGCCTCCGTCCTTGTAGCTCTGGACGGAGGGACCAACGATCCAGTCGGGGTGCGCGCGGACAATGTCGGAGTCCAGGTTGACCATTTCGGGTTCCACCCAGAGCCCGAATTCCATCCCGCGGGAGGTGACGGCGTCGATGAGCGGTGTGAGCCCGTTGGGCCAGAGGGTTTCGTCGACGTACCAGTCGCCGAGGCCGGCGTGGTCGTCGCGGCGACCGCGGAACCAGCCGTCGTCGAGCACAAAACGCTCGACGCCAAGATCCGAGGCGGACTCGGCCAGTTCGATCAGCGTGTCGATGTTGTGGTCGAAGTAGACAGCTTCCCATGTGTTCAGCACCACCGGGCGCGGCTTTCCGGCGGGCAGGCCGGTAGCGGCAGCGGGCAGCACGTGGTGCGGGCGGTTGCGGAACCAGCTGTAGAAAGCCTCGCTGATGCCGTCCAGGCCGCGGCCGGAGTAGGCGGCGAACAGCGCAGGGGTGGTGTAGCTGGCACCCGGCTGGAGGATGACTTCGGCCGGGCCGAGGAGCTCGGAGCCGCCGATCATGGTGCGGCCATCGCCGATGCTGTCGGCGAACTGTTCGTGGTTGCCGCTCCAGGCGAGGTGCGTGGCCCAGACTTTTCCGTGGCGGTTGCCGAAACCGGCGGTCCCGGCTGCGAAGAGCAGCGAGGAGTCGTGCCCGGTCCGGCCGTGTCGGCCGGTGCGGACCCAGGTGCCCTGCTGGATGGGGCGCCGCTGCGGGTGGCGTTCCCGGCACCAGCGTCCGGTCAGGTCAAGGAGTTCGACGGCGGCGGGTGCCACCGGGAGAACAGTGGCCAACTCGTCGAGCTGGTAAGGCGTGGTTCCGGTGTTTGTGACGGTGTGGCGTAGTTCCAGCAGGCCGCCGTCATGCAGGGTCAGGACAGACGATATGCGGATCCCGGCGTCGGCGTCTGCCTGGATGATGACGACGGCGCCAGCGCCGTCCGATACCACCTCAGTCACGCGGAGCCGTACGGAGAAGTCGTAGCCGGGAACGCCGTCGGCAATGCGGTGACCTCGCAGAGCGGGCCGGCCCCGCCAGCTGGATGAGGCCTGCGGCAGCAGGCCCGCGGGAACTGTGGCGTCGGCGGACGACGGTGGGATGGCCGTCTGGAGGATAGCGAGGTCCGGCAGGGTGCTGCCAAGGTCCGTGCCCCAGTGGATGACCTCGGCTTCCCCGCTGTCGAAGCTGATCACCAGGCTGGTGCCGGCGGAACGGAGGTGGAGGGGTTCCATAAAATGCTGTCCTTCTGAGTGGGAGTGAACGGGTAAGGCTGCGCGCCGGGGGAAGACGACGCCCGCGGCGCGCAATAGGTATTGGGGTCGCTATTTGGAGAGGGCGTTGATCTGTTCATTGGCTTGGGTGATGTCTGATTCGGCTGCGAATTCGTCGATGGCCGCGAGTTCCTCGGCCGTGAATCCCRGGTTGTTGATCGCACATAGCGTGTCTTCCAGTTGCTGGACGCTGGATGCACCCACCAGGGCGGAGGTGACGGGTGATCCCTTGGGCTGGTCGCGGAGGATCCAGGCGATGGCCATCTGCGCCAGTGATTGCCCGCGGCCGGCAGCGATCCCGTTGAGCCCGCGGACACGGTCCAGTTTGTCCTCGGTCAGGGCAGATTTGGACAGGAACCGTTGTTTGGCCGCACGTGAATCGGCCGGGATGCCGACCAGATAGCGGTCCGTCAGCATGCCCTGCGCCAGCGGGGAGAACGCGATGGAACCGGCGCCCACCTCTTCCAGCGCCTCGTAAAGGTTCGGCGTCCCGTTTTCGGTCCAGCGATTCAGCATGGAATAGCTGGGCTGGTGGATCAGCAGCGGGGTGCCGAGGCCCTTCAGGATCCGGGCCGCCTCGATGGTCTGCTCCGGGGTGTAGGAGGAGATGCCCGCGTACAGCGCCTTGCCGGAGCGCACGGCATAGTCCAGCGCCCCCATGGTCTCTTCCAGCGGCGTCTCCGGGTCCGGCCGGTGGCTGTAGAAGATGTCCACGTAGTCCAGGCCCATGCGTTGCAGTGACTGGTCCAGGCTGGAGAGCAGGGATTTGCGGGAGCCCCACTCGCCGTAGGGGCCCGGCCACATGTAGTAGCCGGCTTTGGTGGAGATGACGAGTTCGTCGCGGTACGGCTTGAAGTCGTCCTGCAGGTGGCGGCCGAAGTTGGTTTCGGCCGAGCCGTCCGGCGGGCCATAGTTGTTGGCCAGGTCAAAGTGGTTGACGCCGAGGTCAAAGGCACGGCGGAGGATGGCGCGCTGTTCATCGAAGCGCTTGTCGTCGCCGAAGTTGTGCCACAGGCCCAGGGAGATGGCGGGAAGTTTTAGGCCGCTGCGTCCGACGCGGCGGTAGGGCATGGATTCATAGCGGTTGGTTGCAGCCGAATAAGTCATCGGTGCCTTTCTACCTGCCGCTGGAGGAAGCGGGCCGGCGCACGGGTGAGGGAAGTTTGGAGGCAGGAATGAACCGGCCGGAAAGGGTCAACCTAGGAGGTCAGCAGGTACGTGAGGGCCGCAGCAAGGCCAGGGTTGCTCTGACGCTTTGGTGCGGACAGTACTGAGATGCTTCGAGCGAAGCCCAAGCTGGTGTAGTTTCGCGGCGGGTGTGCAGCCTCCCGCCATCCGAGGCTGCACGCCCGTTTTTTCGTACGTTATTCATCCTCGACGGTTAGCGTGGCCCGGTAGGCTGCCCAGTGCTGCGCGGTGGCATGCAGGGACGCGGGCGGGATGGGTTGTTCGCTGGGGTCGGGTACATCGAGGCGGTCGGTGTAGTAGAGACTGGGAACCCCGAGACCGGCTTGTGCCGAGGTCCAGCTCAGGTAGGCGGCTTGGCTGGGCAGGGCCCACCCGTCGGTATCGATCAGCAGCTCCGGGCATGCAGATGTGGCGACCCGGGCCCGGTGGGTCATGGTGTCGACGACGCCGGTGCCGGGGGTGGTGTTGGGTGGTTCGGCGTGGCCGCCTGGCTGGTCGAGCATGAGCACGTCATTGAGGCGGAGCATGTCTGTCACGTCGCGGAAGCCGGGGTCTGGTGTGTGGGTGACCACGAGTGCGTCGGGGTTGATCTCCTTGATGGCCTGGTACAGGACTGCGAGTAGTTCGTGGAGCAGGTCGATTCCCCAAGACGGCCCGGCATGGGTGAGGGCGGATCCGGCGGGGGTGGAGGCGGTGAAGTCTATTTTGATCCCGTCGGCGCCGAGCTCGCCGATCATGGACCGTGCTGCTTGCTGGATCAGCTTGCGCCCGGCCGGTGATTCGGGGTCGAGAGCGATCGGCTGACCGGTGTGGTCACGGACGCAGGCTTCGGGTGGGGCGCCCTCGGTGTCCCAAGCTTTGTACCAGAGCAGGACCCGCTGGCCGGCGTCATGTCGTTTCCGGATCCATCCGGCCATGTCGGGCCACTTTTCGGTGTCGGGCCGGCAGGTGGCGTAGTCCTGCTGCCATTTGTCGTCGATGACGATGGTTCCGGGCACGATTCCGTGCGTGGCGAGCGTGTTGAGATAGCCGTCGTAGTCTGCCTGTCGTGCCCGGTCCACTGCTGGGCGCTGACCGCCGATGGAGGCCATTGCGTCGGCGTTTTGGGCCCCCCAGCCGCAGAACATCGGCTCGAGCCACTCTGGTGAGGCCGGGGCCTGGGTGCGGGCGGGCAGCAGACCTCGTGCGTCGAGCAGCTCGCGGTAGCGTTTGAGCCCGTCGTAGGGGTTATCGGCGAGGAACAGCAGGAGTGTGGGGGTGCTGAATTGGCCCTCGACTGAGGTGTGTCCGTCGTAGTCGTATCGGAGGGAGAAGCCCGGGGTGAGGGCGTCGTAGGTGAGTTGGGTGAAGGGGCGCCGCTTGGCTGCGACACCGATCATCAGGCAGGGGCGGCCCGATGCCGGGGACGCGGCGGGGTCGTCTGGGGAGAGTGCCAGGCACAGTGGGGGTGGGGTGAAAAGCCATCTTCCGACGCCGGGCTGACCGCCGTCTCCCACTACGCCCAGGGCTGCGGATTCCCCTGCGGGGCGGAGGACCTGCCATGGCCGGTCCGGGTTGGGGGAGAAAACGGTGCTGTGCAGCAGGTCACTGGGAAGCAGGCCGGAGCCGGCCACGTGGGCGCCGAGCTGGCGGATGGATGTGATGCGGCCTGCGCCCTGGACGGTGGTGGTCAGTTCGAGGGCGTCGCCTTCGGCGCGCAGCTGGGTGTGGTGGTGTTGCCACAGTGAGCTCGTTGCCGTGATGCCCACCTGGGTGAGGTTCCCGTCGGGGGCGTTGACGTTGACGTCTGTGACACGGATTTCGTCAGTGCCGGCGGTCGTGTTAATGCTGGCAAGCAGGCGAAGGCGCGCCAGGGATGCGCCGTCGGGGGTGGCCAGGGTGAGGACCTGACGCGCCGGGTCGATCGAGATCTCCATCCCGGCGGCCAGGAAGGGACGTGTGCTGTTCGCTTGCAGGTCCAGGGTCAAGGGGTTCTCCGTGGGTTGGGTTGGGGTTTCCGGCGGCGTTTCATCCGGTGGGATGGGTGTTTCCTGGGGGTGGTTTTGTGGGGAGGCTGTTCGCGTTGCGGGTTACCATTCCTGCCTTTCCTGGATGGTTCCGTACGGGACGTCCGGGTGGAGTTGGACGGTGAAGTCCCGGGGTGAGTGGCGGGCAACGAGGATCCCTTTGCCGCCGCAGAGCGGGGCCCGTTCGGCGAGGATGTTCACGGCTTTGTCCAGTTGGTCCTCTAATTGGCTGCGTTTCTGGACCCGAACGTGGAGGAGGTCTTCATTTGATGCATTGGTGTACATGGTGGTCCTGTAGGGGTGGATCGTTGTCGCGCGGGTGGAAGGGGCGGAACCGAGAAGGTCCCCGCCCCTTCCATCGGCGTCGGATGGTTACTTGAAGAGGGCGTTGACTTGTTCGTTGGCCTGGGTGAGCGAGCTGACGGGGCTCTTGCCGGAGACGACCGCGTCCATGGCAGGTGTCATGATGCCGTCGACCTTCGGTGCGTTCTCCGCGATGGGAAAGAGGAACGTGGTGCCCTCTTTCACCTGCTGGGTGAAGGGGGTCACGTCCACGCCCTTGGCCTGGAAAGCTGCGGCGGCCTTGTCGGAGGAAGACTTGATGGCGGGAAAGACCACTGCCTTGGACGCAACGACGTCCTGGCAGGCGGCCGATCCGAGGTATTCGACGAACTTCGTGGCAGCTACGGGTTTCTTCGTGCCGGCCCAGATGGCGTCGGAGAGACCGTTCATCATGGATGCCCGCTTGCCGTTGACACCGGTGGGAGTCGGGGCGATGCCGAGATTGATTCCCTTGTAGCCGGCGTACTGGCCGATCGTCCAGGAGCCGTTGACGTTGATGGCTGCCTTGCCGGCGCCGAAGATGTCAGCGGTGCTTGCCCCGACGGTGGTTTCCAGCTTGGGCATGTAGCCCTTTTGGATGAGACCGGCGTACCAGGCGATGGTCTGCTGGAATTTGGGGTCATCGTAGTGGAATTGGCTGGCCCAGGGGTTCTTGTCGGTGTGGGTCCACCCGGTGGTGCCGGTGAGGTAGCTCCATTCGGACTGGCCCAGGCCGGACCCGGCACCGTTGAGGCCCAGGCCGTAGACGGCCACGTTGTTCTTGTCGAAGCCGGGTTCGTCGCCGCGTTTGCCGTTTTTGTCCACGGTCAGATGGGCGATGGTCTTCTCGTAGCTGCCGCCGTCGGTGGGGTTCCAGTTGAGGTTTTTGATCTGTGCCTCACTGACACCTGCATCGGCGGTCATTTTCTTGTTGTAGAAGATCGCGACGGTGTCCCAGTCCTTCGGCAGCCCGTAGCGCTTGCCGTCTTGTCCGACCCAGAGGTCGGCAAGGCCTTTGTTGTAGATCGAGAGGTCGACGGGGTCCTTCTGGAGGGCTTCATCAAGGGGCAGCAGCTGCTTGTTTTTGATGAGGTCCGGAAATTTGGTGACGTGGTCGGTGAAGACGTCCGGGGCGTTTCCGGCGATAAAGTCGTTGGTGAGGGTGGACCAGTAGTCGCCCCATCCTCGCTGGGTGACCTTGACGGTGATGTCCGGGTTTGCCTTGTGGAAGTCGTCGGCGCACTGCTGGTAGGCCGGGAGCTGGTTGGAGTCCCAGAGCCAGTAGTTGAGTTCACCCTTGGCTTCATCGGATGAGCTGCCTCCTCCGCTTCCGCAGGCGGACAGGGCCAGGACGGCCGCAGCCGCAACGGCGATGGCGCTGACTGTTTTCTTTTTCATGTGGGTCCTTTCAGGACAGGGTGGGGGCCGGAAGTGGACCGGCATTGTTCCCGCGGGGCGGGGGAACTGCTTGCGGGGGTTATTTGATGCCGGAGAAGCCGATGGAATTGACGATCCTTTTGCCGAAGGCGATAAAGAGCAGGAGGATCGGCAGGGCCGAGACCAGGGTTGCGGCCATCAGGCCGGACCAGTCGGGAGAGCCTTGGGGGGCCTGGGCCTTGAAGACGCCGAGTCCAACGGTGAGGACCCTCAGCTCGTCTTGGTTGGCGACCAGGAGGGGCCAGAAATAGTCGTTCCACTGGCCAATGAAGGTCAGCAGCGCGAGAGTGGCGAGGGGTGCTGCGGCGTTGGGAAGGGCGATCTGAAAAAAGATCCGCAGGTGCTTGGCGCCGTCGAGCATCGCTGCCTCCTCGACTTCCCGGGACATGTTCAGGAAGAACTGCCGAAGGAAGAAGATGGCGAACGGGCTCATGAAAATGTATGGCAGTACCAAGCCGGGCAAGGTGTTGAGCAGCCCGAGGTTTTTGATGAGCAGGAAGTTGGGCAACGCGGTGAAGATCCCGGGGATCATCAGGGTGGCGAGGAAGAGGCTAAAGACAGCGTTCCGGCCCTTCCAGCGTAGGCGGGCGAAGGCATAGGCGGCCATGGCGCTGAAGAACAGTGCGCCCGCGGTGGTGATGGAGGCGAAGATGACGGAGTTGCGCAGGTACAGCCAGAAGTCGATGTGGGCGCCGGAGCCGCCCTCTGCCATTGCTTCTTGGGTTGACTGGAGGCCGAACACGCGCTTGAAGGCGCCGAGGTTGAGATCGGCCGGCAGCAGGTTTGTCGCGTTGCTGGCCAGCGAACTGTTGGTAGACAGGGAGGTTCTCAGCACCCAATAAAACGGGAGCACGGAGACGGCAACGGCAACGATGATCAGGGCCCAGGACACTGACCGGCGCCAGGTCATGGGTTTGCGGGACCGCTGCAGGCGGGGAGGGTTAGGACGGCGGGTGGTGGTCATGGTTGGTTTCCTTAATCCAGGTCCGATTCGTTGCCGCGGAGGAACTTCATTTGAACGAAGGCCACCACGGCGAGAATGACGAAGAGGATGACGGAGAGGGCGGAACCGTAGCCGAAGTCCGACTCGGTGAAGGCCCGCTGGTAGATGTAGTACTGGAGGACCCGGCTGGCATTGACCGGGCCGCCCTGGGTGGTTACGGCAACGGTGTCAAAGATCTGGATGGATCCGATCACGGTGACGATGAGCACCAGCGCGAGCACCGGGCGCAGCAGCGGCAGGGTAATTCTCCGCAAGGTCTGGAAGGGGGAGGCGCCGTCAAGCTCGGCCACCTCGTAGATTTGCCTGGGGATGGCCTGAATACCGGCGAAGATGAGCAATGCGGTGTAGCCCACGTGGCGCCAGGTGTTGATCAGTGCCTGTGTGGGAATGGCCCAGGTCTCGTTGCCGAAGAAGGCCACCCGCGGCAGGCCGACCGCTTCGATGAAGTAGTTGATGATGCCGATCTGGTAGTCGAGTAGCCAGAACCAGAGCATTGCCGCGATCACGTTGGCCATCAGATAGGGCAACAGAAGTGCGCCCCTGATGAGGGTGGACTTGGCGACCCGATGCATCAGCAACGCCAGGCCCAGCGCCAGGGTCGTCTGGAGGACTACGTTGATCAGCACGTATTCCCCCGTCACTACCAGTGAGTTCCAGAACAGCGGGTCTTTTGCGATCGCCGCATAATTCGCCCCCCCGACCCATTTAGGGTCTCCGAACAGGCTGTACTCGGTGAAGCTCAGGTAGATGCCCCGGACCACGGGGACGACATAGAAGGTGACAAAACCGAGCAGGGCCGGGGCGATGAAGAACAGGGCAATCCGCAGGTCCCCATGGCGCCGGCGCCAAAAGGGCTTCCCGCGTCCTGGTTGTTCGTGAAGCGCCGTGCCGGCTCTGGCAGCCCGGCTGGTGGCAGTGGTGGTCATCTTTGATCCCTCTCCTGTGAGGTAGGTAACACTTGGTCGCTACTCTACGCGCGTTGCGTAAATTTATGCAAGCAAATGCCTTTAAATCAAGGGTATTGAGGACGAAATAAACGGTCCCTTGACGCGCGTAGATTTGTGGCCCATGCTTTTTCCTATGACTTCTTCAATTGGAATCGTTGGTGCAGGACAGTTCTCAGGCGTTTTCGCCAAGCTCTTCGCTGCCCACCCCGGAATCTCAGACATCTACTTCACCGACCTCATCACTGAGCGTGCAGAGGCCCAGACCAGCAGTGTTGGGGCTGCAGGAACGTTCGACAGCTTCGAGGCAATGCTTGAAAGCGACGTCGACGCCGTTGCGATCTTCACCCAGCGCTGGACCCACGGACCCCTGGTGGTGCAGGCGCTGCGCGCCGGCAAGCACGTCTACTCCGCCGTGCCGATGGCGATCTCCGAAGCGGAGATCGCAGAAATCATCGAAGCGGTCCGGGAGACCGGGCTGACCTACATGATGGGTGAGACCAGCTACTACAACCCGGCAACCGTCTTGGCCCGCAAGAAGAATGCCGAGGGTGCCTTCGGGCGGATCTTCTACGCGGAGGGCGACTACGTCCACGACATGGACCTCGGCTTCTACAACGCCTACCAGTACAGCGGCGGAGAAAACTGGAAGCGCACCGCCAGCTACCCGCCCATGCTCTACCCCACCCACTCCGTGGGCGGAGTGCTCGGAGCAACGGGCGGTCACGCTGTCAGCGTCAGCTGCGTCGGGGTCCGGGATGAGCGCGGCGACGGCGTATTCGACCGCGAGGTAAGCATGTTCGACAACGACTTCTCCAACGCCAGCGCCCTGTTCGAACTTGCCGGCGGCGGGTCCATGCGCATCAACGAGTTCCGCAGGGTGGGCTACCCCTCCCACCTGCGCGAGAGCCGCTTCCGCTACTTCGGCACCGAGGCAAGCATGGAACAGCTCGCCCTGGTCAGCGTCTGGCAGGACAAGCACACCGTGACCGACATCAGTGACCAGCTCGAGACCCAGGCCACCATGGACGCGGATGACCCCATGCTGGCCGACGTCGCGCCCGCACTGCGTGATGCCTTTATCTCCGGCATGGCCTCCGTGCACGACGCCGGACGCCTGCCGGCGGAGTTCCGCGGTCTGCCGAACGGGCACGAGGGCAGCCACCACTTCCTCGTGGACGACTTCGTCACCGCCATGAACACCGGCACCCTGCCTCCGGTCAACGCCTGGGAAGCCGCACGTTATACGCTTCCCGGCATCGTTGCCCACCAGTCCGCCCTGCGCGGCGGCGAACGTCTGCCGGTGCCCGACTTCGGCGACGCCCCCGCAGAGCTGCCCCGCCCGGCACTCCGCGAGTCCGCCAAGTAAACCCCGTTAGCATGGTTGCCATGCCGCACCCGACCTCGCAAGCCAAGCCCGCCACGCGCGACGACGTCGCCCGGATGGCAGGGGTCAGCCCTGCCGTCGTCAGCTACGTCGTCAACGGCGGCCCCAGGGCCGTTTCCCCGGCGAACGAGGCCAAGGTGCGGCAGGCAATCAGGGCGCTGGGCTACCGGCCCAACGCGGCAGCCCGGGCACTTGCCTTGGGTTCCAGTGAGATGCTCGCCATGATCGTCTCCGATGCCATGAACCCGTTTTTCGCCTCGCTCGCCCGCACCTTCGAAAACGCCGCGGCCGAGCGGGGCTACACCCTCCTGCTGGCGGACTCCCAGGCCTCGCTGCGCACAGAGCGCCGCCTCATCAAGAACTTCGCCGCCCGGAGGGTGGACGGCCTGTTCCTTTGCAGCATGCTGTTCGAGCCGGATCTGATGGACCTTGAACAGGCAGACATCCCCGCCGTGCTCCTGAACCACAGCACCGACCTCGCCACCGCAGGCAGTCCCGCCGTCATAAATCACGGCGCGGGAGGCCACGGTTCCAATTCCGTTGGAGTGGCCTTCCAGGATGGGGCACGCATGGCGGTCGAGCACCTCATTAGCCACGGCCACGAACGTATAGGGCTGGTGATGGGCGGCAATGCCGGCGGTGACCTTGACGCACGTGAGGTCGGATGGCATCAGGGGATCCAGGATGCCGGCCTTACGGCGGGCCCCATCGTCAGGGCAGCGTTTACCCGCGAGGGCGGGTACCGTGCCGGACAGGAGCTGCTGGCCCGCAGCGAGCGGCCCACCGCCGTCTTCGTCAGCTCCGACCAGCAGGCTGTGGGTCTGCTCTGCGCCCTCCACGAGGGCGGCCTGCGGGTGCCGGAGGACCTCGCGGTGTTCGCCTTCGACGGATCACCCGAATCCGAATACACCTGGCCCCGGCTCAGCACAGTCGCCCAACCCGTAAAAGACCTGGCGCAGACCGCCTTGGAGGCCCTCCTGGCCCCCAGATCCGGAGGGGAAACGCAGACGACAATCTTCCCCACCGAGCTGGTCCTGCGCGCTTCCTGCGGCTGCCACTGACACCAACACAGCCTCTCCGGCTGCGCTAAAAGCGATCACCTGCCGGTGGAGGACCGGCATCCCCCAACGCTGGGAGAACCCGCTCCTCGGGGCCCGCCGTTTGTCCTCAACCGCCCACCGGCAATCGCGTTTCCTTGCTGCCCGGAAGTCACCCCCGGCAACCGCCGCAGCTGCCACCTACCCCCGGCGACCCACCGACTACCCGTTAAGGCACCCAACGTCATGACTGCCATTCCCGCCCAAGAGGATGACATCTTCAGGCCCGCCATCCACTACACGGCCCAAAACACCTGGCTGAACGACCCGAACGGACTCGTCTACCACGAGGGCATCTACCACCTCTATTACCAGAACAACCCCTTCGGGAACGTCTGGGGCAACATGTCCTGGGGCCACGCCACCTCGGTGGACCTGATCAGCTGGAACGAGCAGCCCGTGGCCATCCTCTGTGACGCCGAAGAGGACATCTACTCCGGCAGCATCGTCTTCGACCGGTACAACACCAGCGGCCTCGGCAACGGGCAGACCGCCCCGCTGGTGGCAATTTACACGAGCGCCTACAAGGACAGCTCAGCCCGCCGGGGCACACAGGCCCAGTCCCTGGCCTGGAGCTCCGACGGCGGTTACACCTGGACGAAGTACCAGGGCAACCCCGTTCTTGACAGGAACTCCGCAGACTTCCGCGATCCGAAGGTCTTCCGCTACAACGGGCCCCCGGGCAGCTATTGGGTCATGGTGGCCGTTGAAGCCGAGGAGCACAAGGTGGTCATCTATAGCTCGGATAACCTTCGGGACTGGCACTACCTCAGCAGCTTCGGACCCGCCAACGCCACCGGCGGCGTCTGGGAGTGCCCTGACCTTTTCCCTTTGCCACTGGACGGCGACGAAGAGCGGACCAAATGGATTCTCACCGTGAACCTCAACCCCGGAGGGCCCAATGGCGGGTCAGGGGGCCAATACTTTGTCGGCCACTTCGACGGCGTGGCCTTCACATCCGAAACAACCGTCACCGACGGCAGCAGCCAAACGGCTGAGCTCGACACCTACCACTGGCTCGATTGGGGACGTGACTACTACGCGGCCGTGTCTTTCAACAACGCACCTGACGGGCGCCGTCTCATGGTCGGCTGGATGAACAACTGGCAATACGGCGCCGCCATCCCGACCTGGCCATGGCGCAGTTCCATGTCACTCGTACGCGAAATGTCCCTGGTCACAGACCAAGGCCAGCCCCGACTGTCCCAACGGGTCGCCGACGAATATCGAACCGGCAACGCACTGTCGGTGAACACCTGGTCTGATCTTGCAATAGATGAAGGAATGCGCCACCTGCACACCGGAGCACCGGTAGAGATCATCGAGGTGACCTTCATCCCGGAATCCGCGGACGAATTCGGACTCATCATTCGAGGCAACGGCACCGACGGCACAAGCATCGGCATCCACCCCTCCGAAAACCGGCTCATCATGGACCGGACACGTTCCGGCAACACGGAATTTCATGACGCCTTTGCTTCCACCGATACGGCACCACTGAAACCGGCCTCCGACGGCTCATACACTCTCACCCTCTTTATCGACCACTGCTCAGTGGAAGTCTTCGCCCAAAACGGCCAGGTCACCATGACAGGCCTTATATTTCCCGGGCCGGACAGCACCCGCGTGTCCCTCTATGCCAAAGGCGGGACCGCCACGGCCCCCTGCCTGAAAGTGACGCGACCCGCGGGACCAGCAATGCGAAACGCAGAGCCATTGGTCCTGAGTCGATAGCGCCTAACGACCAAGGAGTAGGACTTCCCAAGGCTCAGAGTGTGCCTTCGTTGGTGCCGGCCCACCCCCAAACGTCATTGCAGTAGTGCAGACGGCTTCTGACATTCCGTGCAGACGACTTCTGAAACAGGTGAAGATTTCTCACCGTACGTCAGAGGTGTCTCGAAACCCATCTGTCTCTAAACGCTGGGGTTTCGAGAGAATTTTCAGCTGGCCCATGAGAGCGCGACAAATCTCTGCACCAATGCCCAACGCACGGGGCTGGTCCCTATTACTCGCCCGTACCTCTGAACGTGCTCCTACACGCCTGCGAGTTGGACCGCGCGGCCGAGATCTTGACGTCATACTTGCATTTTGCAAGTATGAGGCGCATGAGCCTTTTCATCACCTGCCCGGTCGAGAGCGTCGAGCGCGCGACCGCCTTCTACACCGCCCTGGGCTGGACCCTCAACCCAGAAATGTCCGATCACAACGTGTCATGCTTCGCGATCGCGCCCGAGCAGTACGTCATGCTCGGCAGCCGCGAGATGTATGCGAGCGTCGGCGGCGCCGAGGAGCTGGTCGGCGGACCCGATACGCCCTCGAAGGTCACGGTCTCGTTCGRCCTCGGCAGCCGTCAGGCGGTCGATGAGCTCGTCGAGCGCGCCGGTGCCGCCGGCGGGCGGATCGGTGATATCGACGACTACCCCTTCATGTACCAGCGCCAGTTCGACGACCCCGACGGCTACCATTACTCGCCGTTTTGGATGAAACCGGACGCCGATCCGACCGAGTGAGCGACCTCGCCGCGGCCCTCGATGTCGTGGGAGCACGGTGGGCCTTGCTCATCGTGGAGCGGCTGCTGGACGGGCCGCAGCGCTACGGCGATCTGCAGCGCGACCTCGGAGTGCCGACGAACATTCTCGCGACCCGCCTGCGCGAGCTCGAGGCCGCCGGGGTACTGTCCCGTCTGCCCCTCCGGCACAACACCCGGGCCTATGCGCTGACCGACCGCGGGCTTGCCTTGCGTGAGGCGATCATCGCGCTAGGACGCTGGGGCAGCGATGAGGCCTAGGCGTGGCGCGGAATCGCGACGCGCTCCGACGAGTTGGCTGGGCTCTGCCCCTGCAACACGTGGGCGGGCTGGATCCATAGAGGCGTAAAGGGCGTTGAGCTGACGGTAGAGGATTCGGGCAAGGTAGCGCTTGAGGGATCTTCGGATTTCGCGGTAGCTACGGCCTTCTTGGGTGCGTTTGGCGACGTACTCCCGCGTTCCAGGGTCGTGGACCATCCGGGTCATGGTGATGGTGTGCAAGGCACGATTGAGGCGCCTATCACCGCCCCTGTTGAGCCGGTGGCGGACAGTGTTACCACTTGAGGCCGGCAACGGATTCACCCCTGCAAGTGAGGCGAAGGCAGCTTCGCTGCGAACCCTTCCCGGATGTGACCAAGCCGTCAGGACAGCAGCGACCGTGACAGCCCCAGCGCCCACCATCTCCAACAGCGGCGCAGCGGGGCTTTTCTGGATCAGCTCTGTCATGCGCTTCTGGTTCGCGGCCAGCTGAGTGGTCACTTCGAGAACGCGGCGCGCCAACCGAACCGCTTCCTCGCGCGCGATCGATAATTCGATCTGCTCCTGTCGTTCCCGCCATCTGGTGATCGTGGTGATCTGGGCGGGAACCAGAGATTTACGGGCGTCGATTCCAAGATCATGTGCCCGGAGGAGGGCGATGAGTGCATTTACATACATCGTTCGTTCCCGCGTCAGCTGATCCCGGGCTGCACTCAAGATCCTGAGTCCGGCACGGGTTCCTTCGTCCCGTCGTGGAACCCGGAGTTGGGACTCCTCCAAGCCCAGGACAGCGGCTCCGATGGCGGTGGCGTCCAACGGGTCCGATTTGCCCAGCCCACGACGGCCTCGGGCGTTCATGCGTGGAGCTTCGGCGACGTCGTAACCGGCGTCGGCTATCGCCTTGGCCAGACGGGCCCCATATGAGCCGATACCTTCAACAGCCCATAGACACCCCATATCGCCGTCTGTTCGTCGGCCTACCCAGGCAAGTGCGCGTGAAATCCCTGCGGAGGTGGTTGGGAACTGCTCGCACGCGACCTGTCGCTTAGTGTTGGCCTCAATGATCGCGTAAGTGTGGGTGCGGGCGTGACAGTCCACGCCGATGACGAACGGGCGGGTCTGCGCAACGATAGTCAACGCGGCCACGCTCCTTCCTTTCGAACGGACAAGACAGGTCGCAGCGCGACCGGCGCCCGACCTGGGAAGAGTCACTTCGAGGCAAAACTGTGATGAGCCACAACCTCAGAGGCTGGGCAAGCTTCTAATCAAGCCACCGACGTGGGACAGGTCAGCGCCGGCCGCTCCACCCAGCGTGGACAAATCGGGGGAAACGCACCCTCGAGGGGCAATTGTTTTTTCGAGTCACGCACCAAGCAGAACGACCGGCATCAACACTGCCAGCTAGTCCCAGACCAGCCACGTAAAGACTCACAGTTGTTTTTTGGTTGCTGGCAAGCTTGCTTGCTCGGCGGCCGACGGAGCCCTGTCTACCCGCAGGGCAAGGGGCAGGAAATTCCCGGAGGAAATCAGCGACGCAGGAGCGCCGGAGGGACATTTCCTGCACCGCAGGCCCCGGAGGAGCTTGCGGAGCCGGGGCTAGACGGGGTGGAGCGGACACGTACAATCCGACAGGACAGCAGCCAAAACGGTAATACTGGAACAGTCCTTGAGCCGGCGTGACCCAGCCAAAAATTGACGTACCAGGCGGCACTGTCTTCCCGACGATCTGTCCGCCGGCTCAAGGTCCGTTAAAAGGGGTGTCGGGCCAGGCGGACATGACCTCATAGGAGCCTGATACGACCAGTCCCATTACCGTTTTGTCTGCCCACCTGGCCCGCGCCCGATCAATCAGCATTCGACGCGACTGAGGGGCAATTTCCATCTTGGCAAGCGAACCAATAAAAGTCATCGCGGGTATCGACACCCACGCCGACACACACCACGTAGCCGTGATCAACGAACACGGCAAACCCCTTGCAGACAGGGAATTCCTGGCCGTGGGATCCGGATACCGGAAAATCATCGACTTCATCACTTCCTACGGCACAGTCGTAGCCGTCGGGGTCGAAGGAACAGGCTCCTACGGTGCCGAACTCGCCCGAACTCTTCGGGGTGAAGGGCTCACCGTGCTGGAGGTAAACCGCCCGAACCGGGCCGCCCGTCGCCTCAAAGGGAAGTCAGACCCGTTGGATGCCTACCAGGCCGCCAAGTCCGTGCTCGAGGGGCGGACCAAGGCGATCCCTAAGGCCAAAGACGGCCCCGTCGAATGCCTGCGGATCGTACGTTCCGGGCGCGCATCAGCCATCAAGGCCCGCACTGCGGCCATCAACCAGATCAAGGCGCTCCTCGTTTCAGCCCCGGACAAGATCCGGGCGAAATACCGGGCGCTGGCCACCTCAGCGCTGATTCCTGCCCTGCAGCGCACGAGACCTTCCGGGCATATGGCTGACCCCGAGTACGTGACTCTGCTGACGCTCAAGGCGTTGGCAGCCCGATGCCAAGCGCTGGGAACGGAAATCGCGGCTGCTGACGCTGCACTCAAGGAAATCCTGGACGGCTATGCTCCGATGCTTTGTGATCTCCCAGGAGTCGGAACCGAAGTGGCCAGCCAGTTGTTGATCACCGTCGGGGACAATCCGGACCGTCTGGGGAACGAGGCCCAGTTCGCTTCGCTCGTCGGCGTCGCCCCGGTGCCAGCCTCATCGGGCAAGACAACCCGCCACCGGCTCAGCAGGGGCGGCGACCGCAGCGCCAATAATGCCTTGCACCAGGTTGTTCTGGTGCGCATGGGCTCGTGCCAACGGACCAAGGAGTACGTGGCTAAACGCACGTCAGAGGGAAAGAGCAAACGCGAAATCATGCGCTGCCTCAAACGCTACGCAGCCAGGGAAATCTACCGTCAGATCACCAATCCCCGGCCCGCACCCGACAACTCCGACCTCCGCCGCAGGCGGACAGACCTCGGCATGACCTTAACGACCGTCGCCGGCGAACTTGGTCAATGGGTTTCCATCATTTCGCGTCTGGAACGCGGACATATCCGCAACGATGCCCTGGCCGGCGCCTACCGGAAATGGCTCATCGACCAGGCCGAAATGCCACGCCGCACACCTCCGACGACAGCTGCAGCAAGGACAAATGCGTTACCGGGCGCCGTTAGCTGAGACTCAAGGCTTGACGCTTTACTCAAACCAGACTTACTCTAAAACCACAAGGTTATATAACGACAAGGTTATGGTTTTGATGGTTGATGAATTGAGTGCAGTGTTCGCGGCGTTGGCCGATCCGACTCGGCGGGCTATTCTGCAGCGGCTCGCTGACGGTGACGCGCAGGTGTCCGACCTCGCGGCGCCTTTCAGGATCAGCCAACCGGCGATTTCGAGGCATTTGAAGGTATTGGAAAATGCTGGCCTGATCTCCCGGAACCGGGTAGCGACTGCCCGGTTCAGTCATCTGGAGCCCGACCGGCTTAAGGAAGCGAGCGAGTACATGGAGCGGTACAAGAAGTTTTGGGGTGAGTCCTTCGACAAACTCGACGGCGCGCTGGCCTCGTTTCAGCGCGACACCCCACCTACGGGAAAGGGCCGAGATGTCTGAGGGGCGCCAGCAGGAAGTCACAGAACACGATGTTTTCATTTCCCGCTCTTTCGCCGCCCCCAGGGACACGGTCTGGCGGTTCTGGACCGAACCCCAACTCCTCGCCTCATGGTTCGGGCCTGAAGGAGTTCACGTACCCGTGGACAGCATCATCGTGGAGCTCGTGGAGCAGGGCCGGTGGGAGTTGACCATGGTCGACAACGCTACCGGGGCCAGCCACCCCATCCGGGGGCGCATCACCGCCTTTCAGGCACCGGAATCCCTCGAGATTCAACTGACAGCGCTGACCGAGGCTGGGCCCGTGGACGACGTCGTGCTGCGGCTTCAGTTCCACGATCACGGCGACCGGACGCGCATGACCCTCCATCAAGGCCCGTTCACCGACGAGATCCGGGACATGACCCACGCCGGATGGATACTGTCCTTCACCAAACTCGACACCCTCCTCGAAAGGCCCACAGCATGAAAACCAGCGCCGCCCAAAGCCAGGTCACCCAGATCACCTCAGCGGACGGAACCCCCATCTCCGTCGAACACATCGGCTCCGGCCCCTCCCTGGTCCTGGTTGACGGCGCCTTCTGCGGCCGGTCCTTCGGCCCGGCGCGGGCCCTGGCCACCACGCTGGCCGACTCCTTCACCGTGTACTTCTACGACCGTCGCGGCCGCGGCGACAGCGGTGATACACGGCCCTACTCCGTGGAACGCGAAATCGAAGACCTAGCCGCCGTCATCACCCATGCGGGCGGAGACCCCTACGTCTATGGCATCTCCTCCGGTGCGGCCCTCGCCCTCGAAGCAGCAGCGGCGGGTATCCCGATGCGCAAGCTCGCCACCTACGAGGCCCCCTACACGGGAATCGGGAACGTCGACGGAACGCCCGTCGACCACGCCGGGCACCTGAACTCACTGCTCGCCCAAAACAAGCGCGGCGCGATGGTCTCCTACTTCTTGGTCAAGATGATCGGCGTCCCTGCATTTGTGCCCCTCATGCTGCGCCTCATGCCAAAGATCTGGAAGAGCCAAAAGGACGCCGCCAACACCCTCCCCAATGAAATTGCCGTTACCAACAACTTCACCGCACCCACCGGCCGGTTCGCCAAAATCACGGTGCCGACCCTTGTCATGGTCGGTGGAAAAGCCGCCCCGGTCATGACCTCAGCTCAAGCAACAACAGCCGCCGCGATCCCCCAGGCCCTTCACCGCACCCTCGAGGGCCAAACACACCAAGTCTCAGACGCAGCAATGGCAGCCGAACTCCGCGGGTTCTTCACCAACTGACCCGTTGACCACTCTCACCAAATTCATTTCGCCCACAGACCGGAATAGACCATGCCCAAAATCAGCTATCAGACCGAACATCAGGGATCCCAACGACGCCCGCCCGCCTCCTCTGCCACGCGGGTATTGCTGGCCTGTGGCATCACCGCCGGCCCCCTATACCTTCTGGTCAGCTATGCCCAGGCGTTTCTTCGCCCGGGCTTCGACGCGGCACATAACGACCTCAGCGTCCTAGCCAACGGCGACCTAGGCTGGATGCAAACCACAAACCTGATCCTCACCGGCGCCCTAACCCTCCTGACCGCCGTCGGATTCCGTCGCGCACTCAACCCCGGACGAGGAGCCACCTGGGGGCCGGTTCTCGTCGGAATCTACGGTGCCGGATTAGTGGGTGCGGGGATTTTCACCGCCGATCCCATGAACGGATTCCCTCAAGGCGCACCTCCCGGACCCCCTATCTCCGGGTCCCTCCACGGGTTTCTTCACTTCGTTACCGCAGGGATTGGCTTTGCCGCCTTCATCGCTGCCTGCTGCGTTATGGCCCGCCGGTTCTACACATCCGAAAACCGGAGGCTCGGAGCATTCTCCCTTGCTACCGGAATCCTCTTTCTCGCCGCCTTCGTCGGCATTGCCAGCGGGTCAACGTCAGCCGTCATCGTTCTTAGCTTCACAGCAGCCGTAGTCCTCGCTTGGACCTGGCTGGCAATAACGGCCGCCCACCTACGACGCAGCCAACCCCTGCCTCCCACCGTCCGCACCAGCTGAGCGAGCCAACCACTAAAAAGCACGATCAACAGCAATTTGACGACTATAGGAGCATCGTCGAAGACGTGGATACGGGCCAGGGTCTCCGGAGCCCTGCGACGGAGGCACTGGACCCCACAGCCGGCCGCGCCAGCGGACGCCCGAAAGCGCTGTCTGTGGAATCCGCGGTGGCCGCCCGACTTGTGGAGGGGTCGTGGCAGGATGTCCATCATGGACAGGCGGTTGCGGCGCGCTCCTGACGCGGAATGGGTGCTGATGTACCGGCTCGGGCTGAGCCGGCAACGCATCGCTGCCCTCGTCGGCGCCGAGCCCGCCACGGTCGGATACCACCTGGTCATCGCGCGCCACCAGGACCCCCACCTCGAGGCCGAACACCAGTCCGCAGCCGGCTCCGCGCCCGTTCCGCACCCCTCCCCCACGGATCTCGGCCGCATGGACGAGCTCATCGCCTGGGTCAAGGCCGAAGGCCGGCTCCCGCGTGACCGCTCCGGGCAACGGGGCGAAAGGTCGATGGCGCGCTGGCTGTCCGGGCGCCGACGCGAAGCGGCCCAAGGGACCCTGGTCCCGGCCTACCGTGACGGTCTGGCCCGGGTGCCCGGGTGGCTGGGGAACCGCAGGGAAGCCGAGGACGAGGCCCGTTGGCACCACCGCCTGGCCCAGCTCGAGGACTTCCGACACGAGGGCAACGATTGGCCCCGCCACAAGGGCTGCGATTCTGAGCGGGAACACACCCTCGGCGTCTGGATCCACACCCAGCGGTACAAACACCGCCGCGGCGACCTCGACCCTGCGAAGGCCAAGCTCCTGGACGACACCGTTCCCGGGTGGCAGGCCGGAAGGACCAGGGGCCGCCCTCCCCGGCGGTGACCCGAAAGGCAGCGTTTCCCGGCAGGCCGCCGGCCAGTAGAATTACCGAGGTTCTCCAGTCCCCCCAGCTTGGAGAACCGGGAGCCTCCGCGCTTGAGTCCTTGGATTCGCGCGGAGGCTTTCCTCACGGCTCGCAGCAAGGACCCTCTTCCCGGTTGTGCCCATTGGGGGCAGGTGGAGCCCTCCGCACAGCTCAGGCTGTCCCCACTGGGTGCAAACCGTTTGATTGTCGGACCCCTCCCCCATGCTCAAACCTGCACATCTATTCGAATAAAATTACTAGGCTGGAAATTTGTTATCGAATGTCAGTTCTAAACTGAGGATATGAACCCGGAACAGGCGGCCCGGTTGCAGGCGCGGTATGCGAGGCGGGCCGGCCCGATCGGGCTGACGGTGGAAGAGCTCGATTTCGAGCACTTCCCCGCCAGGAACGGCTTCCCCGGGATCCCGGTGAAGGCGTGGATCCGGTTTCCGAACTGCGCCGAGCTGGTCGACGGCGAGGTCTATGCCTGGACGGCCAAAGCCGCCGAAGTGACGTGGAAGGACGGTCCGGTGACCTACCGGACCTGGGTGTGGAGTTCGGCGGTCACCCGCCGGGAAGACATGATGAGCAGGAACTTGGGAAAACGCGTAGAACGTGACAGCAGTAGCGAATGAAACAACCCTGGACGTTGACGTCGACGTCCGCTTCACCCCGGCCGGCACGCCGCTCGCCGTCCGGCACGAGGGCCGCATCTGGGCCGTCGCGGCCGAGCCGGTGCACTGGTTCGACCGGGACGCCTGGTGGGACACGCAGAGCACGGCTGCCGTCGGCAGCGGCGACCTGGTCAGCATCGAGTTCTGGAGGGTGCAGGTCCGTCTCAGTTCGAGCTCGGCGTTGCGGACCTTTGAGCTGCGCCGCAACCCGCTCTCGACCCGGTGGCTGCTCGAAGGCATCAGCGATTAGGGCCTCGGCGGCAGGGAACCCCCAACCGATCAGCGATCAGACATGGGCGGCGATCCGGGCAGAATTCACGCTCCCGGCCCTCGGGCAGGTGCACCGCCGGCTCTCCGAACTGATGGAAGACCCCGGACCGGTGCTGCGCCGGCTCGTCCGCGATCATCGACGACGGCACCTACTGCCCCGGATTCCAGTTCCTCCCCGGCGGACAGCTCCACCCGACCGTCGTTAAGCTCTTTGACCGGGCGATGGAACTGCAGATCCCGCACAACTTCACCCTCTGGATGGTCACACCCTCCAGGGACCGTAACGGATCCCGCCCCGTTGACCGCCTCAAAGACGGCCCCGCTCCCTTGGTGGGCGCGCTGGACTCCTGCCGCTGGCGCTAGCACCGGCCCTTGACCGCACCCGTCGGGTGCGTAGCGTAGGTCCATGGGACTCATCTACGACGACCCGGACCTCGCGGCCCTGACACTGACGCGGCTCGCCGCGGAAGAATCCGAAGGCCCCGGCGCCCTGGAAGTGCGCATGCGCGACTATCTCGGCGGCCTGGCACAGCGCAACGGGGGCGATTATCTGGAGCTGCTGGCCATCACCCTCGCCCGGGACCATTTCAAGTCCCTGGATGATCTGGCCCGGGCCACCGGGGCAGAGTCAGCAGCGCTGCTGGACGCCGCCGAGATCGACGCGCTGGAGGCCGTGTAGGAACGGGTGCGCATAGGGTGTTCAGGTGGAGATTACAGGCACGATCCAGGCCCCTGACGGCAGCAACGAACGCATCAGCGCCGAAGGCAACACCTGTGAAGAAGCCCGCAAAGCCCTCACGACACAGATCCCGGAGGACCACAAACTCCTCGCGATCCGCACAGACCAATAACCTCTTGCGCCAATAGCCTCTTGCGGGTCCTTCCAGCCCTGGCGGGGAAAAACGGAGCCGGACACCCCAGCTGCCATCGCTTCCGTGACGTCCCCGGTCAGGGGGCAGGATGCGGACGGCGGGAAGGGCCTAGTCGTTCCCGCCGGGAGCCTGCTGTGCCACCGGCCCTGTCCCGGGCATGATGCGGGCCAGCAGCGCATCATGCGCCGTCTGCAGCGTGTCGGCGCGCGCCTCTGCCGCCGCCAGCCGGGCCCGGTCTGCCGACGCTTCCCTGACAGCCTCCTGCGCCGCGGCCCGGGCCTGCTCCAACTGCTCCCCCGCCGCAGCAACGTCGGCCTCCAACGCGGCGATCCTGGCCGTGAGCTCCGCGACCGCCGCGTCCTTCTCGGCGCTCACCCGGTCCAGGTCCGCGACCAGTTCGGCGACCTCCACGGTCACGTCCTTCTTCTCCTGCAACCAGGCTTTCTCGACCGCGGCATGGCGCTCATCGGCCAGCACGGTCGCCTCGGCCCAGCAAGCCCCGGCCAGGCGTGCGGCCTGCTCCAGCAGCACCGCCGGCGCCACGGCGACCTGCCCGCCCGCGGCCCGCTTCTCCTCCGACCACTCCTTCAAATAACGGGTCGCGTCGGCGTTGCTCACCCCCGCCGCGGCCCGCACCGTCGACACCGTGGGCCGGCGCTCGGCGCTGATCTGCTCCGCGGCAGCGTACACACGGTCCTTCACACTCAACGTCACGGCGCCAACCCTTCAAAAGTAGTAGGAATAGTAGTAATACTACTCCTAACTAACGGCGCGTCATGGCCGCGCGTTTCCGCCGCCATGTTCAGGCGGCCGCTGGCCGCCTCCGACAGAAACGGGGGCACGGAAAGGGGCCGCGTCGGACCGCGAGACCGGTCGAGTCCACTACGGGAAGCCCCCGCCGGAGTCCCGTCCCGTGGCGTCCGATCGTCCCCGGAAGCGGTGATCATGGGCGCTTTAGGACGGTTCATCCGCTGTGGCCCGGCCGGTGTCGGTTCCGCCGGATATCGTTGCGGTCCTGTGTCTTCCGCGCGCGCGGACGATGCCGGACACTGTGTTCAACGGTGCCGCCCGCGCACCGGGGAAGGCATCGCCGTCATGAACGCTTCGATCACCCTGGTTGCCGCGACCGGACACCAGAACACCGCGCCGGCCCGCATCCGGGTCCGGCCCCTGGAACCCGATGATCTACTCGAACTGGCCGATCTGCACCGGCACGCCTACGCCGGCCGTCCCGGACAGCGGGCCGGCGACCCGGTGTGGATCGGACCATCCACCGAGGAGGGCAGCGGCCGCACCACCGAGGCTGCGTCCCTCGTGGCGTTCGGACCCGACGGTCAAATCACGGCCGCCCTCATCGTTACCGAACGCGACGGCGAAGCAGTCATCGATGAACTTTTCACACACCCGGACCACCGCCGCAAAGGCCTGGCCGAAGGACTCATCCGACATTGCATGCACCTCCTGCACACCCTGGGCCGCACCACGGTGAAGGTCACCGTGGAGGACAACAACCCGGCAGCGATGGCCCTGTACCTCTCCCAGGACTTCCGCCGCCTCACCGACGATGACACGGACACCGACTACGACTGAAAACCCGCCCCGAACCACCCTCCACGCCGCAGACCCACAGCATCCCCGGGTCCTGATTCACCCCGGACGCCGCCACTCCTCGTACGGTCGGCAGGACGGGACCGTGGAGCCCCCTGCCGGGATCTGAACAGAGCCGGGGGCGCCGACGGTGCAGTCTCCCGACCTGAGGCAGGAAGGACAGCACCAAAAACGGTAGACGAGACAGGGCCAGAGTGTACGGAGCCCTGCAACGGACGCACGGAACCCCGACGGCCGGCCGCGCCAGCTTTGGAAAGAGACGACGTCTCCTCAGAGCCTCTCTGCCGTCTAGGGCTGCCGCAGCCCTTGGCCGGTCTCGACCCGGACCCTACTACGGAGGRARSCACCGATGACCATMAARATCAATGACACGGCACTGCGCCACGCCCGGCAGCTGATCAAGGACGCCAGGATCGCCCGGGATTCCCGTGACGACTGGAGCGAACACGCCCCCGACACAGAGAAGGAAAACGCGTTCATCGCCAAGCACGGCTACACGGAATACGGAACSTGGCATCTGGGCGAAGACACCGAGAAAACCCACGACACSAAGGGACGCTACAGCTTYCCCTTCGGAGATTTCCGGCGGCTGCACCGTTGCGCGATTCTTGCCATCGAGAGCCGGGCCGCCCAGAACAACCACGACGACATCGCCAAGGCAGCGAAGTCCCTCCTCAACGAACTCGACAAGGACTAGTTATCGCCGCCGCCCTCGATGGGCCCGGGTTGCCTTGTCGGGACAAGGCGTGGGTCCGGTGATCCGCTCGTCCAACGCCGATGATTCCCCGGGCCGCGCACGCCATACGCCAGGCATCCTCATACCGGCCAATGCCACCTACCGCCGACCGGGTCCGGAAACCACACCGCTCAAAACCGGTGCCGGCTGGTCCAACACTGGCGGTTCTTGATTCCGGGTACGGCCTCAGCCGGTCCGCCCTCGCTGCAAAGGTTGACGCATGGGAACGGGCAGCTTTAACCTCATTGGATCCTTCGGCTGGGTCATGACAGCGCAGTAAGGGACGGCCGCACTGCGGCCGTCCCCTGTTACCGTTACCGGCTCCGACTGATCCGCGTGTCAATCCTTCTTGAATGCGTCTTTGACTTTCTCGCCGGCCTGTTTGAGGTCGGCCTTCGCCTGGTCGCTCTTGCCTTCGGCTTCCAGAGACCGGTCGTCGGTGGCTTTCCCGGCCGCTTCCTTACCCTTGCCGGCGAGCTTCTCGGCGGTGTTATCGATCTTGTCTCCCAATCCCATGACGGACCTCCGTGGCTGGACGCAGACACTACGCCTGCGGCGATACCGTCAATTTTAGGCGCCACGAGGACTCGGATAAAGATACTTGCCTCGGCTGCGGGCGTGCCGACCCGTCCTGGCAGATCCTGTTTTCATGCCAGCTAGAACCGTCTGGGTGTCGGCTCCGGATCAGCCACGGCTGGTTCAGTGCGGGGCTCGCGATGACGGGATCGGCCGGCAGTCGTGGCTGCGCCACGCCGGAGTGGGGAAATCGCAGGGGTGCCACTGCGGCTGAGGGTGCGGTTCTCCGCGGCAGATGTGGGACGGCACGTCCTGGTCTCAGTTGTGCGTGAGCTACGCCGTTCCGGGTTGTGCCTCAGCTTTTCTCAGGCCGGGAGTGCTATACCTAGCTCAATGGCGCGGTCCTGCCGCGGTCTTGCACCGTTGCGGGCTTGGACTCCCTTGAGGCGGAGGTGAAATGGCGATCTGGCCACGGAGCGGGCTCTGCCTCTGGATTGCGGGGTCGGCACTCCTCAGCGGCTGCAGCGGCGCGTCTGGCGGCACGCGGGACAGTGTGTCCACAGCGCTGAAGGACAGTTCCTCCGCGGTTGCCACCGCCCGGCTCGCGCTGGCGCTCGACGCCGGGGGCAAGCTGACCATGGCGGCAACGTCCACGACGCTCGACGACGTCCTGAAAGACCTCGAAACCACCCGGACCACCGTCCTCCAGCTCTCCCCCACCGTCCAGGACGACCGTGAGACGCGCCGGGAGGCCCTGACCGTCCTGGATGAAAGCATCGCAGGGGTGACCACGGCGCAGGACGCCATTGCCAGCACCGACGGCAGCCCCACACTCCAGGACGGCGACAAGCTGCTGGAGAACGCCGCCGGCAGGATGGCCACACTCAAGAATCAGCTGGGGGGACAATGAAGCGCCTGCTCGGGGTGGCCCTGGGGGTCCTGACCGCGATCGGCGGGTTCGTGGACATCGGCGATCTGGTCACGAACTCCGTCGTCGGCTCACGGTTTGGGCTCTCGTTGGTCTGGGTCGTCGTCGTGGGCGTGGTCGGTATCTGTGTGTTCGCGAACATGTCCGGGCGGGTAGCCGCCGCGTCGGGCCGGGCGACGTTCGAAGTGATCCGGGAACGGTTGGGGCCCCGGGCCGGTCTGGCCAACCTGTCAGCGTCGTTCCTGATCAACCTGATGACGGTCACGGCGGAAATCGGAGGCATCGCCCTGGCGCTGCAGCTGGCCAGCAGCGTTCAGTACCTGCTGTGGGTTCCCGTGGCCGTGGTTGCGGTATGGCTGGTCATCTGGCGGGTGAGGTTTTCCATCATGGAAAACGTCACCGGGCTGCTGGGCCTGACGCTCATTGTTTTCGCCGTGGCACTGTTTCTGCTGAAGCCGGACTGGGGTGCCCTTGGCGCCCAGGTCCTGGCCCCGTCCGTTCCGGAGCAGGAAACAGCCGCCTCGTACTGGTATTACGCGGTGGCACTGTTCGGGGCGGCCATGACGCCCTATGAGGTGTTCTTCTTCTCCTCCGGGGCCTTGGAGGAAGGCTGGACCATCAAAGACCTGGCCCAGTCCAGAATCAACGTACTCGTCGGGTTCCCGCTCGGCGGCCTGCTCTCGGTGTCCATTGCCGCCTGCGCCGCGGTGGTTCTGCTCCCGGCCGGGATCGCCGTCACCTCACTGTCCCAGGTCATCCTGCCCGTCGCCGAGGCAGCCGGGAAAGTCGGTCTCGCCTTCGCCCTCGTCGGGATCGTCGCGGCGACCTTCGGAGCGGCCCTGGAGACCACCTTGTCCAGCGGGTATACCCTGGCGCAGTTCTTTGGGTGGTCCTGGGGCAAGTTCCGCCGCCCGGCCCAGGCCGCCCGCTTCCATTTGTCCATGATCATCTGTCTCCTGATCGGCGCGGCGGTCCTGGCCACCGGGGTCGATCCCGTCCTGGTCACGGAGTACTCGGTCGTGTTCTCGGCCATCGCGCTGCCGCTGACCTACCTGCCCATCCTGATCGTGGCCAACGACCCCCAGTACATGGGTAAACACGTCAACGCCCGCACGGTGAATGTGCTGGCCATGATCTATCTGGTCATCATCCTCGCCGCGTCCCTCGCCGCCATACCACTGATGATCGTCACGGGAGCCGGATCATGACCACCGCACCCCTGCCCAGATACGTCCGGGCCGCCGGGCGGACCCTCGACGCGCAACTTCACCTGCTGGACCGGCAGGTACTCGATGTCGACGGCGTCCCCGTCACCACGGTCGATGACATCGAAATCAGCGCCCCTCCCCCGGACACACCCATACCGGCCGGAACCCCGGCCCCGACACTCACCGCGCTGCTCACCGGCCCCGTCCTTGGAACGCGGATTTTCGGCGGCCGGCCCCCGTCATCACGGCTCATCCGCATCCCCTGGCGTGACGTCGCCGACGTCGGGGTCGTCATCCGGCTGGGCGTCCGCGGCGAGCCCCTGGACGCGGACTGGGTCGAACGCTGGATCCGCGACAAGATCATTGCCCGCATCCCCGGAGGCCGCCATGATCCTCGGTGATCTCCTCGGCACACCCGTGCACGACCCCGGCGGACTCCGCCTGGGGCGGGTGGCTGATGCCCGGTTCACTATCGACGGACCACCGGGCCAATTGCTCGCCGGCGCCAGCTTATTGGGCCTGGTCGTCAGCCCGCACAGCGCCTCCTCGTTCCTGGGCTACGAACGAACCGGTCTCGCCCGGCCTTGGCCCGTGGCCCACCTGCTCCGGTGGCGGCAYCGCGGCTCRTTCCTGGTGCTMTGGGCCGACATCGACATCATCGGCACGGACTCCGTCCGGSKCCGSGAAGGATTCACCCCGTACAGCCCGGYCCTGRGCGAMTCCGGACAGGAATGACCGCCGGCCTGTCATTCTCGGCTCTTARCGCCGGTTCCCGGCAWTGGCCGGTTCCGAGGCCCAGGCAGGACCTTGAGCACTGGTGTCTTTGCTSTCCATGGGGGCTACTCTGTTGGCGAGACCTTCATGGAGGAGGGCCCGATGAGCGCCTCTGACGAACTGCCCGSCATCGAAGCGCGGCTCGCCGCGGACGGGACCGTGGAAAGCAACGCCAGGGACCGGTCCTWTCTCCTCTCCGTGGTGCGGGAGCAGGGTGCACGGCTCGAGAAATTGGAAGCCGTGGCATCTGATTTCGCGGAACGGGGCGAACGGATCSAACATCAGTTTGACGGCATCGGCTCGATCCACGCKGCCAGGACAGCGGGTCTTGGTGACGGGTATCGGGAAGCTGCCAGGCGCATCCGCGCCGCGTTGGGCATGGCGACGGAGMCRGCAGTCGACGATGCAACGCCAGCCATGGATCCATGTTCGAGTGCCAGCTTCGAGCCGGGCGTCCAAAGCTCCTTCCCCGGGGCTGCGGCAGGATGACGGCAGCAACGACCTCATACCCGAGCCTTCATCCGGGAGCCAGCGGCCGCAGGCGGGTGCAGCGCCGAGGAAATYGTTGCGGTCCTGGTCGTCCGGAGCCCGAAAGCCCCSCGTGATCGAGACGGAASGGGGCCAAGCCGACGGCGCACACCGCGGCCGCTGGACAGGGAATTTCAGTCTCGCGAGGAGGAGTTATGACAGACCCGGTGGCGCCGCAGGATGACGGCAGGGACGAAWCGCTCACTGAGCGGATGGACCGCAATTGGGTGGAWTTGCTGCAGGAAATGCGGGTACTTCAGACAGGGGTCCAGATCCTCGCCGGTTTCCTCCTGACGCTGCCGTTCCAGGCACGTTTCGCGTCACTGGACGGCTACCAGATCGGGCTGTATCTCATCAACGTCATCGTGGCCGCCCTCACCACGGCMTCGATCCTGTTGCCGGTGAGTTTGCACCGCCGGCTTTTCCRGCAAGGRCTGAAAGCCACTCTCGTGGCCAGCGCCGATACCATCGTGAAGGTGTCATTGGCCGGCGTCATGCTGCTGAGCSTGGGCACCACATCCCTCGTCTTCGATGTCACTGYGGGCCGGAYGGCCGGCGTAATAGCCGCCATTGGCCTGCTGGCTGTGCTACTGCTCCTGATGGTCCTTATCCCCGGAACACTCCGACGCAAAGCCCTAAAAGAGAAGCCACAATGACAGCCGTTGCATAGGAGCGGCCGGATGGCGCCAAGCGGCAAGTCTTCCGCTCCTTCGACAAGCAGCCCTCAAAACGGTGCCTCACAGCGAGTTTGCCTCCGCCGGATGGTCAGATGATGACTACCTGTTGGGGTGCAGTGGCTCTGGCTAGACTTGAATTGCGCCGGAGTAGACGCATGTATTCGTCTCGGGAGGGCAGGATCATGACAGACCGCAGCGACTCTGAATCACCCGCGGGCCAGGCGCCCACGGGGAAGAAACCAGAAGAACGGGAGCTACGGGGCCGGTACGTCGAAGGCAGTTATGGCAAGGCCGGCGTGCAGCGAGGCCGCCSCRCGGAGGACGAGGAAGGTCAATACATCGAAGGTGATTATGGTGCGGCCGGCAGGGAGGRTGGCCTGCCCGAACCATTGGGAGAGAAGGTCAAAGAATCCGGACGCTACGTACGGGCCGACTATGGCGACGCTGGTGCAGTTCCGGGACGTTCGGCCGGGTCGGAAATCGGTCAGTACGCCGAGGGTGACTACGGTGCGGACGGTACTGTGGGTCCCCTTCGCGAGGCCGCAACAGGTACGAGCAGCGAAATGCCGGCGACCGAGAATCCGCAAAGCGGCCACGAACCTGCATCGCAGGACCGGCCCGTATCGTCGGGTGCCGACGCCCAGGCCGATGACTCCCGCAGCGGTGCAGATGTSGGRGAGGCGGTCGATGTCGCGGAGGCGGGCACCCAGGCGGAAGGCGATCACTCGYATCCGGAACGGGCCAAGACAGGCCAGGCGCCCGTCGAGCAGGTCTTTAGCGACCCCGCCATGACCGAGGGACAGCGGACCGTCACCGGCCCCCCAGCGGCAACCGGGGCCATCCCGCCCGGACCTTCACCTGCCGAAGCCGGATCCGGTGGAGCACAATCCGTTGTCGGGGCTCGAGAGTCTGACCGTCTCGCGGCAGRCGAGCCGCCRGCCGCTGGCCCCCCTTTCGACACCGGCACGAAGGAGGAACGAACGACCCCGCGAGGCGATTCCTAACGTWTTGATCCTGCCGCATCCCAGTGTTTTGCCCGTGCTGCCTGGCCGAGCCACTCCCCCATGGGCGACAGCGGCCAATAGGTCGCTGACCACTCSCCTAAAATTCGTACCGCGTGTCACCAAGYCGTTGTGCAGATTTTTCGTCAGAGGGGACTGCCCGTGCTCTGGACAGGGCCGCCGGAACTTTGTAAATTCGGAACAGTCCTAGTCAACCCTTCGGGGTTGGGGACCCTTTGCCGCCGGGTGCACGGCGGCAAAGAGAGCCGCTGTAGCCGAACGGTGGCATAAGGATGCACCCGCGGAGAAGAGCCCCCTGATGGCCACCTCGCACTTCGAACGATTCCTCCTTGAAGCCACCGTCCCGGATGAAACGCACYGGCCGTTGGGGCCGGATTGTCTTTACGGCCTGTACACAAGCTGGTGCCGGCTCCACAACATCACCCCCGTGGAGGACATTACCTTCCGGTCAGCCATGCAACGCYGCGGCATCGATCTGCGCAACAGCCRTCGACGGATKACAGGACAGGCCGCAACRGACTACATCCTGGCCAGCTACCCCGCGACGGCCTGACCATGTTCCATCGACGTCCCGAGGCACGCGCCCGGATGCCGCCACATCGACGTAGCCGGCACACATWGCTGGAAATGATCGACCGGCGGTYATTAGCCCGCCCGGGATAAYAATGCCCGGGAGAGTTCGCCGCCTCGGWTTGAAATGGCGGCTGCGGAAGGMCATGTCGCCCACGCGCGACCTCAGCATAGGCCGAGCCACGCCCTCAACGGACCGAACGACCTGCCTTACCAGCACCTGGTCTGCCCTGCTTTCTGTTCGACAGGCCGGCCCCTCGACGCTAGGTTGGGCCTCATGACTGAGAATCCAGATGCAGACAGGGACCGCCGCGAGGAGGATGAGCCGGCCAAGGGCTCACTCTCCGGCTGCAGCGCCCGCGAAATCGATGGCGAAATCGACGCGCCTGATGCTGATCGTGAGGATCCCCAGTAGCCTTTCCGGACCGCCCTGCGCAGCGCCGGGCCCGCTCCCCCCGTTCAGCGTTTCGCCCCGGAGCCCGGCAGCTGCGCCGGATCCAAAGACGCTAGATGCGCTCAACGCCGCGGGCGCTGCCCACCACACCTTTTACACGCCCGAACACCGTAGCCGCACAGCTTTGACCCCCGCATCACCAGGTAGAGGAGCATCATGACGGACCAGTACACCTTCCGAAACCCTGTCACAGCCTACGATCACATCGAACCTCCCAAACAGCACCAGCCCGAGCCCGGACTGGACGCCGAACTCGTCCCCAAAGCCGACCTCGGAGAAGAGAGCTACCGCGGCACGGGGCGCCTCGAAGGCCGAAAAGCGATCGTCACCGGAGCGGACTCGGGCATCGGCGGAGCAACGGCCATCGCCTTCGCCCGCGAGGGCGCCGACGTCGTGCTGTCGTACTTGCCCGAGGAGGAAGAGGACGCCGCCCGGATTGCCGGGCTGATCGAAAACGCCGGCCGCAAGGCGGTCCGGGTACCGGGGGACCTGAAGGACGCAGCCATGTGCCGGTCCCTGGTGGAGACAGCGCTGCGTGAACTCGGCGGCATTGACATCGTGGTGAACAATGCAGGCAAGCAGATCGCCCGGGAAGACATCGGCGATATCAGCGACGAGCAGTTCGACCACACCATCAAGACCAACGTGTACGCCATGTTCTGGCTCACCAAGGCGGCGGTCCCGCATTTGCCGCCGGGATCGACCATCATCAACACCACATCCATCCAGGCCTACGACCCCTCGCCGACGCTCCTGGACTACGCCACTACCAAAGCCAGCATCAACAACTTCACGAAGGGGCTCGCCCAGCAGTTGGCGCCCAAGGGCATCCGGGTCAACGCCGTGGCACCCGGGCCGATCTGGACACCGCTGCAGGTCAGCAGCGGCCAGCCGAAGGAGGCCTTGCCCGAGTTCGGCAAGGACACCCCGCTGGGCCGCGCGGGCCAGCCCGCGGAACTGGCACCGGCCTATGTGTTCCTGGCTTCCGCGGAATCCAGTTTCGTCGTGGGTGAGACCCTTAACGTCAACGGGGGCAGCCCCACTCCCTGACACCCCGGGGGACCCAAACACAGCGGCCGCTGTTTCTTCCGTGTGCCCGGGGAGGATCGTTCTATCCCGATATTACGGCGCCGCGGGGCTGACCCGGCGGGCCTCTATTCGTCGTGACGACCCGTTCCCCGCGAGTGTCCGGATGCTCCGCGTTTTCCCCTTCCTGCGGAGGATCCGGGTTGGCCGGCATTTTCGGGAGAATAGGTGCTGGTCGTTCAGCCTTCCCCCGCAGGGCGACTCTGGACTATTTGCAAGCATGCTGATAATTCTGGAACCGTCCGAGGCTGGTGAGGATCCGGCCAAGGGGACGGGCCGGAGCTGAGGCATTTCCTGTCGCGACCGGCAGGGCACAGAGGACGGTCCGCGGCTTCCGCGCCCGGACGCGAACCAACAATGTTCCCGCCTGAAGGTAGAGGAGGAGTGACATGGTCGACCGGATAGCCAATATTTGGGGAACCCGGACCCCGTACTCGCGGGACAGTTTATGGCCGGTCCGGGTGGACCAGGTCCTGGACGACGGCATCGCTGAGGACGATGTTGACCGGTGGGTGCAGTCCGCCTGCGTCCTCTGCAGCAACGGATGTGCCTGCGACATCGCCGTCAAGGACGGCGCGATGGTCGGGATCCGCGGCCGGGCGCAGGATCTGGTCAACCATGGCAGGCTGGGACCGAAGGGGCTCTTTGCCAGCCGCCAGGGTGTGTCGCACAAGGACCGCCTGACGAGTCCGCTGGTCCGCGAGAATGGGCAACTGGTCGAATGCGACTGGGACACGGCGATGCGTCGGATTGTGGACCGGAGCAGGGACCTGCTGGCGGAGCGAGGTCCGCTCAGCCATGGCTTCTACACCAGCGGGCAGCTGTTCCTGGAGGAGTACTACGCGCTGGCCGTGATCGGGAAGGCCGGCATCGGCACCCCGCACATGGACGGAAACACCCGGCTGTGCACTGCTACCGCGGCGGCGGCCATGAAGGAGTCGTTCGGCGCCGACGGCCAGCCCGGATCCTATACCGATATCGACAGCTGCGACGCGCTCTTTCTCTATGGCCACAACATGGCCGAGACACAAACGGTGCTTTGGTCCAGAGTCCTGGACCGGATCGCGGGCACGGACCGGCCCCGGATCGTCTGCGTGGATCCGCGCGACACGGAGGTCGCCCGCCACGCCGATGTCCATCTGGCCATCCGGCCCGGCACGAACCTTGCGCTCATGCACGCCCTGGTCCGTGAGGTGCTGGCCCAGGGCTGGGATGATGCCGGCTATGTCCGCGACCACACCTTGGGCCAGGACGCTCTCCGGAAGGTGGTCGAGCCGTGGACGGCCGAGGCGGCTGCCGCCGTCTGCGGTGTCCCGGCGTCGGACATCAGGGACGCAGCCAGGATCTTCGGCACGTCCGATCGGATTGTCTCCACGGTGCTGCAGGGCTTCTACCAGTCCTCGCAGGCGACGGCGGCGTCGTGCCAGGTCAACAACCTGCACCTGCTGCGCGGGATGCTCGGCCGCCCAGGGTGCGGGGTCCTCCAGATGAACGGCCAGCCCACGGCTCAGAACAATAGGGAATGCGGCGCGGACGGGGACCTGCCTGGATTCCGCAATTGGGAAAGTCCCGATCACATCCAGGAACTGGCCCGGCTCTGGAACGTGGATCCGATGACCATCCCGCACTGGGCGCCGCCGACGCATGCCATGCAGATCTTCCGCTATGCCGAACAGGGCTCGATCGACTTTCTGTGGGTCTCGGCGACGAACCCGGCAGTGTCCATGCCCGAACTGCCCCGGATCCGGAACATCCTCGCCAAACCCGATCTCTTCCTCGTCGTCCAGGACCTCTACCTCACCGAAACAGCACAGTACGCGGACGTGGTGCTTCCGGCAGCCGGGTGGGGCGAGAAGACCGGGACGTTCACCAACGTCAACCGCATTGTGCACATCTCCGACAAGGCGGTTGAGCCTCCAGATGGGGCGCGCAGCGACCTGGACATTTTCCTCGACTACGCGCGCAGGATGGATTTCACGACGTTAAATGGCGGGCCGCTGCTGGACTGGGCCGGGCCAGAGGACGCGTTCGAGGCGTGGAAAAACTGCTCCCGCGGACGCCCGTGCGACTACACCGGAATCACTTACGACAGGCTGCGCGGCGGCAGCGGCATCCCCTGGCCCTGCAACGAGGACCACCCCGACGGAACGGACCGCCTGTACGGAGACGGCGTTTTCCCCACAGACCCCGACTATTGCGAAAGTTACGGCCATGACTTGCTCACCGGCGCAACGGTGGGAGCCCAGGCCTTCCGCGCCCAGGGCGCCGGTGGGCGGGCCCTGTTCAAGACCGCCCCGTTCCACCCGCCGCACGAGGAACCCGACGCAGACTACCCGCTCCGGTATACGACCGGGCGCACCGCGTACCATTTCCACACTCGCACCAAAACGGGCCGCTCCCGGCCCCTGGCCGACGCGGCACCGCGGGCCTGGGTAGAACTGGCCCGGGAGGACGCGGACCGGCTCGGCATTTCCGAAGGCGACCTGGTCCGGGTCACCTCCCGCCGGGGCCGGATCGAGGTCCCCGCACGAGTCAGCGGCATCGCGCCCGGCACCGTGTTCGCCCCGTTCCACTACGGCTACTGGGACACCGGCGGCCGCCCCGGGACCCACCCGACGGCCGCGAATGAACTGACCCTGACCGAATGGGACCCCGTATCCAAGCAGCCGATGTTCAAAAACGCGGCGGTGACCGTGGAGAAGATCGGCGATGCCACCGGACCGGCGCCGGCCCCGACCACCACAGCGTCCCGGCCCGCCGCGGCGCCTGGCACCGCGCCGGTCCCGGCCACGGCCGGCGGCGACGGGGCCCAAGCCACGGAAACAACGGACAYCGAACCTGCACCCCAGTTCCCCGACGCGCTCAGAAACACCACGGAGGGTGGCCGGCCRTGAACCTGAACATCTACCTGGSCATGCTCCGTCAGGCCGAGAACACGCTCGCCGATTCCTTCCGCCAAGTGGCCGAGGGCCACGGGGCCGAGCCRGATGTTCRCTTCCTCTGCCGCACCCTGGCAGCCCAGTGCGACCGGCACGGGGAACTCCTCGGGCCCGTCGTGCAGCGCTACGGCGAAAACAGCTCCGACAACGAGCCCGAACGGCTCCACGCCCAGGGCCTGGCCACAACCCGGAACGGTCCCGTCGGTCTCCTGCGCGACCTGCAGGACCTCTACCTGCTGGCCAGCCTCGTCGACGTCACCTGGACGATGGTCAAACAGGCCGGGTCCGCGCTGCGCGATATAGAGTTACTCGCCGTCGTGGAGAAATGCGACGCCGAAACGGCCACCCAGCTGCGCTGGCTGCAAACCCGGATGAAACAAGCCGCACCCCAGGCCCTCATCGCAGCACGCTGAGGCCATCGAAAGGGACCACACGGCGGCGTCCGGAAGGATGACCCCAACGGACTCACTGCGATGGAACCCGGGTAGGGGTGCCCCGCCACGTTGCTAACGTTGCAGCGCTGTGGTCCGCAGGTCGAAGGATCGTCGACGAACGTCCGGGTCTCACTGACCGGCGTCGGTGAACCGTTCCGCCGCGGTTTCCAAGAGGAGACCCTCGAGTTCGCGGAGCTGTGCCGTTGCCCGGTCCAGCAGACTCGCCACCTGCTCCTGTCCAACGTGCGGGTCCGTGCGGGACAGGAGACCCAAGGTCCTCCAGAGCAGCGACTTGCCCGTGACGGCACTGATCAGCGCTTCGAGTTCCAATTGTTCGGCTGCGCCGATCCTGGCGTGGAGCGGATTGAGCGGGCCTAGGGACGCGAGGTGCGCCCCTGTCCAGGCGAAGGGCTTTTTGTAGGCCGGGATGCCTAGACCGAGCCCCTCGGTGATGCCCTCCAGGGTTGCCTTGTCGGCACTGATTTCCGTCGCGAGCCGCGCGATGGTACTGCCGCGTGGCGAGTCCTTCCACGTCTTGGCCGCCTGTTCGAAGAGTCGCTCCCCCGCCGCCGCGGCTATCAAGTGACTGTGCAGGTACGCGGCCAAGGARCTCTCCCCGGTTGTGCCCYTGCCGTGCTGTCCGGCGTTCATGGTCATATACCTTTCGTCCCTCGGGCTCCTGTGCGGTCTCGGGTCCCCAGTGACCTAGAACGTGGGGGCGCCGGGTTCAGCGAGCGGCTGCTCGCGCTCGATCTGGGCGAYCTTYGGATCGTTCTCGTCGGCGCCGTAGTCCGAGCTGCGGGTGATGTCATTYCCACCAGGGAGCTTCATTGCGTGGAAGAGCAGAGATAGGCCGGTGGCAACSAYMAGGTTTATCGCAAACGCMACRACGGCGATGTAGACCTGTATGTCGGTKCCSGGGATGGCCGCGATCGAGCCCCCGAAGTAGGCCTTCGTGACSGGGTTGACCACGTTGTACGCCGCGATGGTGCCATAGAYGATTCCGGCTGCCCAGCCGCCGAAAAGCGCCCAYCGGTGGAACCAGCGGGTGTAGAGCCCGGCCACRATCGTCGGGAAGGTCTGCAGGATCCAGATGCCGCCGAGGAGCTGCATGTTRATTGCTGCCGACTGGTCCATGGCAATGACGAAAATCAATGCACCGAATTTCACCACAAGCGACGCAATCTTGGACACCTTTGCTTCCTGCCGGGGAGTGGCGTCGGGCTTAATCAGATCGCGGTAAATGTTGCGGGTGAACAGGTTCGCCGCGGCTATCGACATGATCGCGGCCGGGACCAGAGCCCCGATGGCGATGGCGGCCAGGGCGATTCCGGCAAACCAGGCCGGGAATTGATCCAGGAACAGCTGCGGSACCACCAACTGCGGGTTGACAGCGCCGTTCAMGTCRACGGGATTGGTTCCGGCGAAGATGGCCACGTAGCCCAGCAGAGCCAAGAACCCCAGCATCAACGAGTACAGCGGCAGCACCGCGGCATTCTTSCGGATCGTATTCCTGCTCTTGGTCGCCAGGACGCCCGTGATCGAGTGCGGGTACATGAAWAGCGCCAAGGCCGAGCCCAGAGCCAGCGTCCAGTAGGCCGAGTAACTGTTCGCGCCCGGAATGAAGACTCCAGTGGGTTTACCGGTGGCAGGGTTGACCGCAGCGAGTTTCGCCTCGGCAGAGTCGAAGATGGGACCCCAGCCGCCGAACTTGATCGGCAGGTAAATTACCGCGACGATCACCGCCAGRTAGATCAGCAGATCCTTCACAACGGCGATCAGGGCCGGAGCCCGCAGGCCCGAGGTGTACGTATASGCRGCCAGGACCACGAACGCGATGATCAGCGGCAGGTCGGTCAGCAGTACGTTCTCCGCACTGCCCAGGCCCAGCACCGTGAGCACGGCCTTGATTCCGACYAGCTGAAGCGCAATGTAGGGCATCGTCGCGACGATGCCGGTGACGGCGACGGCAAGGGTCAGCGCCCTGCTGCCATAGCGGCCGCCGACGAAGTCGGCCGGCGTGACAAACCCATGCCGGTGCGAGACGGACCACAACCGGCTCATCAAAAGGAACACGATCGGGTACAGAACGATTGTGTACGGCACCGCGAAGAATCCGCTGACGGCGCCAGTGGCCCACATTGCAGCCGGAACGGCCACGAAAGTGTAGGCMGTATACAGGTCGCCGCCGAGCAGGAACCAGGTCACCCAGGTTCCAAACCCGCGGCCCCCAAGGCCCCACTCGTCAAGGCTGTGCAGCCCTGTCCCCTCTCCCCGCCGCCACCGCGCAGCCACGAACCCCAAGACCGCCACCARGACGAAGAGAATGATCACAATGGTCAGTGGAACCCAGCTAATGGGCCGGTCCGGAGCGGCCAGCGGCACGGCTGCCCCGCTCATCGCTCCTCCTCATCACCGGTCACGCCGCGCACGGATTCGCGCCGGCGGCGATCCTCCTTGCCGACCAGCCAGTAGGAGATCCCCACCAGGGCCGAGGTGATCGGAATCCACATCATCTGGTACCAGTAGAAGAACGGCATACCGGCCAAACGCGGCTCAYCGACAGAATACGCGGGCACATACAACGGAATCACAATGGCGATGGCCAACAGGATTCCGGTGACGACATATGGACCGGGTCTGGCCGGCCCGCGCGTTGGCACATCGGGACTGGACATCGACGCCTCCTCATTGAGACGGGCCCCCGGAGCGGGAGGACTTCCCGGGACGTGCCGGCGGCCTGTGGACCGTCTGTCAYAGCGGTCTTTACACACAGGATAGACACTGGATTTATTCTCCAACAGGGCAAATGCATMCGCCTCCGACGGCGAGGAGCAAGCCAACAGCGGCGCCGATGTCCCCAATTCAGGTTGGTTGCCCAATCAGCCCCCCACGCCAGACTTCAGGCCGTCGACACGAGCTGAATACGATCCGCCAGCCGATCGACGCTCAGCTACGGTTTGGCCTTGTCCGCCACCGCGCGGGACCGTCTGGCATGAAAGGGTCGCCCCGGCGGAGTCCCAACGATCCAGTCTGATCTGTGAGGCCACTAGCGGCGGATATTGAGCACTGACGCGCCACCGCCCACGAGGTATTGCGTGCTACTAAGCATGCTGATTAGATCTTGATATCGGCCGCATTCCACGACCGGCAACCGAAAGGACGGACAGTCATGGGAATTCTTGCATTCCTCATTCTCGGCCTTATCGCAGGAGCTATCGCCAAGGCGGTCCTTCCCGGCCGGCAGGGAGGCGGCTGGGTGATCACACTCGTAATTGGCGTCGTGGGCGCCATCCTCGGAGGCTGGATAGGTTCGTTGATCTTCGGCGGAGGCCTCGCTGACTTCTTCGATTTGCGGACCTGGCTCCTCTCCATCCTCGGGGCCGTTATTGTGCTCTTGATCTATGGCGCCGTTGCCGGCCGCAGAAGCAGGGCATAAGGTCCACCGGCCCATTGCTGCCCCTGCTCAACCAAGGCGCAAATGTTCTTTCAGAGGACGGAGAATAGATCGGCTCCATCGGCCAGGCCTTCGTGGACAACAATGACGGACAGCCGAGCTGGGTAACCGCCAGGACGGGCCTATTCGGAATGTCCGAATCCTTCGTACCCCTGGAAGGAGCCCGAACAGAGGGAAATGACATCGTGGTCCCCTACAGCAAAAACCAGGTCAAGGACGCGCCGAGGATCGACGCCGATCGGCCACTGGAGCCTGCCGAGGAAGGCCGGCTCTACCAGCACTATCAGCTCGACACCGGACGCACTTACACCGAGGCGACGGCAGATGCGGCAGATTCCACCCCCGACCCCGGAACGCAACGCACCGGGACACCGACCACCACCGGGTACAACGCCACCACCGACGAGACCTTGGCCCCCGCCACACAAGACACCACCGCAACAGACCGCAGTACTCCCCCTGCCGCCACCGGCACCCCGGATACGACGCCACCGCGCCCACCACTGAAGACACCACAACCCGGCCCCAGCCGCGCCCGGCAGGGGGCGGCGCCGAACAGCCGGCCGCGGGCGGGGCACGCCTGCGCAAATACGTCACCTCGGAATACGAAACCAGGACCGTTCCAGTGCAGCGCGAAGAAGTACGGATCGAGCGAGAACCGATTACGGAGGAAAACCGCAACGACGTAGCGGACCGTGCGGACGATGAGAACGAGATCATCCTCCACGAGGAACGAATCATCGTCACCAAGGAGACTGTCCCGGTCGAACGGGTCCACATCGGCACGGAAACGGTCACCGAAGACGTGACCATCAAGGAGAAGGTCCGCAAAGAACACATCGACACCGAAGGACCCGAGGAGAGCGGCGGCTAAACCCTAGAACCAGCAAATGCCCCCAGGCAGGAACAGTCGCACTTGCCTGGGCGTTGGATCGAGCCCGTTGGAATAGGATCGGGCCTACCTGCGCCTTGGCACTGAGCTCCATTTCGGTGGCGCCAGGGAGTACTTGAGCACCGGTTCCATTGCCCCGCATTGGGACTAGTCTGTTGGCAAGATCTTCATAGAGGA
Organism: Arthrobacter sp. 05T47; assembly: GCF_056395825.1. Taxonomy (NCBI): domain Bacteria; kingdom Bacillati; phylum Actinomycetota; class Actinomycetes; order Micrococcales; family Micrococcaceae; genus Arthrobacter; species Arthrobacter sp. 05T47. The sequence continues at coordinate 112,160 of NZ_JBFTKG010000004.1, read as the reverse complement.
GGGCCCTCATGAGCGCCTCTGACGAATTGGCCGCAATCGAAGCGGGGTCGTCGACAAGAACGTCCGGGACCGGCCCTACCTCCTGAATATGCCAGTCTGATGGGTGCCCGCCAGGACGGCCAGACCGGCACCCACCGGCGGGACGTGCCGGACATTCGCGGACGAGGGCTGGGCGGACCGCTTGGATGTCATCGCCGCGTTGTCGGGATCGCTCTCCGCGTTGCCTATATAAGGTATCGGTAGACCGTGGCGCGGGATGCTCCGAGCATCTTGCCGATGTCGCGGGCGCTGATTCCTTTGCCCTTGAGTTCCTTGGCCCTGGCAGCGGCAGCGTCGTCCACTTTGCGGGGTCTTCCGCCGTGGCGGTTGTTGGCGGCGGCCAAGACGTGCGGCACGTTTCCTGGGCACGGTGATCGACCGGCTTACGGGCGCCTGCCGTGGTGCGGCGCATCCTCTGCAGAATGTCCACATCATAGAACATTTTTGCTCAAATTATGGACACATCCTCTAGCCTGCACTGTATGGACGACAGCCGGATAACCCAAGAAGATCTTCCACCCTTTATTGATGCCGCGTGGCTCGAGGCGAACCGACGTAACGTTGTCACCGCTGATGTTCGCTGGTACCTCGACGGCGGGTCGGGCCGTGCAGCGTACGACGGCGGGCATCTTCCAGATGCGGTGTTCGTGGACCTGGCCGCATGGCTGTCGGGCAATTCGGGACCACACGGGCTGAACCCGCTTCCCGACTCTGAAGTGTTCGCACATGGAATGTCCTCCTTGGGAATCGGCGACGACACGACCGTCATCGCCTACGACGACGCGGGGGGAGTCATCGCCGCGCGGCTCGTGTGGATGCTGCGTGCGCTCGGGCACCGGGCGGCGTTGCTCGACGGCGGGATTGCCGCATGGACGGGACCGCTGGAGACAACGCCCGTGAAGCCGGCGCCCGCGACCTTCACGCCGTCTCCGTGGCCCGAGGCCCGTCTCGCCCAGCTTCAGGACATCACCGCAGGGGCTGCCGGGATCATCCTCGACGCCCGCAATGCCGACCGCTTCGACGGAAGCCTCCAGCTGCCCACCGATCCCCAAGCCGGACACATCCCCGGCGCAGTGAACGTCCCGTGCCGTGGGAACCTCGCCCCCGATGGACACCTGCGCCCGATCGCCGAGGTCCGACGAGCGTTTGCGAAGGTTGGGATCGAAGACGCGACTGCCGTCATCTCCTACTGTGGCTCAGGCGTCACGGCCTGCCACAACCTTCTCGCTCTCGAGCATGCAGGACTCGGCCGCGGCCGTCTCTACGCAGGCCGGTGGTCAGAGTACGGAGCCGAGCCTCGCCGCCGAGCCGAGCTTGGCTGACAACCGACCTACGATGCCCGCTCGGGTCGAAACCACGACCTCCATCCTGAAGAGTGGAGACAGTCTCAGTCTGGCCCGGTAAGGGATCCTTGGGTTCTTGCGGTGATTGCAACACTTAGCGGATGGGTGTTGTCGTGGCGAGGTATTCAATTTATGTAAGACCGGATCTTCTGCAGCTGTTTTGGGCCGGGATGCAGGCCGGCGATTTCATCACGGACGCTGTTGTGCCGATCGATACGAGCAGGCGGACCGGTCGCCGGGTCCTGGCCGAAGCCGGGGGTGTCAGGCCACGCCGCGGCCGGGATCTGAAGGGCAGGTGCCTGACCTTCGCCCAGCGTGAAGAGATCGCGGTGCTGCGCGCCCAGGGACACTCGCTGCGCCGGATCGGGGTCGTGATCGACAGGTCGGCCTCGACGGTGTCCAGGGAGCTTCGGCGCAATTCGGTGGCCGGGTTGCCCTGCCGGGCAACATCGGCTCACGCGTTGGCGTATGAGCGGGCTTCGCGGCCGAAACCGTCGAAACTGCACACGAACACGGTGTTGCGTGCGAAGGTGGAAGAGGACCTGAAAAAGAAGTACTCGCCGGAGCAGATCGCAGGACGCCTGCGGGTTGAGTTTCCCGATGAACCGGAGATGCGGGTGTCACCTGAGACCATTTACCAGTCCCTCTACGTTCAGTCCCGCGGAGCACTCAACCGTGATCTGGCCGCGTGTTTACGCACCGGACGTGCGCTCCGGCAGCCCTGCAGGAAGGCCGGTCAGCGGAAGAACCGGATCCCGGGGATGGTCAATATCTCCGAGCGTCCCGCGGAGGTTCAGGACCGTGCGGTGCCAGGGCATTGGAAGGGTGACCTCATCATCGGCAAGGGCAACCAGTCCGCGATCGGGACCCTCGTGGAGAGAACCACCAACTACACGATGCTCGTTCACCTGCCGGATAGATACAAAGCAGAACAAATGCGTGACGCCCTGGCAGCCAAGATCAAGACGCTCCCCGAGGCGCTGAGGCATTCCCTCACCTGGGACCAGGGCATCGAAATGCAGGACTGGAAAACCGTGAAAGTGGACGCCGGTATCGACATTTACTTCTGCGATCCGCACTCACGCTGGCAGCGGGGCATCAACGGGCCTAGTTGTTGCATGCGAAACGGAAGGCAGTCCCGAGTCCTATCCATTCCAGGTGCTTTTTGACTCTGCAGGGGGCGACGTGATGCCCGGCCGCACGCCGGTTGAGGAGAGCGTGCGGCCGGAGTCTTTGGGTCGAAGGCGGAGCAGGGGTCGGCATTTCGGGGCTATTTTCAATGTCCCTCTTCGCGCTGAGAACAGCCTGAGAGCCGACCCTCCACTGTCCCGCATCCCACCGGCCGGACCGGAGCCGTCAGCCCACACGTTTAGGTGGTCGGCCCGGGCGGGTTCCCACGCCACACCCGGGTCAACCACCGCCGCGCGGCGCGCCCCACTGCGGGCGGACGGCCACGGCTTGCAAAACCTACCTCCGCACCCGCCGCGCGGCAAGGGCCCGAGGCCCACCGGATCAGAGTGCCCGCGCTGCATCGACGCATGGGAGAGCCCCGCAGCTAGTGTTGACGAGAACGAGGCAAATAGAATCTGGCTGGAGGTCACGGTTGCATGAGCGAACCTCCAACGTTGAGTTTTACTCTGACGTACGCCGCCACACTTGGAGTGGCGCTGCCATTCTTCCTGGCTCAGATCATCGCCATGAGCGCACTACTGGCCTTGGCCGGAATCAGCGCTGCGCTGGCCGGGACAGTCCAGTCCATGGCTCGGCTCCTGTCACGGTTCTGATGGTTGTGTCACGTATTTCTGGCCCCTCGAGGGCGGTTGAAACTTGCCCCACCCTGCGATGACTGGGAAGTCTTGTCGCGGGCCCGTCTTCGGTGCCTCATCGACTTGGGGTCTCAGTCAGGGCGCCGCGGACGAAGGAGTTTCAACGTTGGAACCCGCTGGGGGTTGCGACCGGCAGATCTGCCGTCGTGCTAGGTGAGCCTTGCGGCCAGCTCCTGGTATGCGGGGTGGAGTTCTTGCCACCGCACCCGTGCGTCGCAGCGGTCACGTCCGGCGAGGTAGGCGGCGAGATCTTCGACGTGGATCTGGTCTCCTGCCCCGTAGGCGGCGATCTGCTCCAGAGGCAAGCCGCGGTCCTCAATAACCAGGATGGTTTGATCGCCGTCAGCGCTAAGCGTCGCCTCGATCACGCCGTCCGGTTCGTCTGGGGCCGTGGTCAGAATCCGGAGCCACTGTGGGGGCTGGCACACTTCCACACGACAACTGCCTTCCCACCCGCTGGCAAAGTAGCGGGCCCTGAAGTCACCGCCCTCGCGAAGATCGCCTTCTACCTCGCCGAGCCAGCGGGCGAGACGGCCGGAATCGGTGAGCGCCGACCACACGTCCTCCCTATCGGTGTCGAACCGGACCTCAAGTCGCACGATGCCGTTGCCCTCCACCGCTCGCAGGGTGCCCAGCGTGCGCACGCTTCCAGGGGTGTTGTTGGTCACGGGGTGCTCCTTCGCTCACGCTTGCCGCGTGCTATTTCGGTGTGCAGGACATCCAGCCGCTGTTCCCACAGGGCCACGTATCGATCCAGCCAGTCGTAGATCTCAGTGAGCGGCTGTGGGCGGAGGGAGTAAACCCGCCGTTGCGCTTCTTGGTGCACCTCGACCAGACCCGCTTCTCGCAGCACCCGCAGGTGCCGCGAGACACCCGGGCGTGCAATCGGCAGGAGCGCTGCCAGTTCACCCGCGGTTGCCGGGCCGTCAGCAAGGGCCTCCAGCATTCTCCGTCGGCTATCATCCGCGAGGGCCTTTAGAGCGGCTTCCATGACCCTTTTGTACCAAGTCGGTTACGTACCAGTCAAGGTACTTAAGCCGCCTTCGATTCCATCCGGACCGGCCTTCCGCCGCATCCATCCACTGGTGAATCCAACGCTGAAGGCGGTCACAGGTAACCGTCGCAAGTGCCCGGCGGGTCACCAAGTGGGGCCAGAAATAGCCGTCCTGTCTCTGGAAAACGTGCGGGGGCCCAGCCGTGGAGTCCCGAGCCCGAGAGGCTTCACAGGGCTTACTCAGGGGCTACAGACACAATGTTGATTCTGGTGTGGAACGGTAGACGCCACTTGACACCTGGCCCATTGGGAGCCGGGCCAGAGAGAAAGCCGGAACCGATGAGCCAGAATGTCGCAAAATTCTTGGGCCGGAGCCGCGCGGCACGACCGGCGGCGCTGATTCTTGCTGCAATCCTCGCCGTGGCGGCCACGGCTTGTGAGCCCACCCCGCCAGGAGGCGGGCCATCGCCGGGCCAGGGCAAGACAACGGCCGCCCCCGGCACTCCTACGACAACCCCCTCCCCACAACCCACACAGGCCTCGGGGAAACCCGGCCACGTCTTCGTGATCAACCTGGAGAACCACGACTACAACGACGTCTGGGGCCCCGAGTCGGCGGCCACCTACTTATCGAAGACCCTGCGCGCACAGGGCGTGCTGCTCTCCCAGTACTACGGGACAGACCACAACTCCCTCCCCGACTACCTGGCCCAGATTTCCGGGCAGGGCTCGAACGCCATGACGCGCGCCGATTGCCCTGTATATGCCGAGTTCCAACAAACCGGGACATCCGAGGCGGGCCAGGTGCAGGGTACCGGCTGTGTGTACCCCGCTTCGGTTCCCACCCTTGCAGGCCAGCTCAGTTCCGCCGGCAAGACCTGGAAAGGCTACATGGAGGACATGGGCACGCCCTGCCAGCATCCCGAGCCCGGCTCCACGGACGACCATCACAAGGCGAAGGAGGGCGACCAATACGCAACGCGCCACAACCCGTTCGTGTATTTTGACGAAATCACATCGTCTCCGGACTGCCCGAACAACGTGGTGGACTACACCCACTTCGCTGATGACCTGAAGTCCACGGACACGACACCGAACCTTTCCTACATCACACCCAACCTGTGCAACGACGGACACGACAGCCCCTGCGTCGACGGCAGCCCGGGCGGCCTCGAAAGCGCCGACAGCTGGCTGCAGCAGCAGATCCCCGCCATCCTGGACTCCCCCGCCTACAAACAGGACGGGGTGCTGGTCATCACCTTCGACGAAACCGAAGCCAAGACCTCCGGCCCGTCGGGAGTCACCGGAGGCACCGCGGGCGGCCGCGTCGGCGCACTGGTGATCTCCCCGTTCACCAAGGGCGGGACGACGTCGGACACGATGTACAACCACTACAGCCTGCTCGCCAGCATCGAGGACATCTTTTCAGTACCCCGGCTCGGATACGCGGGGGCACCGGGCCTGAACAGCTTCGGCCCGGACGTCTTCAACGCCCGGTAACCGCCCGCGTCACCGAACCTCCACATTGCCGTTCCCCGATCCGGGGCTCCCACAGTGCAAGAAAAAGCGCAGCTTCAGAACCTACTGTTGCGTTGTGGCACAGCAGCCCAGTCAGGGGCACGCCACAACGTCATTTCACCCTCAGAATGACGAAGCGCACCCCAGAGACCGGCTCCACCTCCCTTAAAGATGGAGCCGGTCTGAGCGGACCATGGAAAAACGCGCGGAGCGATGCCCTGCAGCTAGCGATCGACTTCGCCCAACGACAGCTGAGGACACCGGAGGAACTTGATCTCGACTTCGATCTCAGTGACTAGGAGTCGCGGCGCGACCTATGCGGATGGGGCCCATGGTCAGCGGAGCGTGCGCAGGTACCGTGGGCGCACGATTCGCTGCCCGATTCGACGGAGTGGGTAGGGTGTCCGCCAGGGTTGGTGTGAGGCCGCCGGCGTCGGTGAGCACCCCGGGCGGGGTCACCCCTTTCCGATTTCTTGTAGCGCCCACGAGTTGCCGTCGGGATCGCTGAAGTACGCGAACTTGACGCCTCCCATGTCCTCTATTTCGGTCACGGCGGCCCCGTGCTTGATGAGTTGGTCGCGCGCCGCAGCGATGTTTTCGACCACTAGGTGCAGGCCCTTGACCGTGCCGTCGTCTGGGCTGCTGTTGGCCATTCCGGCGCCGATGACTATGGAGCATGCTGAACCGGGTGGCGTGAGCTGCACGATCCGCATGCCGTTCCCGGGCTGCACGTCATGATCCAAAGTGAAGCCGACGGTGTCCGTGTAGAAGGTCTTACTCCGCTCGACGTCTGCTACCGGCAGCGGCACCAGTTCCAATTTCATTGGTACGCGCATTTACCTCTCCTAATTTTCGTCAAATGACGCTTGGATCTTGGGGTGAGCCTGTTCCAGCTTCCTCTGCCCGGTTGTGACGAGGCGGTACGGCGCAACTCTGATCACACAACTATTCAAGGCCGTGCGGGTCAGGGGTCGATCCGGCGTATTTCGATCGGCCAAAACTTGGCCTCTCCGAATTTTCCGGCGATTTCCACGGCGCGGGCCATGCCCACACAGTCGACGATGTAGTAGCCGGCCACGATTTCCTTGGTCTCAAGGTACGGACCGTCGGTCACGGTGCAGGTGCTGCCGTCACGTCTTACGAACTTCGCCTCTTCACCGAGCTGATGTGCCTCCACGAACTCACCGGATGCCCTGAGTTCCTGCTGCAACGAGGTATGTGCCTGCATGATCGCCTCGATTTCGGACGGGGAGAGTGCGTTCCAGGTGTCAACGTCGTTGGGGATCAGCATGAGGTGTTTCATTTGTACTCCTTCGCGGCGGTGCGGGGATCGGGTGGGGATGGGGACCCGGCGCTTGTCTCGGCCAGGCGTTTGGAGAGGTAGCGGCGCTCGGCCTCGGAGGGAGCGAGGTCACGGGCCCGCTCATACTCGAAGCTGGCCTCTGACTTTCTGCCAAGGCGGCGCAGGAGATCAGCCTTCGCCGCGGGCAGGAGGTAGTACCCCTCGAGGGACCGTGTCCGGTCCAGCTCGTCGATGAGGTCAAGTCCTGCTTCCGGTCCCTGAGACATCGCGACGGCAACGGCACGGTTGAGCTCGATGACCGGTGACGGTGCAATGTGCGCCAGGCGGTCATACAGCTGTGCCACCCGGGCGAAGTCCGTGCTGCCAGAGTCCGGGGCGATCATATGGCAGGCAGCAATGGCGGCCTGCACACGGTAGCTACCTGCTCGGGAACGGCGTGAAACGCCCATTTGCTCCGCGGCCGCCAGCAGCGCCACAGCCTCCGCGACCGCAACCTTGTCCCACAATCCGCGGTTCTGCTCCTCAAGGGTCACCAAGTCCCCTGCGGCGTCCGTCCGCGTCCCCCGCCGGGCATGGTGGAACAGCATGAGCGCAAGGAGGCCCAGGGCCTCAGGTTCCTGCGGGGACCCGTCGAGCAACACAACCAGCAGCCGGGTCAGGCGAATCGCTTCCCGGGCGAGTGGTTCGCGGATCAGTAAGTTGCCCCCGGTGGCCGAGTACCCTTCGTTGAACATCAGATACAGCACGGCCAGGATTCCGGCGGTGCGTTCGGATATCAGCTGCGGCGGCGGCACCCGGTATGGGATCCCGGCATCGCGTATCTTCGCCCGGGCCCGAACGAGCCGTTTGGCCATGGTTGCTTCGGAGACCAGGAACGCGCGGGCGATCTCCCCGGTCGCGAGTCCCGCGACTGTGCGCAAGGTCAGGGCCACCCGGGCCTCAAGCGGGAGGGCCGGGTGGCAGCAGGTGTGAATCAGCCGCAGCGTGTCATCCTCTGCCGCCGTCCCTATGCCGGCCTTGTCTTCGAGCCCTTCGAGCTCGGTGAGAATGGCGAGTTCACGGACCGCCCGCCTTTCGCTGGCGGCGCTCCGCATGCGGTCGATTGCCTTGTTCTTGGCCACGGTAGTCAGCCACGCCCCGGGATTCCTGGGAACGCCGTGCTCCGACCAGTCGACGAGGGCCCTGGCGAACGCATCCTGGACACAATCCTCGGCCAGGCCCCAGTCGCCCGTCACGCGGATGAGGGTTGCGGTGATTCGTGCTGCCTCACCGACGGACGCGGCCTCCACGACGGCCCGCACGTCCGTCAGCTCCGGCGCGTCTTCCCTACCCTGATCATCAATGCCGGCCTCGGGGCGAATCACTATTCCCCGAGCGGCCACACGGGCCTGATCTCGATCTTGCCGAACCGGGCCATGGGGTGCTTGGACGCCACCTCGATAGCCTCATCAAGATCGGCACAAGCGATGATGTCATAGCCCGCGATCCATTCCTTCGTCTCCGCGAACGGCCCATCCGAGACCACCACTTCGCCCCCGCGCACCACTACCGTGGTTGCGTCCTCGACAGGACGCAACCTGTCACCGTGACGGGCGACGCCCCGCGCCTCCATCTCGGCCCCCCATTCGACAATGTTGTCCTCGGCGGCCACATATTCCGGCGCTGTGGGATCGCTACAGATGAAAAGCATGTACTCCACGACGTCTCCTTCTTTCGTTAGTTACATCAGCACGACGACCGGGGAGCCGCCAAAAGGACATCTGGTGGGAAATTCTTTTCCGGGGCCATCCCCACGCATTCAACGCCAGGGCTCAGCACGAACTCAAGGCGGCGCGGATGTCCCAGACCGCGAACGGCTTCCCGTCCGGGATGAGATCACGTCGCCACGAGGGACGATGTCCAGTATCGTCGCGCGCCCGGCGGGAACATAGGCTCTACATAGGCTCGGGGTTCTCACCATCGGCCGAGTGGGTTAGCCTCAACGTCGTTTTCCAAGTTCCCGCCGTATTGGGGTCGATGGCAGCCTAGGCTGGGGCGCCGTTGAAGAACTTGATCAGGACCGGTGCGACAGCATCGCTGGCGACTGCGTGGTCCTGGCCTTCCAGCTTTTCTTTTTTCATGCCAGGAACGGCTGCGGCGACGGCATTGATGGCATTCCCGGCCCAGGAAGGGCTCGCACCACCGTAGATCCCGAGCGTGGGAACCTGAATATTCGACAGCCTCTCCGGGACGCTGCCGTCGGCCGTGAGGGTGAGGTCATACGGCAGGGTCTGGGCAACGCTGAGGAGCGCGGGCCACCACGGCATGGTTTTGATTCCTTCGTCGAAGTCAGAGCCGGTATGGCGGATGAACAGTTCCACGGCGGCTTCCCGGTCTCCCCCGTTCAGTGCCTCCTGGACCCGGTCCCTGAAATTTTCCCAAGGTTCTTCGGGGGCATGCCCGGTCAGATATGGCGGCTCGTAGGCCGCCAATTTGGAGATGCCCGCTCCGGCAGCCGCTGCTTCAAGAATCAGGATGGCACCCGAGGAATGGCCGTAAGCGTAGGCCGAACCGCCCGCCGCGGCTATCAGCGCTTCCAAATCCTCTAGTTCACGGCCGGGACTGTAGGGAAGGGTGTCGGAGCTCTCGCCTCTCCCCCGACGGTCATAGGCGTACACGGTGAAGTGCGGGGCCAGCCAAGGCACCAGCCCGTCGGCCGAACGCCGGCTGTTCAATGCACCGCCGATAATGATCAGAGGTGGTCCTTCACCTGTCCGTTCGAAGGCGATTTTCGTGCCGTCGGCCGAGCTCAGAAAGTCAATCATTTGCGCGTCCTGTTCTTCAGTGCCGGATGTCGGGCCGGTTCGGGTGAATGCTGAAGTTCATGCCGTCCCCGAACGGAAAACTCACCGTAACATCCCCTCCCTGTAAGCAGCAGAGGCGGTGGATAAACGGATCCGTGGGTAGCGGCCAACGAAACCCGACCGCGGTCCATCAAGACCCGCGACGGCATCGCAGATTCCGGCGCTGGCGAGCAACCCGAACAAGAACTCGTCCATCGTGGACAACAACCAAGAAATGTCGCAGACACAGTCAGTGCCCGATTTGGACCGAGCCTGCGTCGGACACCATTGGAACCTCTAGCTGGCCGCGCCAGCAGAGGCCGTCACAGGTTGGAGCGCGGCGGAAACCACCATCTGAGTTCGGCGGGAGTGTCTTGGGTGGGCTTCTCGCAACCGAGTTGGGCCGCCTGACCCGACGTTCCCTCGCGCCAGGCGGCCATCTGCTGTCGGCTCAGTGCGCGCCCGGACCGGGATGGACCGCAGCTTTGCCTAGACTCGGTGAATGTCTGAGATCGCAAATCTGAAGGACAGCGCCGAACACCGCTGGCCGGCCGTAATCGGGCTGCTCATCGCGCTGGGCCTCTATGCCGCCCTTCCCAGCGCCTTCCTGCCSGCCRTCCGCTACACGGTGGTGGGAATCGGACTCCTGATGCTGATCCCCCGCTGATCCTCAACCCCCGSCGCCTGCACAAAGAGACACGCTGGTCCAAACGATTRGCSACGRGCCAGGCACTCCTCCTCGTCGCCGCCAACGGCGTCGCCCTGGTGCAGCTCATCATTCTTCTGACCGACTCCGGCAGCGGCGACGGGCGGCGCACGCTCCTTCTGGCAGCACTGCAGATCTGGGTAACGAACATCATTGCGTTCGCCTTGGTTTCTGGGAAATGGACCGCGGCGGACCGGTCGCACGGCGCAATACCCACCGGGGCAACCTCCCGGCCGCGGACTTCCGGTTCCCCCAAGACGAAGACCACGACGCCGTCACGGAAGTTGCGACACGGTCCGCTGGGTCGCTTCTTTCGTGGATTACACCTACTTCTCCCTGTCCAACTCCATGGCCTTCAGCCCCACCGACACCATGCCCCCGTCGCCGCGGACCAAAATGATGATGGGACTCGAAGCCGCCGGAGGCTTCGTTCTCCTGGCCCTCGTGATCGCCCATGCCGTCCCCCTGCTGGGCTAAGCCTCGATCCGACGCATTCCGGGCGCTGCGGGAGRGGCGCAGCAGGCCATATCTGCAGCCTTCGATGAGTATGGACTCATGACACACGCACGTTTGGCGACTCTCGGCACCAAGCCGGGCGCGCGCGATGGCCTCATAGAACTCCTCACCAGGCGAGCCGACGGGCTTGCGGAACTGGGTTGCCTCCTCTACGAAGTAGGGGTAAACGACGACCAACCCGACACGGTGTTCGTTGCCGAGTTGTGGATATCCGAGAGCGCCCACAGGGCCTCCCTGGAACTAGACTCGGTCCGGAGCAGCATTGCCGAAGCGATGCCGCTGCTGTCGGGATCGATGAGCAGCCAGGGTTTCGAAGTCGTCGGATCTCCACTGCACGATTGAGGTTCGGATTTTTCGATACCGGTTCCTGATCAAAACGACGCTAGGCCACTTTCTGTGGTGCCTCGGCACAGCCTTGCGCGAAGGCTTCCCAATACGCACGCCGCTAAAAAGCCGGCCCGGAACTTCGGTGTTCCTGGCGACGCGGCTTTCGTGATCGTTCGAGGGTGTCGCGCCGGATGGCCCCCCGCTGGAGCGTGACTGCAGTGGTTGGCCCAGCGGCGGACCGCCCGGAATTTCCAGGTTCGATGACTCTGGGAACATGAGTTACCGGACGACTGTATTGGGGGATCCAGCCGCCCGGACTCACTTCAACGTTACTCCGTTTCGTCGGTGAATAGGGTGAAGTGGATCTGCCCACGTCGCTACCGTGCAGGCCCAGCAGGCAGGCGTCGCAGTACGGCCGGACTGTCGGGTCTTGTGAAAGAGAGGCGACCACTGATGCGGCGATGTCCCGGAGTTTGACGTATCTGGTGCTGGAAGCAATTTTTAGGATTTTTATGGCCGTGTCCTGACTGCAGCGGTTTTGCGCCATGATGGCGCCGGTTGCCAGGTCGATGATCGTCCGGGATTCTATGGCAGCGGTGGGGTTTGTTTTCGCCTCGGCCAGTTGGCTGATCCGGACCGCGAGGCGGAGTGCTTTGGACGCGTGGTATGAGTACGCTTCGACCGTGTCGATATCCTCATCGGTGAAGCCATGGGACCGGGTGGAATACAGGTTCAGGCCCGCTTCTGCTTCTCCCTCAAGGACCAGTGGTACAGACAGGCCGGATCCCACACCCGCCTCCAGCGCGGGCGCCGTGTAGGCGGCCCAGCGGTGCTCGTTGGTTAGGTCCGGAACATGTACGACGACTTGGTTGCGGGCGCTACCTGCGGCGTCTCATCGCAAACCGCCCGACGCCGGGTGGAACGGTTTCTCGCTTCCGGTTACATCACGCTGAGGTGCGACGCGTCCTCCGCAGCGAACCGGGGCCTCCGGGAGGTGACGTTGATGCTCAATGTCCCGGCGCAATACGTTGACGATGCCGGCCGTTACTTCGCCGCCCAAACAAATTGCCGGCTGAGCGCCCAGGTTCTCGGCGCACAGAACCTGGAGGTCACGCTGTGGGTCCGCGACTACTTGGAGGCGCCGGCGTTTGAACGGGAACTGGCCGAGCGCGCGCCCGGCAGCATAGTCATCTCACGTCAGGCTGTGGTCCGGGCGTACACGCGACTTGGCCATATCCTCGATGAATCCGGACGGAGCCTCAGCGTGGTGACGCCGCCGCCGTGGAGGCACGACACACCACAGAATGCCACTGGCTTGCCTCGGGCTGCACAAAAACATTGGGCTGCACGGCGGGAAGAGGAAGCGTCGGCGACCGGCCGTCGGCGGCGGGTTTGACCGCGGCTCACCATGGAGCGAGACGCTGATGGGCCGACGGCGGGGTCAGGTCTACGATTTTGAGAGCCGGCCGCACGTGGGTTGAGGTTGGACGTGCGGCCGGGGCCTGCAACGACGCCAGAGGGCCAGATCTACAGCGTCCAGATACTAATCTCCCCCCTCGGCCTGAGAACAGCCTGAAAGTCTTTGGGCGCGTAAACCAATCCCCCCACTGCAGCCATCGAATCCCGGACCATTATCGACCTGGCGACCGGCGCCATCATGGCGCAGAACCGCTGCAGCCAGGAGACCGCCATCAAGATCCTGAAAAACGCTTCCAACACGCGAAACGTCAAACTCCTGGACATCGCCGCCTCGGTCGTCGCTTCACTATCCCAGGACCCGAGAGTCCGGACGCACTTCGACGCGTAAGCACGTTGCTCAAAAGGCCGGAAGCGCACCGGTGCGGGAGGTAAAACAGCGGTATCGACAGTGCGGCGCGGCAACGCCGCACCTGCGGCTTCGATGTAGGTGGCGATAGGGTCTACAAGCCCGCGGGGAAACGTCCCCCGCGAGGGTGTCCCGCACCTGTCAGGCCCCCAGACCAAGGTCCCGCCCGCGAACACCGGCAAATCCTGAGGTCGGCATAGGACCCGCCCGAGAAAATGCCCGGTGGCTGGGGATAAACGGTACGGGCACGACCATGACCGGACTGCTGATCGGATATGCGCGCGTATCCACCAACGACCAAGACCTCACCGCCCAGAACAATACCCTGGCCGCTCTGACGACGCCGAGCTCCGCGGCTACTGGGAGAAACTCTCAGCACCGGCATGAGAGTTGCGGTCTCCAGTGACTCCTTCCTCGCCTCGGGACCCGACTCTGGACCTGAGTTCGGGCATCTGACTCCGCCAGGCGGGCGTCCGGCTGGGGCGGGCCATGACGTCGGCGCTTCGTGAGGATCGAAGACGTATCCACGCGGCTCACGTACGCCGCTCATTCACGCCCCGGCGGCTCGGACACCTTGTCACGACGGCCGTTTCGGTGGAAAGCTTTGACCATTCGCCACCCGGACTTCCGCCGCTTCAGTGAAGACCGGTTGTAGACACAGTCCTGAACACTCCAGATTCAAGAACTGACGAGACAGAGGAGCTGCCGTGAACCCGCTGAATTCCGTGGTCGCCGCCATAGAACATTCCGAGCGGCTTGACGGGGTGGCTTCAGCCGTTGCCGCCGCGGTCGGGCGGGCAGTGCGGGCGCGCACTGTTCGAAACATCGTCAGCGGCACCGCCCTGGGCCATCCGCTGCATCCGGTCCTCACGGATCTGCCCATCGGAGCGTGGACCATGGCAATGCTCCTTGACACGATAGGGGGCGTGGATTCCGCCCCCGCCGCCGACATCCTGGTGTGCGCGGGCATTGCCGCTGCTGTTCCCACTGCGGCAGCCGGGCTCAACGACTGGTCGGACACCCAGGGGAAGGCAAGGAGAACAGGGCTAGTTCACGCGGTCGCAAACAGCACAGCCCTCTGCCTCTACACAATCTCCGCTGTGGCCCGCGCGCGCGGACACCGCGGTGTCGGAAAGTCACTGGGCATGGCTGGGTTCGGGATCCTGATGTTCGGCGGTTTCCTCGGCGGACATCTCACCTATGCCAGCGCCGTGAACGTCAACAAGACCGCAGACAGGAACGGCCCTACGAAGTGGACACCTGCGCTCAGTGAGAATGACTTGCCCGACGGCGACCAGCGCAAGGTGGACATTGCCRGCGTCTCCCTGCTGCTGCACCGCGCAGGCACCCAGATTCACGCCCTGGACAGCATGTGCAGCCACATGGGCGGCCCACTGGATGAAGGGAAAATCGCCGACGGCTGTGTCACCTGCCCCTGGCACGGAAGCACCTTTCGCCTCAACGACGGGAGCGTCGTGCGCGGGCCAGCCAGCCACCCGCAGCCCGCATACGAAACGCGGCTCAACGACGGTCAAATCGAGGTCCGCCGACGATAGGGCCGGCACTACGCACGCCTCAACCCGCAGCGCTCCGGGGAGCGTGAGGGCCTGCGGACGTCGGTCCAGGCCTGAGGCCGCGCCACCTCGCGACGATGTGCGCGGACCAGGAGCGCAATCGAATTCACGACGGAAAGGTCATCGCCAAAAACCAGACGCCGCGATTCCAAATCCCAGAAGGAGGGGCTCAATGTCCACGGAACGACTCACTGCAACAGGACCGGGGGCTGGAATGGACGGTGTCGGCACGGCGTCCGCCGACTCAGCCTCGTTTGGATCCGCCGGACGGGAGCGCTCGGTTCCCCCTGGGGCCCTGGTGCGTACCCGGGTGCGTATCCCTCTCAGGTTCACCGACGGCTTCGCCACGACCGCAGATGCGTTCACTTTCCGGGATCTGGTGGACCGCAAGGAGCACCTGCTGCTGGGGCTCGGTGATTGGCACGGCGCCCTCGCCGCGGCTGCCGCCCCCTTGGTGCGCCCTCACAGCGAATGCCTCACCGGGGACGTCCTGGGATCGCAGAGGTGCGACTGCGGCCCACAGCTCCGCGAGGCGGCCGAGCGGATCGCCGGTGAGGGCGGCTTCCTGCTGTATCTGAGGCAGGAAGGCCGGGGCATCGGACTCTACGAGAAGCTCGACGCCTACTCCCTTCAGGACCGCGGGCTCGACACCTACGCCGCGAACGTCGCCCTCGGCCACGGTGAGGACGAGCGGGACTATCGTGCAGCGGCCCAGATGCTGCTCGCCGTCGGAGCGCACCGGATCCGGCTGCTGAGCAACAACCCCGACAAGGCCCTCCAGCTCGAGGCCAACGGCGTCGCTGTGGCCGAACGCGTGCCCACCCGGGTCCACCTCTCCTCCGCAAATGCCCGCTACCTGGCCACCAAACGCGACCACACCGCCCACACCATCGTCCTGGGACCGATCCCGACCGACATGTGAAGGAATTCCGTCGCCTCCGGCCACTACCAGTTCCTCAAGTTTGCCGGAGCGGACCTCCGAAGTATCCAGGTAAGCGAGGAAGTCATCCATGTCATCTCTCCCGTTGAAGGCCCCGGCTGAACGCCTCGACCTGGCAATTAGTGCGGGCCGGCGGCGCCGCCTGGCATGCCGGCTTTGATCAGATCCATCACTGAGGAGTCGGCCAGGGTGGTGACATCCCCGATCGGCCTGTCCTGCGCCACGTCTTTGAGGAGCCGTCGCATGATCTTCCCGGACCGGGTTTTAGGCAGCTCGGTGACCACCATGATCTGCCGGGGCCGGGCGATTTTGCCGATTTCCTTGGCTACATGGTCGCGCAGCTCCTGCACGACCTCCGGTCCGCCGTCGCCCGCATCGCTGCGCAGGATGACGAAGGCGACGATGGCCTGCCCGGTGGTGTCGTCGAGGGCGCCGACGACGGCGGCTTCGGCCACCTTCGGATGGGCGACGAGCGCCGATTCGATCTCCGTCGTCGAGAGCCGGTGTCCTGCCACGTTCATCACGTCGTCCACCCGGCCGAGAAGCCAAATATCCCCGTCCTCGTCCTTCTTCGCGCCGTCCCCGGCAAAGTAGAGCCCCGGGAACCGTGACCAATACGTCTCCACGTACCGGTCGTTGTCACCCCAGATGGTGCGCAACATGGATGGCCAGGGTTCCCTGAGGACCAGATAGCCGCCGGAGCCGTTGGCAACCGGTGCGCCCGCGTCATTGACGACGTCGGCCACGACCCCGGGCAACGTCCTCATGGCGGCGCCCGGTTTACCCGCTGTGACTCCCGGGAGCGGACTGATCATGATGGCTCCGGTCTCGGTCTGCCACCAGGTGTCCACCACGGGCGTGTGGTTGTGCCCGATGTTCTCGCGGTACCAGATGTAGGCCGCCGGGTTGATCGGTTCGCCCACGGTTCCGATCACGCGCAAACTCCTGAGACTGTACTTGGCCGGTATCTGGGCGCCCCATTTCATGAAGGTACGGATGGCGGTCGGGGCGCAGTAGAGAATCGAGACTTTGTACTTGTCGATGATTTCCCACCAGCGGCCCTGGTGCGGGGTATCCGGCGTGCCCTCGTACAGCACGGAGGTGGCACCGTTGGCCAAGGGACCGTACACGATGTAGCTGTGCCCGGTGACCCAGCCGATGTCCGCGGCTGTCCAGAAAATATCGGTCTCGGCCTTTAGGTCGAACACCGCCCAGTGGGTGTAGGCGCACGCCGTGAGGTAGCCCCCAGTGGTGTGCAGGATGCCCTTGGGCTTGCCCGTGGTGCCGGAGGTGTACATCACGTACAGGGGATGGTCAGCGTCGAAGGCCTCGGCGTCGTGATCGGCGGAAGCCAGCTCAACCGAGTCATGCCACCAAATATCACGGCCCGGTGTCCAGTCGACCTCCTGGGCTGTGCGGCGGACCACCAGGACGTTGCGAACGTCCGGACAGTCCAGCAGGGCCTCGTCGACGGCGGGCTTCAACCCATTGGCCTTGCCGCGGCGGTAGGCGCCGTCGGTCGTTATGACGATCCGCGCGTCGCAGTCGTGGATCCGCGTCCGGAGCGCGTCCGCGGAAAACCCGCCGAACACGACGGTGTGCGGTGCTCCAATTCGTGCGCAGGCCAGCATAGCCACGACGGTTTCCGGGATCATCGGCATGTAAATGGCAACCCGGTCTCCCGGCTTGACGCCCAGATCGGTCAGCGTGTTCGCCGCCTGGCAGACCATGTGGGTGAGCTGGGCATAGGTGATGGCACGGGTGTCCCCGGCTTCTCCTTCAAAGTAGTAGGCGACCTTGTCCCCGCGGCCGGCAGCTACATGCCGGTCAAGGCAGTTGTACGCGGCATTGAGCCTGCCCCCGACGAACCATTTGGCAAATGGCGGATTCGACCAGTCCAGGACCTCACTCCATTTTTGGGACCAGTCCAGCCGCTCCGCCTGCCGCGCCCAAAACGCCAGCCTGTCGCCGGCAGCTTCGTCATAGTCCGACGATGTAGCGTTGGCCTGCGCCGCAAAGCCGGCGTCCGGAGGAAAGCGCCGCTGCTCGTGCAACAGGTTTGCGAGGGTCTCATCCGATTCTGTTGGGTCTGCTGCCATGGCCTGTCACCGTCGTCCCACCGGAAGCACAGTCCGCTTGTAGGTGGAGTTCGCGACCACCGCGAGGGAGCAGTACCAGGCAATCAGCGCCGTCACGATGCCCAGCCAGCCGCCCAGCATCGACAGCCCGGCTGCCCCGAAGAAGGCGCCGAGAAACAGCGCAATGAAGGTCAGGGTCAAGAAGACAAAAACGGCAAAGACACCCATGCTGACGCGCCAAGCTGAAACGGTCATGTAGGCGGTAAAGATTGCCCAGCCCAGAAGATAGAGGCCGACTCCTTTGCTGGCGTCCGCTGCCGGAAGGCTGCCAGCGCTGAACTGGCTCAGGAACCAGAAGGACAGCCAGAAGGCTCCGTATGAGCAGAAGGCCGTCGCGCCGAAGACGTTGCGGTTGGCAAATTCCCAGATTCCGGCGGCGAACTGCGCCATGCCGCCGTAGAACAGTGCCAGTCCCAGGACAACGGGTTCGACTGCTTTGGGGATCAGGCCGGCATTGATGACACTGAGGACAAACGTGGTCATTGCGAAAGCGCCCAGACCCAAAGCTGCCGGATCGGCAAAGGGTGGGCTGGTGCTCCCCTGTGGAGAAACAACTGCGTCTTGGGCTGGTACGGGATTTTCAGCCCTGCGACCACCTCCCGCCGGGACGGTCCCCGCCGCGGAGCTTGATTCGACACTCATGGCACGACTCCTTGGTCAACACCAGCACCATTGCTGGTGACGTATAACAGGCTACTCCTGAATGCGCAAGGAAATTATCTGAATTTGTTGTGATTCAGGTCGCGCACCCTTGTGTCGCAGATCACATTGCTTGGCCCAGTGGTGAAGTGCCGGCAGGACCATGCCCCCTCTTGGCCTGAACCGTACCGCCTAGGGTCGAGCATGCGTGTACCGTTCGAACCGAACGGCGCCACGCCGGGCGGACCAAAAGTCGACTCTGCGGCTCCCGTCCCGGCCCAGGACCTACACTCCTGACCATGACCACCCACAATGAACGGCAGGCCCGGGCGGAACACCGTTGGCCTGCCGTCATCGGCCTTCTCATCGCACTGGCGCTATACGCCACGCTGCCCACGACGTTCCTTCCGGCGGTACGCTACTCCGTTGTTGTCGTCGGCCTGGCCCTGCTGATTCCGCTCATTATCCTGAATCCACGCAGGTTGGTCCGCGAAACCCGCTGGTCAAGGCATCTTTCCGTCGGCCAGGCGTTGTTGCTTGTCGTGGCCAACGAGGCAGCACTCGTCCAACTGGTCATTCTCCTCACGAACTCCGGAAACAGCAACGGGCCAACGCTGCTGCTCGCGGCCCTTCAGGTATGGGTGACAAACGTCATCGCGTTCGCCTTGGTCTACTGGGAACTGGACCGGGGCGGTCCGGTCACCCGGCGCCACGCCACGCGCCATGAGCTGCCCCGGGCAGACTTCCGGTTCCCCCAGGACGAAGACCACGACGCAGTGCAGGAAGTTGCCGCCCGGTCCTCCGTGAAGACGGACTGGACGGCTTCATTTGTCGACTACGTCTACTTCTCCCTTTCCAACTCGATGGCATTCAGCCCCACAGACACGATGCCCCTTTCGGCCCGGGCAAAATCCCTGATGGGACTGGAGGCCTTCGGAGGATTCGTGCTGCTCGCACTCGTCATCGCCCACGCCGTCTCCCTGCTTGGCCAGTAGGCCGCCGGGCAGCAAAGGGCCGGACACGAACGACAGCCGTTCCACGATCGAAGCGCCCTGCCCCTATATGTCACACACACCGGTTCACAACGAACAACTGCTCCCCGCCAGCCAATTTTCCGCAAGGTGACTTGCGGCTGGTCTCAGTTTTCGTCGAAATATCTCGGCCTCCGTATGGTCAGTGGCGGGGAGTGTCTGAATAACGGTGGATTCAGGGTTGGCCAGACACACCGGGCGATGCCTGGCGGGGAGGACTGATCATGAGCGGAACCATGGATCCCATGGCGACTGAATTGGATCAGCAAGAGTTAGCGCAGCAGCTCCTGGCCCAGGCCAAAGAGCAGGGTATCGATCTCGTCGGCCCGGACGGGCTGTTGAACCGGCTGACGAAAAACGTCCTGGAGACCGCTCTGGAAGCGGAGATGGACGAACACCTCGGATACGAAAAACACGACGTGTCCGGGCGCGGGAGCGGGAACTCCCGCAACGGCACCCGCACCAAGACCGTCATGACGGAGATCGGGCCGGTGGAGATCGACGTGCCGCGGGACACCGGTGCGACGTTCGATCCGCAGACCGTGAAGAAACGCCAGCGCCGGCTGACGGGAGTCGACGAGATCGTGTTGTCGCTGAGCGCGAAAGGGCTCACGACCGGAGAAATCGCAGCCCACTTCGCCGAGGTGTTCGGCGCCAGGGTCTCGAAGGACACGATCTCGAGGATCACCGAGAAGGTCATCGGCGAGATGACCGAGTGGCAGAACAGGCCGCTGGACCGCGTCTACCCGGTGGTGTTCATCGACGCTATCCACGTCAAGATTCGTGACGGGCAGGTCACGAACCGGCCGGTCTATGTCGCTATCGGTGTCAGCGTCAACGGTGAACGCGACATCCTCGGGCTATGGGCCGGGGACGGCGGCGAAGGCGCAAAGTTCTGGCTCTCGGTGCTGACCGAGATCAAGAACCGCGGCGTGGAGGACGTCTGCATCACGGTCTGCGACGGACTCAAAGGCCTGCCGGAGGCCATCAACACCGTGTGGGAACTCGCCGTCGTCCAGACCTGCATCGTGCATCTGATCCGGAACACCTTCCGGTATGCGGCCCGGCAGTACTGGGACGAGATGTCCCGTGATCTGCGCCCGGTCTACACGGCACCGTCCGAGGCCGCGGCCAAGGAAAGGTTCGTAGAGTTTTCGACCAAGTGGGGCCGGCAGTACCCGGCGGTGACCCGGCTGTGGGAGAACGCCTGGAGCGAGTTCGTGCCGTTCCTGGACTACGACGTCGAAATCCGGCGGGTCATCTGCAGCACCAACGCCATCGAATCCCTCAATGCCCGCTACCGGCGCGCGGTCCGGGCCAAGGGCCATTTCCCCACCGAGCAGGCGGCCCTGAAATGCCTGTACCTGGCGACCCGGGCACTGGACCCGACCGGCAAAGGCAGGGCACGATGGGCCTCACGGTGGAAGCCGGCCCTGAATGCCTTCGCCATCAGCTTCGACGGAAGAATCAACTAAATGCCAACGGTGAATCCACCGTTAAACGGACACTCCCCAGTGGCGGTGTCCTCCTGCAAGAGGGTGTGTTAACTGTCGTCATGGTGCCGCCGGCCGGGCGAGGCGGTGAGCTGTTTCGAGCATGGCGGCGTGGACGAACGCCTGGGGGAAGTTGCCGCGCAGCTGGCGCTGTTCGACGTCGTATTCTTCGGTGAACAGTCCCGGGGAACCGCAGGCGGCCCGGTTGCGTTCAAAGAGTCTGAATGCGTCTGTGGTGTTGCCCTGCTCATGTTCGGTCAGGGCCAAGAAGAAGCCGCACAGGAGGAAGGCGCCTTCGGCGTCCGCCAGGGGGCCTGGCCCGTGCCTGAACCTGTAAACGTATCCATCATCGAGGAGTTCTTTCCTCACGGCCGCTGCCGTGGCGAGGGAGCGGCCGTCGCCGGTGGGGAYGGCTCCGCGGATGGCGGGAAGAAGCAGTGCCGCGTCGATCCTYTCGTCGKCGGCCGATCGTTGCCATCTGCCGCTGGGGTGCGTGCAGGTGTCGGCTGTATGTGCCAGAATCCTGTCKGCCAGTGRTCCCCAGGCAGAGACCTGGGTGGCGGGGGCATACCGGGAGACGGCTTTGAGGCCGGCGACGCACATCAGCCGTGAATGGGTCCACCGTTCGTTCTCGAGTTCCCAGATGCCGGCATCCGGCTCGGCCCACTTCTCCTCTATGGCCGCCACCGCCTGCTCCACTGCGTGCCARTGCCTGTTGTCGAGGTGGTCATGGCGGGCGGCGGTGGCGAAAAGCAGCAGGRCYTCGCCGAGRCTGTCCAGCTGGAATTGCCCGTTTACCCAGTTGCCGACCTTGTCCGTCCCGCCCGGGTAACCCGGAAGGTCGAGTGTGTGCTCGTCCGGGACCCTGCCGCCGCGGACGGTGTARGCGGGTTTGAGGCKKGTTCCGTCCGCCAGCAACCGTTCGCTGACGAAGTGCACCGAGCTGTCGAGGAGGCCGGTGGCTYCGCCGGCRCCGGCGGCCTGGCCGGCAATGCATTGATCCCGGATCCAGGCGTAGCGGTAGTCGTAGTTGCGTTTYGCCTCGTCACGCTCCGGCAGGCCCATGGTGGCGGCTGCGGCCATGGCACCGGTTGYGCCSGTCATCCCGCGCATGACCGCGTAAGCCCGGCGGGCGTCGGCAGGGGCAACAGTCCCGTTCATTGCAGGTACCGTTGTGGCCCAGGCGCGCCCGGTGGCCGTCCAGAGATCCGCRGGGACGGGCGSCCGGGTCGGTAGCGGCCTGGYGGAAAGCTCCAKSACGACGTSGTGTTCCTCYCCGGGCCTAAGCTGCACATCCTGYTGCAGCACGCCATCGTTCGCGTTTGCCCGGCCCATCCCGCTGACGCGAAGGTGCAGTCCGCCGCCCTCACCGGACCACACACCGTCCCCGCCGTTGGAAAGGTCCACCCGGCACCGGCCGAAGCCCGGCCGGGGGTGCAGGAGGACCCGGACCGGCGCGGTGCCCGATACAACCCGGATATGACGCATCAGCACCGCCAGGGCGGGGTCSCCYGGCATSGCGAGGGCMTCGCGGCATTCGACGATGCCGTCCGTGGTGACCCAGCGACTGTTCCAGATCAGTGTGCCGTCGTCGTAGTGCCCTCCCCACACATAGCGCGGGTTCAGGGGTGTCACGGAAAATGCCCCGGCGCCGCCCACCAGGGACGAGAACACGGCGGGGTCATCCCATTGCGGGGCACACAGCCAGACAACGTCACCGCGCGGGCCGATCACCGCGCCCCGTTCACCGTCCGCCAGCAGGGCATAGTCGCGCAGAACCTGGGGCGGGAAGAAGACTTCYCCGCCRTCGGGCTGGGCTGKTGYCATCAGGTGTCCGCCMGGCCCGTACCGGCGTGCCYGCRTCCYTGAAAARCTGAGTGYTTCAARCYGGCTCCTTCTGSYCYRCGGCCTAGATTCGGTATGGTTCGGCGTCCMGSGCCCGRAAAAYGAGTCCGTTGCCGGGCCGGTCGTCGCTGGGCCGRACGYTKCCTCCTTGYGGATCGGGCGTCCCGTCRAAGAACATCTCCTCGATCCGGACGTGGTCGTGRAACCACTCCAGGTGACGGAAATTGCSKGTGCTTGCRGCCGCGGGSACGGTCAGGTTCGGTGCACAGTGCCCGGAGACTTCCAGGCCGTGGGCCGCGGCTACCGCGGCGGCCCGGAACCACTCCGWGATTCCCCCGCAGCGGCTCACATCCACTTGRAGGCAGTCAACGGCGCCGGCGCCGCACATCTGCTGGAAATAGAACAGGGTCGTACCGTATTCGCCGGCTGCGACRTCCGCCGTGACAGACTGCCGGACCTGGCGAAGCCCCTCRAGGTGATCGCTGGATACCGGTTCTTCGAACCACGTCAGATCCTGCTCTGCCGCGGCGTCGAAAACCCGAACGGCTTGCTTGGCGGTGTAAGCGCCGTTGGCGTCGACGAACAGCTGGACGTGCGGCCCGATGGTGTCCCGTGCCTGACGGATCCGGAGGAGGTCGCGGGCCGTGTTCGCGCCGCGGTCCTCGCCGATTTTGATCTTGACCCGCGGGATCTGTTGCTGGCCGGTCCAGCCCTCCAGCTGGCGTCGGAGCTGGGCCTCTGAATASGTGGTGAACCCGCCGCTGCCGTAAATCTCCACCTCYGCCCGCGCCGCCCCGAGGAGCCGGTGCAGGGGAAGGCCGAGGATCCGTGCCTTGAGGTCCCAGAGCGCGCAGTCGACGGCGGAGATCGCGTAGCCGGCCAGTCCGGGGCGTGRAGYGTTGCGCACCGCCCGGGCCATGGCTTCGGCCGCTGCAGGAACGTCGAAAGGGTTGAGCCCGGTAACGGCCGGTTCCAGGGTCTCCTTGATCAGCGCCGCGCAGGCCCCCGGCGCGAAGGTCCAGCCGATGCCGGTCCAGCTGCCGGCCACGGCCTGGACCAGGACGATGGTGGTGGCGTCCCACGCCAAGGTTCCGTCGCCCTCCGGCGCGCTGGTCGGCACCGTGTAGGCCGAGACGTCAAGACGTCCCAGCTGAAGGCTTGAATCGATCATGACGGTCAATCCTTCTTGTGCGGGAGGAACTCCTGGGCCTTGGYTTTGACGCCTTCTTTGATGATGCCCCAGCCGCTGTCGTCGCCCTTCATGACCGCTTTTGCGCTGTTGAGTGCCTGTTCCAGGGTGGCGTGGGGCGGGATTGGCGGGATGTCCGGGTCTGTGCGCACATCCAGAACGGTCGGCCGGTCCGCTGCGAGTGCCTTCTCCCATGCGTCCCCGAGTTCGTCGGGGGACCCCACGCTGATGCCCTGCAGCCCGAGGCTGGACGTGAAAGCCGCGTAGTCGACGTCGGGAAGGGCTTGGGATTCACGGAACGCCGGGGCCCCTCCCATGGCCCGCATTTCCCAGGTCACCTGGTTCAGGTCATCGTTGTGCAGGATCGCAACGATGAGCCTGGGATCAGTCCACTCGCGCCAGTARCGCTGGATGGTGATGAGCTCGGCCATGCCGTTCATCTGCATGGCRCCGTCCCCGGCGAAGGCGATCACAGGACGTGCGGGGTGGGCGAATTTTGCTCCRATGGCGTAGGGCACCGCCGGTCCCATGGTGGCCAGRTTGCCGGACARGGAGCCGCGGATGTGGCCRTGAAACTTCAGYTGCCGGGCRTACCAGTTGGCYGYGGATCCGGAGTCTGCTGTGAGGAYYGCGTCKTYMGGCAGCCGGTCGGAGAGCTCGGAGAASAGCCGCATGGGGTTGATGGGGCTGGCTTCGACCATSGCCTCGGCGCGCATGGTCTCCCACCACCGGGTGATTTTCGTTTCCAGGTCYGCGCGCCAGGACTGGTTCTGTTTCCGYTGCAGATGCGGAATCAAYGCCCGCAGGGCGGTGGCGGAATCGGCGACGATGTTGAATTCGTAGGGGTACCGCAGTCCGATCATGCCTGGRTCRATGTCGATCTGGACRCCGCGCGCCTGCCCTTCTTCCGGCATGAACTGGGTGTASGGGAAGCTTGATCCGATGGTCAGCAGRGTGTCGCAGTCGCGCATCATTTCGTAGCTGGGGCGGGTTCCRAGMAGGCCGATTGATCCGGTCACATAGGGAAGATCGTCGGGCAGGGAGTCCTTGCCGAGCAGCGCCTTGGCAACGCCTGCGCCCAGCAATTCCGCGACCTGGCGGACCTCCGCGGCCGCGCCACGGGCCCCCCGGCCAATGAGCATGGCCACTTTGCTTCCCTCGTTGAGCAGCTGGGCCGCGCCGCGAATCGCGTCGTCGTTGGGCTGGATTTCAGGCCAACGGATGCCGAGGCTGGAAGGAACCATCTTGAAGGCGTGCGTCGGTGGCGTGTACTCCAATTCCTGGACRTCGGASGGGATGATGACCGCCGTCGGGGCCTKCCTTGCCAGGGCTATCCGTACKGCCCGGTCCAGGACGTTGGGGAGCTGYTCGGGGACCGTGACCATCTGGAGGTACTCGGAGGCCACGTCCTTGAAGAGGCTCASCAGATCCACTTCTTGCTGGTASGAGCCYCCCATCGCGCTGCGGGCTGTCTGGCCGACGATCGCCACCACCGGCACGTGGTCCAGTTTCGCGTCGTACAGCCCGTTGAGCAGGTGGATCGCGCCCGGGCCGGAGGTGGCCATGCAGACCCCGACCTTGCCGGAGAACTTGGCATAGCCGACGGCTTCGAAGGCACTCATTTCTTCGTGTCGGGCCTGAATGAATTTCGGTTCGTTGCCGGCTTTCCCGAAGGCAGCGAGCAACCCGTTGATGCCGTCCCCCGGAAAAGCAAAAACTTTGTCCACGCCCCATYCGCGGAGCCGGGCCAGCAAATAATCAGCAACTGTCTGTGATGCCATGATCAGTTTCCCTTCCAGTGCTCAGTCTTTCGGCGGCGCGGGCCGCCACYGCCATGATCGTCAGCGCCGGGTTCGCGCTTCCCTGTGTCGGCAACACGCTGCCGTCGGTGATGAACAGGTTCGGRACGGCGAAGCTGCGGCACRTCTGGTCGACCACGCCATGGCGTTCGTCGGCAGCCATSCGCGCCCCGCCCACCAGATGGGCGAAGCGTTTGATGGTCATGACTTCGTCCGCGCCKGCAGCTTTCAGGATYTTCTCCATGACATCCTGYGCGGCRCCCATCAGTTGCCGGTCGTTCTCGCATTGGCTGTAGCTGAACTCGGCAACCGGCAGCCCGGTCCGGTCTTTTTCCTCCGCCAAGGTGACACGGTTTCCTTCCAGCGGAAGAAATTCGCACAGCGCGCCCAGGCAGGCCCAATGCGGAAAGTCGCTCATGTAGCGGCGCAAGTCCGCTCCCCAATGTCCCTGGGCGGAGACGTGCTCGGCCCAGGTGATGGGCAGYGGSGAAACGGTCTGRATGGAGAATCCGCGCTTGTAGGGCTTGGTGGGGTCCGTTTCATAGAAGTCCTCAGTGCTGACTTCCGGCGGCGGAGCCTTCCACATGCGTACCTCCGCGTCGAACCGGCCCGCCGTTTGCGGSGCGCCCTGGACCATCACGTACCGGCCGACCTGGTCGAAGTCGTTGCACATRCCCTGCGGGAATCTCGCKGAGGTCGARTTCAGCAGRAGACGCGGTGTTTCGATCGAATATCCGGCGACRGCSACCATCCGSGCCCGCTGGAACCGTTCCMGCCCGTGCCGGGYGTAGTGGACRCCGGTGGCCCTGCYGGTCSCTTCGTCGAAGCCGATGCGGGTCACCATCGAATCGGCCCGCACTTCGGCGCCGTGGGCGAGTGCGTCCGGAATGTGGGTTATCAGGGGCGAGGCCTTCGCGTTCACCTTGCAGCCTTGAAGGCAAAAGCCCCGGTAAATGCAGTGTGGCCGGTTGCCGAAGCGGCCGTTGGCGATCGCGACCGGACCSACCWTGGCCGTGATSCCGCAGGCGCGTGCRCCGCGGAGGAAGAGCTCWCCGTTGCCCGAGACRGGGTGAGGCCGGTGCGGATACCGGTGCGGATCGCCCCACGGCCAGKGTTCTCCGGCCACCGGGAGTTCCCCTTCGATGTCCTCATARAASGGACGCAGATCCGCGTAGTCCAGGGGCCAGTCGGCGCCGACGCCGTCCGTGGTGAAGGTGCGGAAGTCGCTGGGGTGGAACCGGGGCGTGTATCCGGCGTAGTGCACCATGGAGCCACCCACCCCGCGGCCTGAGTTGTTCGATCCGAGGGGCACGGGGTCATCACCGCCGATCACGCGCGGATCGGTCCAATACAGTTGATGCGAGCCGGCCTCGTCACTCACCCAGTCACGCTCAGGGTCCCAGAACGGGCCAGCATCGAGGGCGACCGCCCGCCATCCCGCGCGGGCCAGCCGTTGCAGCATGGTTGAGCCGCCCGCWCCGCACCCCACGATRACGATGTCCACTTCGTCACGGTCATCGAACACGCGCATGTCATCGCGCAGCSSGTGGTTGCTGCCCGGGCCGGCCGGCAGCAGCCACGCGGATTCATTACGGCTCCGCACRSTCCGCACGTGGCTCACCTCCGGGTTCCACCGTCCAGCGCCACGGGGTCCTCCGTGGGTCTGGTATCGGCCACTTCGAACGGTTCCAGCCGGTTGAGTCCCACATTTTTATACCCGCGGGGGTACGCGGGYCCCCCGAATCCGATYTCGTCCCACGCCCACGGATGTGAGTAAAAGGCYGTGCACGCGTAGCGGGTCCACAGCCCCCACACGCGTCCGGCCGGCAGGCCCTGCCATGACGMAGCGCCCAGGTCCCTGACGGTCCGGAGCAGGTCGGCCTGCCGGTCGTCGTTGCAGYTGGCGAACGTCTGGTTGAACGCCTCYTCCGCCGCACGGTCCAGCGCCGACAGCGATGTCCGCCAGGCCTGTCCGTCTTCAGGCATGTCCTCGAAGCGCCAGCCGTCGGTCTGGTTCTCGGCCAGGCGCGCGTCGACGAAGTTAACGACCGGGACGCGGGGCTCGGCATGCTGGTCAAGGAGTTGGTCAAAGAGYGCCCTGGCAGTGGCCTCTTCGGCCGGRGTGAAGAAMCGGATGTCGGCGGGTCGCGCCAGCCGGCCCAGGACCACGCCCGCGGTTGCCCGGTCCCAATGGCCGGACTGGGCGASCGTGCTGAAYCCCGGGTACCGGCCACCACCGKCGCCSCTATCCAGGGGAAGCCGGCTCATCGCTCCCGCCTGAGAACGGAAGCCAGCAGCCCCATGCCGCCGACCAAKGTCACCAGYAGCGGCGCMAGCAGCGGCGGYCCCATCTCCAGGTTGTAGCGCAGATTGGAGAATCCGCCCGGTTTTTGGGCTATTCCYCGGGCATGSAGATAGGTTCCCTGCAGCCCATTGGCCACTATCGCGGCACTGGCGATCGGCAATRCAGTTTTGGCCATCCKGCGGCTGAAGACCCCKGCAASCCCGGCCGCGGCGCCCACCGGACCAAGCGCCACGGGCAGCCACATCCATTTGTTCCCGAAGCTGGCYTTGTCATGTTCGAAGTAGATTTCTGCCGCTGTCACCAAGGCYCCYGCTGCGGTGAGCCCGGAAAGAGACCGTTCGAATCTGCCCGTTTTCACGTTGCGGACCAGGCGATCAAYGAGGTGGGTCATTTCCCTTTCGGGTGCATGCTTCATGGTGCGCTCCTCCGCAATCAGGAAAAATACGTGCCGCTGGGCAAACTTTGCTGCTCCGCAAGCACCGGGGTAATACTGGGGTGCGTGGAAAGAAACAGCGACGAGCGCGCCGACGCCCARATCGATGCGGTCCTTAGGGCCGCGAACGTSCTGCTGCGTGTCGTGGCCCAGTCAGTTGTCGAAGTCGAAGACATTGTCACCAGCCCCCAGCTGCGGGTGCTGGTAATGATTGCCTCGCGCGGACCGCAAAATCTCGGTGCGGTAGCCATGGAACTGGGGGTCCACCCGTCCAACGCCACCCGCACCTGCGACCGGCTGGTCAATGCCGGACTGATCGCGCGGCGCGATGACCCCGCGGACCGGCGGTACGTGGAGTTGTCCCTGACCCCTGAAGGCGCGTCGCTGGTCAACACCGTCCTGGAGCACCGGCGAAACGCCGTTGCCGCGGTGATGGGACGGATGACAAACGAGTTGCGCGGCGCCACGGCGCTGGGAATGGACGCGTTTGCCGCGGCGGACGGCGGCGAAGGCACCGAAGACGGCAGGTTCACCATCGACCTGCACGTGTGACCGGCGCCGCTGCCAGGCGCGCAAGCAACACCGCTGACGATGATCATCCGAACTCCCCCGCCGCGAAAACCAACGCAAGCGCCGCGCTGACTCCCGCAGACCTCCGATGACGGCTATCCAACACGGCGACCCCGGCCATACTCGCGGCGTGGACCACATCCACACTGCCTCCGACAAGGTGGGCAGAGCGCCCGCCGCGGACAGTCAGCACCGCCTGAACCAGGTGCCGTGCGCCCAGAATCCGGATCACCACGCGGGTCCTGCCATCCGGCATCTCACCCAGTAGCAGGCCGGAAACATAATCCGGTGCCAACAGCTCGCACATCCCGTACGCCGCCCGGACCAATTCCAGCGGCTTCACCGGTTCGCCGACCGCAAAAGCGCGCGGCCCGCGACGGCCACGGAGGCGAGGAGCCCGGCTGCGGCCGCGCCCACCGCTGCATAGTGCTGGGAGGCCCACAGCTGCGCGCTGCGGTTGGAGGCCCTGGAATCAAAAATACCGCGCGTCCCGAAATCCTTCCGTTTGTCGGCAGGTTCCCAGAGATTCTTGGGCTGGTCGGGATGGCGGGGTTCCGCGGTCTGCTGGGCGTTGAAGCCTGTCTTGGCCAGGTAGCGGTCGAGCAGGCCWGGRGCGACGGCGTTCGCGATGAGKGTCCCMGCAGTGCTGCCGCCGACCCAGTACTCSCGACGCTKKGGATGSTCCGCCGCGTACACGACCGCCCGSGCSGCSASCTCSGGCTGGTAAATCGGSGGCACGGGCTGCGCCTGTCGCGGAAGGCGGGACAGGACCCAGGAAAACTGGGGCGTRTTGACCGCCGGCATTTGCACCATCGTGGTGTGGATCCCGCTCGACTCATGCAGCAGTTCACACCGCAGCGATTCATTGAAACCCTGGATAGCATGTTTCGCGCCGCAGTAGGCGGTTTGCAACGGGATGCCCCGGTAGGCCAGGGCCGAGCCGACCTGCACTATGACGCCGCGGTTTCGCGGCCGCATGCGCTTCAAGGCCGACATGGTTCCGTAGACGTAACCGAGGTAGCTGACCTCGGTCACGCGTGCGAACTCAGCTGCGGAAATTTCCGAAAAGGGGGAGAAAACCGAAGTGAAGGCAACGTTGACCCAGACGTCGATGGGCCCCAACTCGCGCTCAATTCGCTCGGCGGCAGCATCCACAGCATCGGCGTCGGCGACATCGACGCTCAAAGTCCACGCGCGGCCGCCGGCGGCCTCCACCTCCTGCGCGGCCCCGGCCAGACCTGCCTCGCCACGGGCAAGCAAGGCAACGGTGGCGCCTTGACGGCCAAAGGCAACCGCCGATGCGCGCCCGATTCCGCCACTGGATCCGGTAATAGCGACGATACGCCGGGCCTTGTCCATGAGGGTGACTCCTTAGAGTGTCAGCAATCGCGTCAGCTTCCCGCCCTTCCTGCACGGGCGCCGAGCCGGGTCCCCCACTAAGTCTTCAATCTAACGGGAATCATTGCGTAACCGCAACAGTATGCAGGCTTATGGATCTCAGGAAAATACCTGACTGTGGCGGCCCTTGGGTCGTTCTGGTCGACATGGCCCTTCCGCATGCTGGCGACTCTGCACTATTGCAAAGCATGCGTCACGACCAGGAACCCCGGATCAACCGTTATCCAGATACTCCTGGAGAGGGTTCCGTGGACGACCGATTCGGCACGAGTGGAGCTCCGCAGGCCCGTGTCGTCAGGTGGCCATAGAGCCCGCCTGCGGGAACTCGGATGTAGGTGGTGCCGTCGCGGAGCACGGCCCAGAGAAGGTTGAGGCGGCGCCGGGCCAGGGAGAGCATGGTCTGGGTGTGGGTCTTGCCTTCGGCGCGCTTTCGGTCGTAGTAGGTCCGGGAGGCGGGCTGCTCTTCAGGGCCGAGAGATCCGACCTGTAGAAAACCCGCAGGAGCTGCCGGTCGTAGCCGCGGGGCGGTGGAGGTTGCCGGGGCTCCTGCCGGAGTCCCGCGGGGGTCCGGTGTTTGGTCCGGATCACGGCCGGTGTGAAGCGGGGCGGCCGGGCTCCAACGCCCCACCCGGTCGAACCACAAATCGGGAATTTCCTGTCTCCGGAGCAACGACCGTGGCCTGCACTCCGGCTCCCAAGCTCGGAGATCGCCGCGGCAACGGCTTCCGCCAAGGCAAAAAGACCCCGGCCCCTCGCGGACCCTTCGGACGACGGTCAACGCGAGAGAGTCTTGAGCGGTTCGTAACTTGCGGCGGTGATGGCGTGGAAGTGGTTATGGCATGAGTGTCAACGCCGACGACAAACCGACGGAATTGCGCCACGATAGACACACCTGCCCCTTGTCTCGTCCCCGTTTCGCGGATAACCAGGCCGCGTTCGGTCGGACCCAGTCCGGTAGAGGTGACTCGGAACAGCACCGTCCCAACCCCGCCGCACGGGCTTCCGGGTCAAGTTACCGGGCGGCGAGCAAGTACCGTCGATGCCCGCGGACGGGCAAAWTCGAAGGGCAGTTGGACCCAACATGACAGAAAGGAACCCCCATGAGCCCCGACTCGCGCAACGCGGGCACACCCAAGACCGGGCCACTTAACACCGACCCCGTTGAACAGGCTCCGAGCGCCAAAGATCCGGCGGCGGATSAGAAGGTGCAGCTCCAGCTGGCCATTTTCGAAGTCACGCAGGTCGCCCGGGGCAAGAGCCTGGGTGAGATCCAGCAGATGCTCYTGGCTGCGTTCTCGCGCCGCGGGGTGGAACCCCCGCCCGGCATCTGGCTGGACTCGGTGGCTTCGGCGGCCTATTACGGTGMGCCCTACATCGTTGACCTCCCCGCSGCGSTGGCAGCGGACGGCGTARTGCCCGCTCCGAATGAGAAAGTGCGGCGCAGGCTTGCCTCACGTCGGCGTCTCCGACAGCAGAGGCTTCCGGCCGGTATCTTCCCCTCCTCTGCCGAATGGGAGGTGACGGACAACGAGGTCACAGGTGGCAGCACCGGCCAGCCCGCACACGGGTTTCCCCGTGCCGTCACCGGGCGGCTGGGTGGACCGGGCACGGCCTTGGCCGCGGCCGTGCTGATCGTGGCCGCCGTAGTTGCCGTGCGCGCCGTGAGCGCGGTTCGCCAGGAGCGTGCAGGCAGTCGGTCGGGCCGCCCCGGGTAACCGAGGGGCAACGACGCGGTCCTGACGAGAGCACCGAACAAGAAGAACGAACAAGCTTTTCAAGGATCTGCGGGGTGACAAAATAGCGCTGCGAAAAGACCGCCATTTATCGCTGCGAGTCACAAGCCAGCACCTGCACGGAACGTAGCGGCGCGTTCCTGGGCACGGTGATCGACCGGCATACGGACAGCTGGTTCAGGGAAAATGAAGGGGTTTATCCTCAGTCGATGGAGCGATTTGAGAAACGGTTGATAACAGTTCGCCAGGGGAATGTCCGCCCGACCGGCTCGTGGCTTTATGTGTGGGTTGATACTGCTGATGGCGCGATGGCGTACGTCGGCGCCACCGGCTTTGACCCTGAGCTGCGATAGAACAACCGTGGGAGGTGGGAAGGATGATCCTCAACGTCGACCTGGCCAGAGAGATACCGATCTATCAGCAGCTCCGGGACCAGATCGTGGAGGCGATCGCCGAAGGCGCGCTGACCGAGGGCAGCACCTTGCCGGCCACCAGGACGGTCGCGGCCGACTTCGGCATCAACTTCCACACCGTGAACAAGGCCTACGACCTCCTGCGCCAGGAAGGCCTGATCCGGCTCAACCGCAAGACCGGTGCGGTGGTGACCCCGACGGTCGCGGATCCGCCGTTCCCCGCAGAGTGGACCGCGAGGGCTCGGACCCTGCTTGCCGAGGCCTTGGCCAGAGGCCTGCCGGCCGACGAGGTTCTCGCGACCTGCCGGGCGATAGTCGAGTCATTTGATGCCAAGAAGCCAGAGGACACGCCATGACCGTTGCCATCATCCTGAGCTCCGCGGTGCTGGCACTCGCGCTCGTAATCGCCCTGGCGCTGCCCTCGATCACCAGCCCCGCCGTGCCCTTCGGGGTCCGGGTACCGCCCCAGCATGCCGGGGACCCGACGGTGGTCCGGCAGACCAGCATCTAACGCTGGCGGGTACTCCTCGGTGGAATCGCCACCGCCGCGGCCGGCGTGCTCATCTTCGCCGTGACCGGCGCAACGTTGGTGTTGCCGCTGTCGGTGCTGGTGCTCGAGGGCGTCTGGTACGGCTGCTTCTTCCTGGCCAACCACGAGATCCGGGCCGCCAAGGCCGCCGGGGGCTGGTACCGGGGCCTGCACCAGGGCATCGCGGTGGACACCGAACTGCGGACCAATCCACCGCGGTTTCCCTGGCTCTGGCTGGCCCCGGCACTGATCATCACGGCCGCCACGGTAGTGATCGGCGTGATCAGCTACCCATCGATGCCCGAAGTTCTCGCGGTCCACTACGACGCGAACGGGGTGCCCAACCGCGTGGTCGCCAAGTCGGTCGGCGCCGCCTTCTCACTGGTGTTCGTGCAGATCGGCATGACCGCGCTGCTCGCCGGTATAGCAGCGGCCATCGTCCGCAGCCGGCCCGATCTCAACCCGGCACACCCCGTTACCTCAGCGCGCTGGTACCGCCATTACATGTCACTGGGTGCCGAGGCCCTGCTCGGGCTGACCGCGATGATCGACCTGGGAATGCTGGGATCATCGCTGCTGATGTGGACCGGGACGGTCACACCGTGGGCGCCGCTGGTAATCGTCCTCCCGATCCTGACCGCCGCCGTGGTGGCCGTCGTCATCCTGGCCAGGAACAGCCGGGAGCGGAACGACGCCGAGGAAGACACCGGCCTGATCCACCGGGACGATGACAAGCACTGGCGCGGTGGCCTGTTCTACATCAACCGCGAAGACCATGCGCTGGTCGTTCCGCGCCGGTTCGGTCTGGGATGGACGCTAACTTCGGCAATCCCAGGGCAGCGATGCTTCTGGCCGGTGCGGCCGCGCTGATCGGCCTGGCGGTCAGCCTCCGTTTTGGCGGCTGACCCAGACCATAGCGTCGCGAGTGGACTTGCGTCCCTCCCCAATGTCTATCGGTAACGGCGAAAGCCCCTGCCTCGAGAGGCTTTCCCATGTGCCGGGTGTGCGGGCGGGGCGGCGTTCACAGGCCGCCTGACCAGGGTCCCGGCGCGCCCCCGGCGACCCTCATGGAGCCAACTGCCGTCTGCTCGCAGCAACGGTGGCGGACGTTCGGGACCCGTGTCCTGCATGCCCGGCGTACGCCTAAAGACTTGATGCCTCATTCCCTCCGGACGAAGGGCACGACTGTGACTGTGTGGGCCCACCGCCATTGGGATCAGGATGTCGCGAGCCGAGCCTCGGGAATCGTCGGTTCGAATAGTTCGATCGGATTGCCCGAGGGGTCTTCGATCAGTACCTGATTTCCGCCCATGCCCGTCACGATGTCATTGCGGAACTGCACGCCTGCGTCGCGGAGGGTCCGCACGGTTGCCGCGAGGTCAGACACCTCCAGCGCGAATCGATTCCACCCGCCCGGCGCGGGCCTGGTGCCGTCGGGCATGCTCTGCCCTCCTCCGCCCTGGCCGCTCGGAGCGCTGAGCAGCAGCCGCAAATCACCGCGCTCGAGCATGGCAAAAGGCGGGGCCGGATGCATGACGAGCGTGAATGCCAAATGTTCGCGGTAAAAATTGATGGATGTATCGACATCATCGACGATGTAGCGCACGCTTACGGTGGCCATAAGGAGACCTCCTTGCTCTGCACTCAGGAATACGCGCCACCTCGCGGCCTGTCAACGCGCCGAATATCAGACACGCCTACGATCGTTCGGGGCAGGACATGAAGGCAGTGGTTGTCGGGGCGGGCATAGCGGGCCTCGTCGCGGCCCGCCAGCTCGGCTTGGCCGGCTGGGACGTCGAGCTTCTCGAGAAATCGGCCGCTCCGCGTCCCGATGGCTACATGATGGACTTCTTCGGTCCGGGAGTCGAGGCTGCGGAAAGAATCGGCCTCTACCCGCGGCTCGCAGAGGTGGCCTACCATGTCGAGGCAGCCGAGTATGTGGACGCAGAAGGCCGCCCGACGTCCAGCCTCGACTACGACCAGTTCGCCCGGCTTGCCGGCGGGAAGGTCCTGAGCCTGCTGCGCCCCGACATGGAGTGCGCAGCCCTCGCCGCGCTCGACGACGTGGCCCCGGGCCGGGTGCAGGTCCGCTACGGGATGCCCGTTTCCCTGGTGTGGAATGATGAGGACGGCGTGCGGGTCGCCGTCGATGACTCGCCGGACGTGACGATCTCCGCGGACGTCCTCGTGGGCGCTGACGGCATCCATTCCGGAGTGCGCGCCCGGGTCTTCGGGCCCGAAGAGGAGTACTTGCGCCCCTTGGGCATGCGTGCTGCCGCATTCATCGTGACCGAACCGATCCTGAATGCAAGCTTCCGGAACAGGTTCGTCCTCAGCGACAGCATCGACCGGATGGTCGGGCTCTACAGCCTCCGCTCGGACGAGGTGGCGGCATTCATGGTCTACCGGGACGCCACAGGCGCACCACGGCACCTGCGGCCCGGGAGCCCGCGGGAGCGGCTGCGCCGCGAGTTCGCCGGACTCGGCCACGCGGTCGACCGGCTGCTGGACTTGTGCCCCGAGCATCCCTACGACGATGTCGTCGCACAGATCGCCATGCCGGGCTGGCAGAGGGAGCGGACCGTTCTCGTGGGGGACGCCTGCGGGGCCGTATCGCTCCTCGCGGGCCAGGGCGGCTCGCTCGCCATCGCCGGTGCCGCGCTACTGGGGGACATCCTTGGACCCGTGGCCTCACCCGAGGGGATCAGTTCGGCCCTCACCGAGTTCGAGCGACGCTGGCGACCCGTGGTCGAGGAGGCTCAAGCCGCCGGGAGACGCACCGCGTCATCGTTCCTCCCCGCGAACCGGACCCAGCGCCTCCTGCGCCGGTGGACCATACGGGCAACCCATCTGCCAGGAATCGACCGACTGGTGGCCCGCCAGATCGTGGGCAGAATTGCAAAATAAGCCCGACCCACGCCATCCCCAGTGACCATTAGTGGAAGCCGCATGAAAGACCCGCACAACACCCTGGGAATCCGAAGGACACCCTGATGTCAGCAGGCAACGACCTGAACAGCGCGGTGACGTGGTCTCTGATTCTCGAAGGCGGCGGCACGCGGCTGATCCTCATTCACGAAGGGTTCGACCCGCAGGCGCATAGTCACGTGAGAGCTCACCGCCTCATGGCCGGCGGCTGGCGCGGACAGATACTCAAGAAGCTGACGGAAACGCTGCGCAGACCGAGGAGTGGGTATCCGCCAGTCCGGGGTAGTCGAACCTGACGACATGGCCTGCCGTTGTGGTTATACGCCCGCCCGGGCCGAGCCGGCGCCTTTGAACCGGAGGAGCAAATCTCCCTGCGACGCCCATCTCTCAGAATCCTTAATCGCCTATGTTTCGGCCGTCCTTTTCGTTTCGGTCGCCGGAGGTGTCTCTCCGCCTGCCCGGCCCGGAGGCGTGGATTCCTGCAGCCTGATGCGCGCATGGAGGACGTCGCCGATGAACCAGTCGTAGAGCAGCACGCCGATCACTGCGCCGATGAAAGGCCCGACGATCGGCACCCAGAAATACCAGCTGAAGGCCCCGTCCACGGTGCCCGGCAGCGCCGTCTGCCCCCATCCGGCCAGCCAGGCAAACAGCCGTGGCCCGAAGTCACGGGCCGGGTTGATGGCATAGCCGGCGTTCGCGCCGATCGACATGCCGATGGCTGCAACGGCCAGCCCGATCATGAACGGACCCAGGTTCGCCTGGACCGCGGTATTGCGCATGTCGATGATGGCCACCACGAACATGAGGAGGAAGGCCGTGCCGACAATCTGGTCGACCAGCGGCCCCACGGGGCTGCCGTTGAAGTAGGGTGCGGGGAAGGTGGCGAAAATGGAGTAGCTGGCAAGCCCCTTCGGATCTGCACGCCCGGTCCCGACGGCCTGGTTATAGGCATCGATGGCGTCGTGATACAGCAGGTACACCATCGCGGCGCCGACGAAGGCGCCCAGAACCTGGGCGACGATATACGGACCCACTTTGCCCCAGGGAAATTTACGCCGGACTGCGAACGCCAGGGTCACTGCCGGATTGATGTGTGCGCCGCTGACGCCACCGGCAACGTAGATGGCCATCGTCACCGCCAGTGCCCATCCCCAGGTGATCAACAGCCAGTCCCCGGCGGCCAGGAAGATCGTCGTCGATGTAGCGGCCCGGCCGGATCCCGGCAAAGCGGCGACTGCCATGGCCACAACGCCGTCGCCGAAAGAGATCAGCACAAAAGTGCCGAGAAACTCTGCAAGAAGTTCACCCCAAGTGCCGCCCAACTGCTTAAGGCCGCTGCCATGACGGACTGCATTTCTGAGTGGACTGATATCGCTCATCGCGAGTGCCTCCTCGAGTCATCTGATCTACCTACCGAAATTGACAACCCCAGTAGATTTATGCTACGCCGATAGTGTCCGTAGGCAACGGTCTAAGATCTATCCGCCGTGGGCAGCACCTCGGGCCCGCCCCTCCCGTCCCGTCCCGGCAAGCCCCAGCAGGCCCGGAGGCGGATTCTGTCGGGGAGCGCGGCCCACGGTGGGCTTGGATTGCGCCGCAAAGACGCGGATTTCGTTTGGGAAAGGCACCACCATGTCCGACGACAGCAGCATTGAAGACACCCCCGATGAGGCAGGCCCGGAGAAGAAGCCGGAAGAACCAGACCTGCGCGGCCGGTACGTCGAAGGCAACTACGGCAAGGCCGGAGCGCAAAGCGGCCGCCATGCGGACGACGAGGAAGGCCAATACATCGAAGGGGACTACGGGGCGGCCGGCAGCGAAGGCGGACTGCCCGAACCCCTCGGAGACAAGGCAAAGGAATCGGGACGCTACGTGAAAGCCAACTTCGGCGACGCCGGGTCGACACCGGGCCGCACCGCTGAATCTGAAATCGGTCAGTATCCAGAGGGCAACTACGGAGCAAGCGGTTCCGTGGATCCCGTCCGCAAACCGCGCACCAAGACCGACACCGATACGGACACCGGCACCGGCACCGGCACCGGGACAGATAAACAGGAATAGTCCGGCACCTGCACCCCGCAGAACAGGCCGGGAGCGCCGTCGACCACCAGTAGTGAAACCCCCAGGCTGACGCAATATTCGGTGCCGCTGTAAACGGCACTGCTGGTCACTGACTACCCGGTCAGCAGCCCGGGTGAGAAGCCGGCCGACCGCTCACCCGAGGCGCGGCGCATTCTTTGCCTAGCCGATTCCAGAGGGAGGGCGTGGCCGGCAGCAACGCGTGACCCGCCGGTGCTTGAGTCAGCCACGAATTGAGGCACGCCTGCTCTTCCGGGGAGCGCGGGAGCTGACCTTTACCGTCCCTCACGGGCAGAATGAACGACATCGTTAATCCCGGCACGATAACGCAGAACCCTGCCCTCGAACGTGCCAGGGCGACACAGAACCGTGCAAACGACAGCTGACGCGCGCCTCCTAAACAACGCAGCCGGCGCCGCCCCAAACAAGGAACGAGCACACGGCGGGCAAGCCTCCCCCACACCCGTAGCTCCGTTGGCAGAGCAGTGAACTCTTAATCCTCGGGACGAGGGTTCAAAGCCCACAGGCGCACCCCAGGACCCCCACCGCATCACGCGCCCCCGGCGCGGAGGCAGCCCGGGCGAGTTCCAACGGCACCCGGGCCAACCATCACCGCACCCGCCTATCGGAGGGAACCCGCTGCGGCATATCAATACCTATGGCCGGGCAAGAGTAACGGTAAGAGTCCTATGGCCCTGAAACTACAAATGCCTGGCCAGCTTTCGGTCGGCCGCCCATGCCTTACCGGACCTTGGCATGCCTTCAGTCGCTTCGTTCATGTTCGCCACGGATAGCGGCCAGGCGGTGGTGACGGCCTTATCCGTCCATGTCCCCGTGCGCCCCTTCAGCGAGCCGCCGTTAAGCCTCGAACTTGGCGGCCGTCCCGGACACCACTGAGGCTCTCCGGGTCCATCAGGTTTGGAGAGCCCGCGGAATCTCCGCTCCGGACTCTTAAGTGCTGCTCTGTTGAGGACGCCTGACTCTCAGCCCGGTCCGGGCCGCAGTAAGGGCGGCGGCAAGCCGGGCGGCGTCCGTTGCCCGCTTCTGGTCCGTAGGTGGCACGGTGCCGGCCTCGCCGGTGCAATTCAACAGTGCTGCAGTGACTTCGGGGATCAGGTCCGGGAATTGGCTGGACCGGTAGCCTCCGTAGGAGGGGTTTTCGGAGTGGTCGAGGGTTGCGGTGACAAGCAGGGCGGCCTGCGTCCTGGTCGCGGTGCCGAGTTTCGTCAGGATGGTCGAGACCATGTTCTTCACGGTTTTTTCTGCCAGAAACATCTCCTTGCTGATTTGGCGGTTGCTCAGTCCTTTCCCCAGGCCGATCGCGGCAGTCATTTCCTGTTTCGTGAGGGTCAGGAGATTCTCATCCGGGCGCTGTGGCTGGAGCAGGAAGAACGGGGCCACGATCGCCGGATAAAAGCGGCCGCTGTACGCGGTGTGCCCGGCCAGGGCCCGTCGGATGAGCCTGAGCTGTTCGCTGCCCTCATCGTCTTTGGACAGGCATCCCCACGCGCCGGCCAGAATGGCGTCGATCAGCACGGTCTCGCCGCCCTCCTCGGTCATCAGCACACACCGGATCCGCGGGTCCGCCACGGCAACGGCACGGCACACCTCGGCACCGGAACCGTCCGGAAGGTCATCATCAATAATGACCAGCTCCGGGCGAAGGGCAGGAATCCGCCGGACCGCTTCGCGCGCGGATCCGGATTCCCCGGCGATGCCGAGACCATCGAACTCCAGCAGCTGGCGCAACCCCCGCCTCACGACCTCGTGATCGTCCAGCAGGTATACGCCCCGACCGACAAAAGCGGTGCACGGACGGCGTTCCGGGTCAGCCATCATTGCTCCGTTCCCTAGCCCCAGGGTGTCAGTCGGGTATCTCCATTTGGAACCCGCAGCTGCAGCGCAGCACCCTGGTGCGCAGGTACACCTCCAGGGGGCCTTCACCGGTCAGTTCCGTTGAGAGCGTGGCATGGATGCTGCGCTGCTGGGATCCGGCCATTGTCATCGGTTCCCCGCAATGGAGGTAGTTGCCGCCGAACTGCAGCACCCCGGATCGTTGGCCCGGCCGGTTCAGGACCACAGCAACATCCCCCACCGAGGCGGTGTGGGCGTAAAAGAAGTCACATTCAACGCAGGTGTACGCGACGTCGACCAGCCCCATGCGCGGTGGCCGGAGGGTGTCGATGGATTCGATGATCAGGTACTCATCCGTCTGGCATTGAGCGCACCAGAGCCGCTGCCCCTGGGACCAGCTGGACGGCCCCGGTTTGCTCGGATGGGAAACGGTAGACATGACAGACTCCTTTGTCCGGGAAAGCTGGCCCACATCCAGCGGCCCCGCTTCACTCGTCGTGCCCCCGTGAATCAGGCTAACTCCCGGTCCTGACACTGACAAGGAACCGGCCAGCCGAGGGGGCCATCCCTGCACCGCCGCCCGCTGGGTCAGCCCACCCGTCCGGAACCGCGGGACGAGCCAGGCTCCGGGGCCCACTTGGAACCGTTGACCGATGCAAACCATTGCCCCCTGTAAATTCACCCACCGGACCAGGCCTTTGTCATTGCTTGCTGCCAGGTTCCAGGGACAAGGGAACGCCCTCAAGGCCCCTGCAGACACTCACGTCCGCTCCATGATGCGCCTCGAAGTCAAGGCGTATG
The DNA here is from genome assembly GCF_056395825.1 of Arthrobacter sp. 05T47. Lineage (NCBI taxonomy): Bacteria > Bacillati > Actinomycetota > Actinomycetes > Micrococcales > Micrococcaceae > Arthrobacter > Arthrobacter sp. 05T47. The sequence continues at coordinate 71,247 of NZ_JBFTKG010000004.1, read as the reverse complement.
CTCCGGTTGACAGTCGCAGCCCGGCATCTTAAATTTTCTATGTACCCGAAGCCGGGACGGTTTTGCTTCACCCCTTGATAGCTGTGCCAGTTGAGCGGCTACGCCGCGGACGCAGGAGGCCAAGATGTTGAAGTCACCGCTACACGAATTCGTCAATGACTGCATCGCCCGGAACCAGGACGCTGACGGACTCACCCAGGAAGAGCTGTACGGTCTATACCTCAGCTGGTGCTCCCTCCGGAGAACCACACCCGCTCCAGCCAGAAGTTTCAGAGCCGGGCTGCGCGCAGCGAACATCCAGCCCGACCACCCGGGCGGCCTGTGCACCGGGCTGGCGATGATTGGCCCCGCGGCCTGCGATTACATCGTCCACCGGGAACTTCCCCTCGCACCGCTCCCCCAGGGATTCCAAACCAAGGGTGCCGACGCCGACCGGACCACCCCGATCGGCCGGGGACCGGCGAAAGAAAACGGCCCGGCATCGGCTCCGGCTGCCTAGACCCCGGTCCGGTTCCTCGATCCGTGGGGGAACGCTTGCGCTCCCAGGCGTTGCAAAATTGTGCCTTTTGCCCAGAAAGATCGTGTGCGACGATGCGGTCATGAACGAACACACCGAACCCGGGCCGGCACAACGTGCCGCCGCGTGGACGCGCCGCGAGGACCTGACCACACACCAGATGCGCACCATCGGGCAACGGCGCGCTGCCGCTGAGGAAAAGCTCGCACGCCATCTCAAGGAAGCACACCACCTGGCCGGAGAACACCCTCCGGCCACGGAAAAATCTCCTGACGTATAACCGGCCACATCAGCTCCGCCCTACGCCGTGCTGGACCGGTCAGGCGCCGGGTGCGGGCGGCACGGGGACCCGAACCGAACCTGCCCGATCCCTTTAAGGGAACGCCTCGTGCCAAAATACGCAGACCAGCCAGGGCGCAGAATCAGCATTTCCATCCGCAGACAAACAAGGGAGACTCTCATGTTGCTTTGGATAGCCATCATTATCGCTGTTCTCTGGCTTCTCGGCCTGCTCGGAGGCATCGGCGGTGGGCTCATTCACCTGCTTCTGGTAATTGCCGTGGTCGTCCTGATCTTCCACTTCCTCCGCGGCAGGTCCCGCGTGTAGTCCCGCGTGTGAATAGGAACTATGTTCCCGCCGCCGCCGAGTTGTCGGACAGACCACAGGTGCCGGAAGAGCGTCCAGCGTCAACAACGGTCGTTTGACTAGTCGCCTTGAAGTGGCTTCCAAGGGCCTCTGACCGCCGAGGGAGTAAGCATGAGAACTCGGGTATCCGATCACAGCCGGCAACTCTCCCGTATTCTCTCAATCCCGAACAATTCGCTGTTGTGAGACCGCCTTTTGTTGGACGGCATTTCGAGACAGCGGCGGCCCTTGTGGTGCCGGGAACTCCTGAGGCCCTCTGCGAGCCGCCGCGTGTCTCATCAATCGATCATATTTGAGACGCCAATAGGTGCCGGCGCGGAGGTGCAACTATGCCCATGCCTACGTTTCTGCCGGCATGACCGCACGCTCGGAACGCAACCGCTGTAGAGGCGCTGGAACAAGGGCGCGTTCAGCGGAGACCCCGCTGGGGAGGACACGCTTCGAGACATTGGCCTTTACCTGGCGAACAAATCTGTCCCCGTATGTGACCCAATGGCTACAGCTGCAACAGCCGGTCGCATCCTTGGCTCAATCCTCGGGCGTCTGCGCCTTCCACTCCAGCCGCATAAGCACTCGGAGATGTAGACCGTCCGAGGAAGGGTTCACTCCGGTCACTTGGGCCGCGAAGGACCCGGATTGGCCTAGGATTTCCACGTAGTCCAAGACGGGTGCTGGCACGTAACCAAGTTGGTCACCTGTCTCTGCAAAGACAGCCTGAGCCCGTGCGTCCGCCGGGTTGTTTGGCTCTGCGACAACTCGAAGGCTGGCTCCTTCCTTAAGCCGACCATAATCGACCAGTTCGCGGGCCTCCGTGCTCTGATATTTGAGGCCATGAATGGGGACTAGGAAACGCAGCGAGTCGGCAGCCAAATCCACTGCCGGCTCCGCGAACATCTCGTATGTGTCTGCGACACGCTTTCCAAATGATCGGGCCAAGATTTCAAAGGGAGCTGCGTCAGAGGCAAGGCCAAGCTTATGCAGCCACTCATCGCGGTCAGGTCGCCGGTGGCTCATTATCCGACCAGAAAAGAAGGGGAACAAAACCGTGGATTCATAGGTGCGCGTGACATCTCGAAATCCAGGAATTGCTCGGAAGTTGGGATTTTTTTCCACGCCCGGGAAGTACTGGAAGGTGTACGTACCGTCGACGTGCTCGACGGCACGTCCGAGGAGGACGTAGGTACGCGTCTCTGGATTTTGCCACGAAACGAGAAGTGACTTGTCCTGCGGGAGGGTTTCTGCCGTCGAGGGCCGATCTAGCAACCGAGACATGAAACCAACCTTTCCTTGTTGATGCTCACGATCATTGCAGCTAGCCTAGTCGCCCCTGCAGACATTTTACTTTGTTCGATGGACTGGGTTGCCAGCTCGATGTGGAAGCGACTCACAGTATTCGCCCAGTGGTCCTGAGCTTCCATGCTGCACCCTTTCAGGAAGTGCGATGCGAACTCAACCAGGGATGTCTTCGACTGTCCCTCGAATCGATGAGCCATTGCCTTGGTCGCAAACTGCCGTATCTGGTCCTCTGAGGAGAGCAGCCTCTCGAGGCGCTGTCCCCTCGTGGTTACGCCGAGCGAAGTGGCGTGATCGTATGACGGTGCCAGATGCATCGCGCCCTTTGGCGTAATTTCTATCGCCCAATTTTCACTATGCCGGTCTGTGTTTCCGATCAAAGCGTCAAAAATAAGGTAACCAGCAAACCAGTCCTCCGCACTCAATCCTTCGCTCGAGGCACCAATGGGCGGTTCCAGCTGCCTTAGGATGGTCCGGATCCACTCTTCGCTGTGGCCTTTGGAGTCTTTGGCGCGCGGGTCGAAGTTCGTTACAAACTCCGACAGGTAGAGGGAAGCGTGTTCAAGCGCATTGTCTTCATCACACACAACGTTTCTAGACAGGCACCCGCGAGATCCCGGAAGACGGGCGAGTCGAACATCTGCAGCAGGGATTCCGATTTGTCGGGCAAGGATGCTCGCCACCAGCTCTGAACGGTCCTCATGCTCACTGCGGTGCTGGCGGTTAGGCTTGTATATCCAGCGGTGGTCGGGCGCCTGGGGATCCCTGAACCAGGTCTTCTCATTTTCACCCGCAGGTTCATCTCTATCCAACAGCCATCCGGTAAGATCCAGACTTTCGAAACGATGGTCTGATGAGCTGGACAATCTTCTCCCAGGGTTCGGTAAGTTGAAGGTATTCAACAGAAGAGTACGGGCCGTTGGAGACGAGGGCCGTTTCGTTTATGCATCCGACTCCTAGCGGCCACCCTCACACGATATCTCTCTAAGCCCTATGAATTGTTGTCGAACGTCGCCAGCTTGTCGGAGGGGTGTGCGATTATTGCTTTCACACCGTCCTGAGGCGTCACTTTCATTGAGTATGGGGGAACCATGAAGGTCCATCGCTCCAGCTATGTCCGCGCCGCAGCGTTGCCGGTACTGAAGTCCGGGCGATTGCTTGCGCTGCGGCGGGCGGTCGGTGTATCGGTGGTTGTGGCTGGCCTGCTGCTGACCGGTCTTGCTGTTCCGGCCGAAGCAGCAACCGTGTACAAGGCTCCGTTGCGGACTGCCGTGCGTGCGCTCGTTGTCGCGGCCGAGGTCAACGCGGGCTATGACCGGGACCGCTATTTCGGTGTCTGGCGGGATACCAACGGGGATTGCCAGAAAACCCGGCAGGAAGTCCTGGTCCAGGAGTCCAGGGCTGCCGTGTCATACACGAGCCGGGGTTGCACGGCCAACAGGGGACGCTGGGTGACATCGTGGGACAACCGCGTTCACACCTCGGCGTCGACGGTGCAGATAGACCACACGGTTCCGGTTCATGAAGCCTGGGGATCCGGGGCACGGTATTGGTCCCAGGCGCGGCGGGTGGCGTTCTACAACGACCTCGGGGACAGCCGCACCCTGAGCGCCCAGACGTCGGCGCTCAATTCCTCCAAGCAGGCCAGTGGCCCGGAGGCGTGGATGCCGCCGAAGAACCGCTGCGCGTACATCGGCCAGTGGGTGGCGGTGAAGATCCGCTGGGGACTGCGCGTCGACAGCGCCGAGAAAGCCGCGCTGGTCCGTTACGCGGACTCCTGCTCCAACATCACGCTAACAGTTACTCGCGCCTGATCAGGAGACGGTTTTAGCCGCACTCCCCCGGGCCTGGCGCTGCCCACCGTAGAGACACGAACTGACGGGTTTATCGACGGTCGCCGGCCTCCCCATCGACGACGGTGGACTCACGGTGGCCGGCGGGCTTGCCGTTTAGGAGTGGGCGTTGTCGTAGGCCTGTTTGATGTCCTGGCTGATGCGTCCGCGGGAGCTGGGGCTGTATCCGTTGGCGAGGGCCCATTCCCGGATCTTCTGCGTCTCTTCCCTGCCGATCGGCGCGCTACTGCCGCGCCGGCTCCCTGCAGCGCCGCGGGCGCGCCGGCCGGCGGAGACAAACCGTGCCAGCGCCTCGCGCAGTTCTGCCGCGTTCCCGGCGGTCAGGTCGATTTCGTAGTCGGCGCCGTCAAGGGAGAACCGGACGGTTTCCTGGGCATCCTCGCCGGAGAGATCATCGATCAGCTGGATCTGTACTTTGCGGGCCATGGGGGTCCTTCTATTTGTGGTTCACGCTGCTGCCACCCCCAAACCGACAGCGGCCTCTTACCTTCATCGTATTTGACTACCGCCCGCTTCCGCGGAACGCAGGCCTGAGCGGCCAGCCCCGGCGGCGCGACAGCGCCCAGGAACGCTCCCGCTGGGCCGGCACTCAGGTGGGGTCGATTCCGAGCAAACCGCCCAGCGAAAAATGAGTAACCACAGTGGCAGCTGGCGACGGACGGAAGCCATGTTGTCTTCCACAGTCACCCTCGACTCCCGCTCAGGCGCCGGAACCTGCCAACCGCTCCCCCATAGAAGGACCCAGAGTACCCTGCTGGCCGCGGCAACCAAGGAGACCTGATGCTGCCGGAATTCCTGAACCACCGGCAGGTGGATCAGGACACCGAGGCCCACAGCTGCATGGCAAACTGACGGCCCCCCGACTACTTCCGGTAACCCCTTAGGTCTCCAAAGGTCTGCTTCGGGGAACACTGCCAGGATCTGCGGTGAACAGGTTCCCCTCGTTGTACTGGCGCTCCAAAGCCTCGACCTCACGCTCCACGGCAGCGAGGATGAAGTCCGAGAGCGTCCTGGATCCGGTCAGGTGACGGGTCGCCATGTACGCGGAGCGCATCCGGGCGCCTGACTCCTTCGACTGGAAGAAGCTGGTCTTCCGGTACTTCTTCTGCTCCGGCGGCTCCGGCGGCTCGGGAGCCGGCTGCCGCAGAAGGGCTTGGTTCTGCTGCACCGGCTGAACCGGTTGCATGTAAGTGACAGGATTTGGCTGCTGAATGGGTGCCTGCTCTACCACCGGTGCCTGGACTATAGGAGCGTACTGAACCAGCACCGCTTCAGTCGGAGCCTGTCCGGGTGCGCCTCCGGCGACTGAGGGTGCCTGCGCGGGATCTGCCGCGGAGGTCGGCACGGAGTGCAGAGTCGCTGACTGTGGATCCGCGGTCGGCTCGTCTTCCATGCGCGTCATGTCAGCGATGACACTGGTGTTGCGTGCCTTGGTCAGTCCGCTGCGCTTCCGGACAGCATCCAACGCGCTGGGAGTTCCTCCGCGTTCCGGGGCGGGTCCTAGGCGATTCATGACTCTGCACCTTTCCAGATCTGCGTGGCCAGTTGGACCAGATCGGCCCGATGCGGGGCGGCTTCGGAGCCCCACGCCCGCAGCGGCTGCGCGGCCGCCTGCGCCTTGGCGAAGACTTCGCGGTCCTGAAGCATCGGCTCGAAGACAAGGTCACCGAAGTTGGCGTTGATCTTCTCAATCCAGTGCATCTGGTCAGCGCGCTTCTTCTGCTTGTTAACGATGACACCCAGGAGCGATATGTCCTCGCTATGTCGTACTCGTCCACGACACCTTTGAGCGCGATCCGCAGCCGATGTTCCCGGGCCATCATAGAGTCGCTTTCGCGAGATGCCAGATTGCGTTCGGCCGCGATCAAGTCGAGTCTCGGGAAGGACTCGTTCTTGTCGGCCTTTGGCTGCCAAGCCTCACCCGCCGGCATGATCGCGTCGCCGCCGACGCGGCGCCGCTGCGCCGTTTCACCGATAGCATGGGGCGTGCCCACTGGCGCCCCCTGCGGGTGGGAACCAGTGTTGGCGCTATGGTCCGGACACCTACGATTCGATCAATTGAACTTCATGCCATAAGCCATGCCATAAGCCACGTAGGACGATCCACGGTACGCAGGGTTGGCCATCAGGCAATACAGCCAATGGTGATGCCTGTCTGATTCCGGGCAGGAGATCCAGCGTGTCGGGCAATGACTAGTCCTGCTGTACTTGGGGCAGGACTTCACACCTCACGCCAAGTGGGTAATAACGCCTTAAAAGCCATTGGATGGACTGCTTGAGTAAACGCATCTCGTCCTGTAGATCAACTCATAGATAGTCCGGTAAGTAGATCAACCTAATTTCCCACGTGACTTCTTGCAGGACCTCAAATATGACGTCAGCCACCACTTCCAACGGTGTGTACAGCGTGTCGTCCTGTGAGCCTCCCAACACGACGCACCGTGAGGCCTCTTACGCGTGTCACTGCCATCAATCACGCAGTAATGCACATAGCGTTAGAGGCAGGACCACACGCCACCCATCACGTAGGAGAGTAGCCGGCCGATGGCACGATCACTGCAAGCCCCAGTACCCCCGAAAACCCACGAAACACGCGCAATTGACCGGGTCGTTTCCCTGGCGAACGGCAAAGGGGGAGTGGGGAAGACCACGACAGCAGCCAACGTTGGCGGCTACGTGGCGCTGGCCGGCTCCCGCGTCCTGATGGTGGACCTGGACCCGCAGGGTGACCTGGCCCGGGACCTCGGCTATGAGCGGCAGAGCGGCCGAGAACTGTTCCAGGCACTCATCGCCGGGACCGCGCCAATGATCCTCCGGAACGTCCGGGAGAACCTTGATGTCATCCCCGGCGGGCAGGACCTCGAGGACATCCAGGGCATCATGCTTTCCCGCTCCAGCCGCTCCGATGCCGGCGACTTCGGCGACATGCTTTACGGCGTCCTGGCGCCGCTGGCGGACGACTACGACCTGATCCTGATCGATACCCCGCCAGGGGAGCGGATCCTCGTGGAGGGTGCCTTCGCGATCTCCAGTGCGGTTGTCATACCCACCCGCTCCGACGACGCGAGTATCGACGGTGTGGAGCGCATCGCACGCCGCTTCATGGCCGTCCGGGACCGGAACCCGAACCTGCAGCTGGCCGGCATCGTCCTCTTCGGTGTTGGACCGCGTTCGCTTCGCCTGGAACGCAGCGTCCGCGACACCCTGGAGGAGATGCTGGGTACCGTCGCACCGGTCTTCGAGACCCGAATCAGGAACCTGGAGAGCGCCAGCGCCGACGCCCGCCGCAAGGGCCTGCTGTTCCACGAGCTGGAGGGCGCAGTCACTGACGCCCAGAAGAAGCGCCTGAAGGCGCTGCGGGCGGGGGAGAAACCGGCTGACGGGTTCTTCTCGCGCAATGCCGGGGGACTGGCTGAAGAATACGAGCAGCTGACCGGGGAGATCCTGGCCCGATTGAACGAGATCGAGAGCGGGAACCTGGCATGAGCGGCCGCCAGAGCCTTGCCGGGGCGTTCGCGCCGGTCGCACCGGCCCGCGGAGTAGGACTGCAGGGGCTGCTGCCTCCGAGGCGGGGGAGGGGCACCCAAGCGCCGGAAGCAACAACGCCCGACGAGTCCGGCGAAACCCCCGTCCGGGAGCCCATTCAGGCACCGCCGGCCGCCGCACCCAGGCCCGAGGGGGTGCAGGTGCCTACAGTCGAGCTGGCTCCCCCTGAACTGGGGGAGCGGGATGAGCCGGAGCTGGCATCAGGGCCCGCCGTCGCCCCGAAGGCCACACACCGGCAGTCGGCAGCAAAGAAGGCCGCTGCCGTACAGAAACCAGCACCAGTACAGAAGGCATCCGAGACGGTACCCGGGGCGCTGCGCAACGTCGGCGTGTACCTGCCGCCGCAGCTGCTAGCCGAGGTCAAGGATGCGGTCTACCAAGGCCGGACCACATATGCCGACCTCCTCATTGATGCCTTTGAGACTCTGACCGACGAGCAGATCACGGGGGAGTTCACTGCTGATACGGAGCTGACCAGCTCGGGCATGCCTCGGCGCGCACCCCGAAAGAGGGGAGAGGCCGGCATTCAGATCCAGTTGCGCCTCGACGGGCTGCAGGTTGCCTGGCTGGATGAGAAGGTCACCGAGTTCGACGCCCCGTCACGCAGCGCCCTCGTCTCAACCGTCTTCAGGCTCCACACCCAAGCGGGTCCAGGAGCGGAGAAGTGAGGCCACGCGTCGAGCAGGACTTCCGCCCTCACTTCTCATAGTCCTTATGGCATGACTTATGGCATGAAACTGTGGCTGCAGGAATTCGTTCCTGCAGTGGGGGAGTAGCTGCCGAAGGGCAGACCTTCGGCGTTTGACTTACCCGCCTCTGCTAAACGCGATTTCCGCCAGGGCCCAGTCATCCGGCGGACCCTCGAAGGCTTCCCACGGGTAATCCTCACCGGGAGAGAGGAGCTCGGCGACGGTGGTGACGTTGCTAGCAAGCCATTCGCGCCAGATGATCCGCTCGATCCGGTAACGCTGCAGCTGCACGGCGACAGCTTCGAGGACCCCAAAGTGTTCGGCGAGCTGACTCAGCGACGTCGTTGCCACCACCGACCAGGCCCGTCCGCCGTTCCGTGTCACCAGGTCCCAGGCGGCGAGTATTTCCAGGGCCTCGTTGACCGCTGACCGCGAGAGCCGGGTGACCCTGACGAGGTCGGTGATCGGCAGAGCAGGGGAGTGCTCCAGTGCTTCGTAGACGAAAGCCGCCGGCAGCCCCAATTCCCTGAACGCCGGGCGGAGTGCGTGGATTTTTCCCTTCTGCCAAGACGCATCCTCGGCCGCGGTCTTCAGCTCTTCGGGGACTGTGAGCATATACAGATCGCCCCTTGTCCCGCGGGCTTCTTCGACCAGGGTGATGAGGGGATCTTTCTCCGCCCGGAGGGCCTTCAGGTGCAGGGCCACCGTGGTGTGATCCAGCCCGGTGGCCACGGCAATAGACCTGACACCGAATTCAATGAACCGAGATGCTGTCATGTGGGCCGCCTCCCCCAGTGACCTCAGCACCATTCTTCGAGCCATTCCTATCCGGGATTCCGTGTAGTTCACCTCCCTGACTCGTAGCGCGTTGCGCCACGTCCGGATGAACCGATGCTCTGCATCGGGATTCGAATTTTGCTTTAAGCCCTTTAGTTCTGGGGGCTGTGTATTTGGCTGGCTTGTGGGGGATCTGCGGACATTGTTATTTCCGTCCGCAGTAGACCGGTTTTTGCTCAGGTAGGCGACCGCATTGATCCAGTCCCTTCGCAGTGCCGGGACACGGTGACGGGAGGCATAGCGGGCATAGAAGGAAGCGAGCCCCGGCCAGGTCCCCTGCATCATGCGGCGTTCGACGTCAACGAGTTCCAGTCCGGCGGCCGCGGCCCCTGTGATGATGGCCTGGCGTGCATCCGAATTCGAGGCGTACCGGTTCGTGTCGTAGAGCCCAGTCTGGGCCATCAGCTGCATGACGCGGGACATCCGGCCTGCCGGATGCTTGATCACAGGGGCCTCTTCGGCCTTAGGGGTGAAGGTGGCCTCGAGGCGGAGCGCACGGACGGCGGCGATCTCCCCCGCCAGATCATCGGTCATCGCGGCCCAAACGGTGGCCGTGTTGGGTCGGCGGGCAACGTCGTAGGCCATGGACAATGACATGGCGAGTTCCTGGTGTCCGCCTCGCTTGTGTGGGGACCCGGGTGTGCGCATGCAGCCGTGCAGGAGGTTCTGGTGCGGGGTCTTGTCCAGGCTCCGGTACCGGGTGCCCAGCGCCTCGACAAGATCACGCGCTTCAGAAAAGGTGACCCGCTGCTTGAACGGGATGTAGACGTGACGGCCGCCGTTGGGGGAGTAATCCTCAATCCAGCGGGCACCAACCGAGTGCAGCCACATCTGGACGGCACGGACGTCGGCCTCGACCCAGTCAATACCGGCGACGGACGAGTCAAAGTCCAGGAAAATCGCAGCGCAGGTGCCGTCTTTACCGAAAATTCTTACTGCGGCGGGCAGCGAAGGAAGGCTGTCCGTGAGGTTCCGCTCGTTTTTTTGCGGGTAAGACTTCCCGGCGTCACGGGAAACCCGTACGCGGGGCTGGCCGGCCAGCAGGGGTGATAGCGCTGCCCAAACAGTGGCTGGATCGTCTGACTGGCTTGACACGCCAGCAGCGGGGCGTGCTGGAAGCACGGAGACGTGCTGATGTACGATGTGAGTAATCCTTCCGGGGATTGAGGTACGAAAAAGGGCCGATCCTGCCAGATCGGTTTCATGGCAACACAAAGGATGGCCTGTTCAGGCTCTCCACGACTTACAATCTGATCCGCCGGCAAGCAATCCAGAGGGTAAGTCTCAAGCTTCGAAGGCCCGCCTAGTGCGGGCCTTCTTTTTGTTATGAGGCAATACGGATGGGCAGCTCCTGCTGGTAGTCGTCCTGGACTAGTGCCGCCAGGTCTTCTTGCAGCTTTGGCTCTACAACGGACAGAAGGTACTCAGTGACGGTCAACCCCTTGTGAGCGGCGACCTTGGCGATACCGTCAGAAGTGGGTATCGGCGCCCGCAAACCAATGAACTTACGCAGGCCTTTACTGGGGCGCCCGCCGCCTCGATTTACTGCTACTGCCGTCATGTTCTGTGTCCTTTGAATTTTGTACCCGCCAGAGCGGGTACAGCTTCATCGTTGTATTGCCTGCCGCTCAGACTGACTTGGATGTCAATGCGACTGCTCTGAAGCTATCACCGGGCAATTGAAGGCGCGGGGATTTGTTTTCAGAAAACGGGAGCGTGTCGCGTTTGTGACTTGGGACTCCGGCATTTATCTCCTTCGGCCGCTAGACGGCACGGCGTGCCAGCGCCTTCGCTGAGTTCATTAGCATGTGTCGAGAACACCGCGGAGACTGTTACATCCACATGATGTGGTGTCCGCCATCGACGTGGATCATCTCTCCGGTGGGGGCCGGGAACCAGTCACACATCATCGCAATAACCGCCCTGGCCACAGGTTTCAGATCAGTTCTGTCCCAGCCCAGGGGGCGCGGTTCTCCCACACTCCGTCTGTACTCTCGATGCCATCGATGGCTGCGACCGTTTTGATAAACGAACCCTGCACGCGGTGGCGGCGTGTCGCTCTTTGGCTTTTGGTGTCCTAGGACTCTTCGATAGGCAACGCCCCCTGTTGCATCCCATCAAGCTTGTTGGGACGCCCTTCCGCTCGGTCTATCAAAGCACCAACGTACTCACCGAAGGACATGTTGTACCGCCGCGTTGCCTTCCAGGCGGTGAAATGCTGATGTGGGAGCACAAGGCAGTTCAGTGGCGCCTTCTTACCGATCCGCTTGGGTGGGCCGTATTCCTCCATTCCATCACCCTCACTTCCGTTTTAGAGAACCTGTAGATATACAGGTCCTGTCGCGGTTGCTCCTTCAAAAAGACTTAGCAAGCGACAGACTACATACATGCTCCGCACATGCACAACTCACTACCTGCACCCTGCGGTAGGCATCGGGTAACATCTCTTGTGTCAGCTGCCCGCCTGCTCTGTGTTGGCGGCCTACGCAAGTGGCTGAGCTTGGCTAAGGAGCTGTATAGATGGCAAATGGGGGCCGCAGCGTGTTTCTGACGCAGCAACAGAAGAAAGAGCGGCTAGCGGATCGCATGGGCATCCTGGTGGATATCTGGGAAGCAGATAACAACACTGCGCTCATTTACCCTCATGTCGAAGAAGCACTTTCCGCCCATGGAATCCACCTGTCGCGGACACGGTGGTCCTACTTGATCAATGGCACTGGCAGCCTGGTGACGGATCAAGAACTGCTGAAGGGCATAGCAGAGTTCGTTTTTGCCGTACCAGCCAGTTACCTGTGTGATCTCAACAGCGAGACTCCTCCCGAGGTAGAAGCGCGCATGGAATTCCTTGTGCAGATGCGGAAGCTCAAGGTGAAGAACTTTGCAGCGAGAAACCTGGGGGCCACCTCGCCAGAAACACTGAGGACGATCACGAGGATCATCGATGCATCGATGAAAGGCGACGAGTGAATGGCACTCCCGCCGGTCCCGGAAAAGGTCCGGGAGTTATGCGGAGACGGCACGACGTCGATGAAGGAAGTTATCGATCGCTTGACCGTGATCTGTGAGAAGCCGATCAATCTGATCGAGTACAAGGAGTCCTGGGGTGCGCTGACGGCCTTCAAAGCCGAATTTGAAGATCGCATAAACGTCTATTTCCCCCCGCAGAAGTCGCGGCAATACAAACTTCACTGCATCTATCACGAGCTCGGACACATCTACTTGGAGAGCTTTCGGATTTCCCTGGCTCTGCCGGATCTCTCTGAAGAGATGCTGAGGGAAACCGCGGACGCAATTAGCGTTACCTGCCGGTCCGTTCCGAATCATCCTGTCGAACGGTGGGTGGAGGATTTCGCTTTCGAGATGTCGAAGAAGACCCGTGCACGCAGCTTGTCCGATCCTGATCCTTTCCTCAGCTAGACCATGAAACTGTTGCTCTTTGCGCTGCTGAGTGCCCTATGCCTCCTTCGGATCCCCTCGGTGGTGAAGGTGGCGGAATCCCGGGCGTCGTGGCTGGCTTCCATGTTCGGCCTGACGGCGCTCTTTGTCCTGGGCACGGTTACACCGCTAGAGGTCATCGACAGCTACCTCGGTGGCATCAACGTGACGAACCTGCTTCAAGCCATCTTCGCGCTACTGGCGATCTTCTTCTTCAATGACAGCGTGCGGCGTTTAGCGAACGTACCCATTGTCAGATGGACCTACTACGCCCCGTTGCTGAGCATTCCCATCATGATTGTCAGCTTCGCCCTGATTAAGGACAAAGCTCCAACAGCTGCGGACTTCATTGATACCCGCATGGATCAGCTCGCAACTGCCACGTACAGCGGCACATACATGCTCGCGTTGTTGTTCACCGTGCTCAGGATCATCTACATGCTTCGGCACAAGGCGCGGGGCCCGTATGCAACATTCTCAGCGGGCCTGCTTGTGGTTGCGGCGGCTTGTTCGTGCCACATTACGTACGTGGTGCTGTTCCATTTCTCGCCCTGGGATGCCTTCGCCCAAGCGATCGGATCCTGGTTTGACCGCCTTTTCTATGTAGGACTCTCGGTGACGGCGGCGGGGTGGCTGATTCTTTTCCTGTCCAAGCAGCTCCCGAAATTGCGGCTCTGGATGATCGATGCACTCTGGCTTACGGCGTTGAGGATCCGGGTAAATGCAGATCAATCCCGAGTCAGCCCGGCGTGGGACCTTTTCAATGAAACGCTCGAAAACGGGGTTTACAAAAGCCTCATCGTTCTGCACAACTACCAGCGGGGGAACATGACGATGTTCCCGGAGTCTGTTGAGGGCAGAATCAGCAAAATTGAGGCCAAGCTAGACGCAAAGACCTAGCCCTGCTCAGCCAAGATCGTCTTGCTGACCCAAGCCGTCAGTTCGTTGGAGAAGGTACAAGGCGAGGCATTCCACTCCTGGGTATGATGCGCCTCAGGTAGGGGAATCAGGGTGACGGTGTCAGGATTCGCGCGTTGGAACGCCGCGGAGATCTCCCAGGGAACCTCTTGATCTGTGTAGGAGTGCAGGACCAGCGTCGGGACTGCAACCCGGTTAGGTACATCGACCCATTCAAGTGCATCGAAATCGATCGGTTCCTCCAACCCGAGCATCCTCGCGAACGGGGGAGCCTGCAACAGGCACATGACAAGGCCGGCACCAATCGCCGGCACGCCAGCCCGCACCGCCCCCGCCGTGATGGTCTTGCGCCAGCTCGTGACCGGCCCTACCAGGACGACTCCGACGATCCGGTCCCGATGGGCGCTGCGCTCCGCCGTCAGCAGCGCAATGGTCCCACCCATTGACCAGCCGGAGAGGATGATGCGTCTGGCTCCACGAGCGACGGCGTAAGACACAGCGCTTTCCACATCACGCCACTCCGTTTGCCCAAGGTGGCTCGATTCGGCCTGTGGTGGGCTGACCTCCGGGTCGCTGCGAAATGTGGGGACCAAGGAGGTGAATCCTAAAGAACTGAATGCGTGGACGTCCCGGAACATGATCGAGCGGTCGGTCCAGCTGCCATGGATATGGATCACCCATACGTCCGTGTTCTCAGCTTCAAATAGCCATGCAGGCGCCGCACCGTACGCGGTGGGGACGTCCACCTCTTCGAACCGTCCGCCGACAGCAGAGGGCTCGAAAAACACGTCCGGAGTCCAATCGACGATTGGCCCCAGACGTCCCGGCGCGGACCCAAGAGGATCAATCCGCCGTTCTACGTACTTTTGATCCTCATTGATCAGCGTGACCTCGCCGACTCTCGTGTACTTCTCTGTCGCGGGGTCGAACACGCCAAAGTCGCCCGGGGCTTTGGTGTAGTCGTCCAAATCGATGCGGACTCTACGGCCATCATCTGTCAGTTCGGCACGACGGTAGTCCTTTGGTCCCCGTTTAACGATCTTGCGGGCCATGACAACCGCGAATCCAGATAGTGCGGCCGCCGGTACAAGGAACGCGAGGCAGGCCAGGCCGCGCCGTGTCGTCAGCATTAGGTCTCATCCTCCAGCGCCGAACCAGGAAGAGGAACGGAACCCAATCATCGTAACGTCGCCTCATCCCTCATATCTGAGCAATTCATGCCCACTACAAGCGTTGCACATGTTCACTACAGGCGTGTAATCTTTTGGTTGAGCCAGTCGACGTCCAAGGGGGAGGGGCGAATCTAATGCAGCGCACATCGCTTGGCCTAGTGGCCATCATTGCCATCCCCGGGCTGTTCTTCGGACTGATCTTCTCCATGCTTCTGCTTCTCGCCCCCGCGAAGCCAGCTGCCGCCATCTGCGGTCCGGCCGTCTCTGTTGTCATCGACGGCAACACCAGGGTCGAGGGCTACACCGAGGAGCAGTTGAAGAACGCCGCGGCGATCATGGGTGCCGGTAAGGCACTAGACCTGTCCGTGAAAGGGCAGATGATCAGCGTCATGGTTTCCCTGGGGGAGTCGGGCCTGCGGGTCCTGGACTACGGCGACGGACCGGGCCCTGACTCCCGTGGGTTGTTCCAGCAGCGGGATAACGGCGCGTGGGGCTCCTACGCCGACCGCATGGACCCCACGACCAGCGCGACGAACTTCATCAAGGCCCTGCAGCGCGTGGCCGGCTGGGAGCTGTTGGAACCGACCCTCGCCGGCAACAAGGTCCAGCGCAACGCCGACCCCTACCACTACCAGAAGTACTGGCCCGAGGCAGTGAAACTCGCCCAGGCGCTCTCGAACTCGAAGTTCTCCCTGCAAGGCAGCGACTGCGCCATCCCGGGACAGTCGGGCGCGGGGGATGACTACCCATGGAAGAACTCCCCGACCTGGCTGCAGGTCGGAGCGAACACCGCCAGCACCTCACCGCTGGGCATGTACTACCGCGAGTGCGTGGACTTCGCCCTCTGGCGGGTAAACCAGCAGATGGGTTCAACCAGCGCACCGTTCAAGTTCCTCAACGGCTCCTTCCGTCCGGACGGGCGGGGCCTCGGCTCGGCCCTGACCTGGAAGGCCGGCTGGGACGCCAAAGGCTGGGACGCCGGCAGCACACCCCGGGTCGGCGCCGTTGTCTGGTACGCGCCCGGCGCCGGGGGAGCGGACCCGAACTTCGGCCACGTCGCGGTGGTCAAGGACGTCAAGGACGTCAAGGACAACGGGACCTACGTCGAAGAGGGCTACAACGGCAACCCGGCCCCGGCGGACCACAGCTACTACACCCGGACAGTGGCCAACACTCTCCCCTCAGCTTTCCTGTACCTGCCCACTCAAGAGGAGAAGAAGTGAAAAAGCCCTTGACCCTGCTCGCCGTGGCGCTGCTCTGCGTTTCCTGCGCACCGGTGGCAAGCACGACGCCGGCACCGGCGGCATCAGCCAGCCAGCCCACAGCGTCCGCGCCGGTCTCACTGAGCGCCAACAGCGGACCCCAGGCGCCCGGGGGAACAGTCCCGGCCACGATCGGCATCACCTGGGATCAGGCCAGTAAGGACCAAGCAGTGGAAGTCGCAGGGAAGGCCATGGCGGACTTCGCCCGTCCCGCGGTGGAGGAAAAGCAGTGGGCCAATGACCTGGCCCGGTGGCTGACTCCGCAGGCCATCGCAGACTACTCGGCGGTCGATCCGGCCAACATCCCGGTAAGCCGCGTCACCGGCCCCGCCACCCTGAGCGTCGATGGAGCCAACGGCTTCGGTGTCATGGCGGCCGTTCCCACGAACGCCGGGACGTACACGGTGCAGCTGCTCCGCACGGGCAGGGACGCCCGGTGGAAGGTCAGCCGGCTCACCCCGCCCTCGTCCTAAGCGCCGCACCTCTCTATCTCACACACGTAAGGAAGAAGCTCATGGGTACTACACCAACCGAGGTCATGGCCTTTCCCAACATCCGGGCCATCGTCCGGGACAACGGCACCGCCGAGGTCGTCGTCGCGGGTAACTCCCGCGTCGTTCCTGCGGGGGAATCCGTTCAGGAACTGCGCAACAATGCGCTGGCCCTCATCGTGGGCGAGGCACAGACCCTGCAGCGCCCCGTGCGGGTCCAGATCGAGGATCCCGAGGGCCACGGTGAACTCATCGTGCATCCGGATAACAAGATCGAATCCGTCTCCTATGACCCCCGGCAGACCCGCCGCCGGGCAGAAGCTCCGGAATCCACACCCAAGGCAGTTGTCCCGGCGATCATTGAGACCGTCCCTGCACAGGAGCCCGTGGCCGCTCCCGCAGAGTCCGCGCCAGTTCCTGTCCCTGCGGCACCGGTGGACGCCCAGCGGTGGCCACCCGTCCCCGTCCCAGCCGATACCCTTCCGGTGCCGGTCAACCCGGAACAGCAGGCGCCCGCCGCCGTTGCTGAGGAAGCGGCGCCGACGCGGCGCCGCCTGAAGGAAACCTCGTTCCTGGTCAGCGCCCCGGTGCTTGAACCGGCCACCCAGGGCTGGCGGGGAACGCTTACGCGCCTGGGACTGCGGATGGACCCCTCGGAAGAAGAACTCTCAGAGCGGGAGGACATYCGTACGGTGAGCCAGCACTGGCCCGGTCCCCGGACCATTGCCGTGGTCAACCGCAAGGGCGGGGCGAACAAGACCCCCACCGTGGTGATGCTCTCGGCGATCCTCGCCCGCTACAGCGGCGCGGCCACCGTGGCGTGGGATAACAACGAGTCCCAGGGCACCCTGGGCTGGCGGACGGAAAAGGGCTCCCACGACCGGAGCGTCCTGGACCTGATCGATGCCTCCACCGAACTTCTCTCCCCGGCAACGAACGCGGCGGAAATCGCCAGGTTCGTCCATCACCAGACTGCCGACAAGTTTGATGTCCTGCGCTCGGATGAGAACGAGGAAGGCGACCACGAAGTGACCGCCGAGGAAGTGGACATCGCCCACCAGGTCCTCACCCGGTATTACCGACTGGTGGTCATGGATTCGGGCAACACGGCCAGGGCCGCGAACTGGCGGCGGATGATCGACCACACCAACCAGCTCGTCGTCCCGGTCACCGCCATCGAGGACCGTGCCGAAGCCGCACGTCTGACGCTGCAGACGCTGGAATCCCGGGGCGGCCATGACGCGGAGCTGGCCCGCAACGCCGTCGTGATCGTCTCTGAGTCCACCGACGCCAAACGCAGCATGAGCGGCGAGGCGCTGAAGCGGGCCAAGGACGAAGCGCAGCGGATCGCGGACGGCTTCGCACCGTTCGTCCGGACCGTCGTGCGGATTCCCTACGATCCGGCCCTGGTCAACGGACCCATCCGCTACGAAGCCCTCCAGCCCGCAACCCAGCGGGCATGGCTCGCGGCCGCGGCCGCCGTCGCCGCCGGCTTCTAAACCACCCACCACCGGACTCTGAAAGGAGGCAACCATGCAACAGTCCCTGAACCCCTGGATCACCCGCCCGGCTCCAGCCGACGGCGCGGAAACGGCACCCCCGGAGGCGCAGGTGCCGCCGACGGCCGTGATCAGTGCACCGCTGAGGGGAATGGTCGAACCGGACGCCGCAGACCGGCTTGGCTGCCGTACCGTCGCGGGCTCCGCAGCACTGTGGGTCACCGGGGCCCACGGGGGATCCGGTGAAAGCCGCATCGCTGACCTCATCGGCGGGGCACGCATCACCGGTCACTGCTGGCCCGTCCTCCAGGACGGCAGCAAGCCGCGGGTGCTGCTGGTCTGCCGTGCAGACATCCGTGGCCTGACAGCGGCCCGGAGCGCCCTGACCCAGTGGGTATCGGGCGCGGCGCCCGCGGTTGATCTGCTCGGCCTCGCCGTCCTGGCGGACGCGCCGGGGAAGACTCCCAAACCCTTCCGCGACTTTGCCGCCATTGTCGGCGGGGGAGCGCCCCGGTTCTGGACCCTGCCCTGGGTCGAGGCTTGGCGACACGGGGATGCCACCACCCCGCCGACCGTCCGCGAGTACCAACGCTTCATCTCTGACTTAGCCGTCCTGGCTACCGACACCACACCCAGCACCACCCACTGAAAGGTCTCACCATGAACTCCTTCTCCGCACTTGCAGCAAGCGTCATCCCGAACCCGACGCCCACCGTCCCGGCAGAAGCCAAGGGTTTGCTGACCGTCCTGAACTGGGCCTCCGGCATTGGCCTGGTCCTCGGCGTCCTGGGCGTGATCATCGTCGGCATCGGCATGGTCATCCAGCTCCGCCGCGGCGAAGGCGGGGAGTCCATCGGCAAGCTCGGCTGGGTCCTGGCCGGCTGCATCATCATCACCGGCGCCTCCGGCATCGTCCGCGCCTTCGTCTAAATCCCGACAACCGGAGAGGTTCATCATGAGCGAATCCACCCAAAGCAGTACCGAACGCAGCCCGTTCACCAAGCCCGGATTCATCATCTCGGCCGCCCTGGTCATCGCACTGATCGCCGCCGTCGTCGTGATCTTCTTCCTCCCCAAGGCAGACAGCACAGTCCAGCCCGCCACCGCCTCATCGTCTGCCGGCGCCTCCTCGTCGCCAGCGAAGACAGAAGACGCGGCTGGAAAGAGTGTTTGCGGGCTGCCCTCCAGCACGGAGAAGACTTTGGGAACCGCACCGAAGTCGACGTGGGCACTCGTTGGAAAGATGGCGGCACCCACCGATCCAAAAACCTTCGGGCCGGGATTGACGGACGGAAACGGGTTCCGGTCATGCTTCGCCCAGAGCCCCACGGGAGCCCTCTTCGCGGCAGCCAACGTTATCGCCCTTGGTTCATCCACAACCCTGGACAAAGTCAAACTCGCCGAAGACTTCCTAGTCCCCGGCAGTGGTCGGGACGCTGCCATTGCAGACACCAAGGCCAAGGTCTCGTCGCCCAGCTCCAGCGGGGGAGCCGCGCAATTCCAAGGCTTCCTTATCAAGTCCTTCACTCCGGCAGAAGCCGACGTGGATGTTGCCTTCCAACTTCCGACCGGTCAGTACGCCCACACGGTCCTTTCACTGCGGTGGGTTGATGGTGACTGGAAGGTCAAAGCAGCCGACGACGGCCAGATCTTCAATGCCGTCGCCCAGCTCAGCGATCTGAGTGGATTCATCCTCTGGACCGGAGTCTGACATGGCCGGGTGCGAGTTTTGGGACCTTAATTGCGTATCGAAAAGCGCGGTGTCCGGCGTACTCGATGACGCCATAGGCAATCTGGCGAAAGCCATCATGGAGGGCATGAGCCAGATGGTGACCACGCTCTCCACCTTCTGGGTAAGCATGCCCACGGCCAACCTCGCATCCCAGGACGGGCTCACCCCCAGTCCTGTGGTCGGGTTCGTCAATTCAGAACTGGGCTACTGGACGCTGGCACTGGCTGTTCTGTCGGTCATCCTGGGCGGCACCCGGATGATCTGGGAGCAGCGCGGGGCACCGTTGAAAGACCTGCTTCGGTCCCTGCTGACGCTCACCCTGGTGTCCGGTCTTGGGCTGGCGGTGATCTCTATTCTGGTGATCGCGGCCGATGCGTTCTCGGCCTCGATCATTGACCGGGCAACCGATGGCAAGGGCTTCGCCCACGCGATGGCCATCCTGGTGATGACGAACCAGACCGGGGTCGGGGTCTTCATTCTGATCATCCTGGGCCTGGTGGGTTTGCTTGCCTCGCTGGTGCAGATCGTCCTCATGATCGTCCGCGGCGGCATGCTGGTGATCCTGGCCGGCATCCTCCCGACCACGGCTGCGTTCACCAACACCGAGATGGGACGGCAGTGGTTCCAGAAAGCCATCGGCTGGACCATCGCGTTCATTCTCTACAAGCCCGCCGCGGCCGTCGTCTACGCCGTTGCCTTCAAGCTCATGGGATCCTCTGGCGGGAATGTCCTGCTGGGATCCATTACCGGGTTCGCCCTCATGATTGTCGCGCTGCTGGCGCTGCCGGCATTGATGCGCTTCGTCACCCCGATGGTCGGAGCTGTCGCCTCTGGTTCCGGCGGGGGAGCAGGAGCGGCGGTGGGGGCCATGGCCACCGGGGCCGTCTCGTTGGGCCGTTCCGGGAGTGGACGCGGCAACGCGTCACCCACACCGGGAAGTCAGCCCGGCCAGACGGGCGCCAGCGCACAGGGCAGCAAGGGCGCCGGCGGCAGTAACGGCGGCAATGGCAAACCCACCCCTGGCTCAACGGGCCCCGGCGGAGCGCCCGGCAAGGGCACCACCGGAAGCGCCGCTACCGCCGGGGCAGGCACCTCCGGCTCGGTCGCAGGAGCCGGAGCTGGCACCGCCGGTGCAGGGGCCGCGTCGGGAGCGGCGAAAGCCGCCGGCCCGGCCGGAATCGCCGTCGCCGCGGGAGCACAAGCAGCGTCCAAGGCCGCGTCGGCCGCACAACAGACCGCGCAGGATTCAACCGGGGAGGGCCCCAGTGGCAGCAATTAATACCGAATACAAGGAACCGTCCTACGGCAACTGGCGCGTTCCCCGTTCCGCAGGGCTAGGAAGCCTGGGCGCGATCGGCACCGGCATCGTCATGACCGGCTTGCTGGCCGGCATCATCACCTTCGCGTTTCTTGGCCTGCTGCCGGGCCTGAGCGTCCTTGCCGTCGCCGGGCTGCTCGTGCTGCTTCTGACGGTCAAGGACAAGCACGGTCAGTCCACCGTGGACCGGTTCGCGACGCGGATGAACTTCCGTCTCGCCCGTTCCGGCGGGACCAACCTCTACCGTTCCGGCCCGCTCGGTGTCACCGAGTGGGGCATGTTCCAGCTTCCCGGCCTGGCCGCGAAGTCCCGGCTGTACGAGTTCAACGACTCCTACAACCGCCCCGTCGCCATGCTCCATGTCCCCACCACGAACCACTTCACCGTGGTCTTCTCCACCGAACCAGATGGCGCTTCCCTGGTGGATCCGGAACAGGTCGACGCGTGGGTCGCGAACTGGGGCGGCTGGCTCGCCGGCCTCGGCGACGAAGCCGGCTTGGAAGCCGCGGCCGTGACCGTGGAGACCGCTCCCGACTCCGGCTACCGGCTGCGCAACGAAGTTGAAATGAACATCCATGCCGACGCCCCGGAGGCCGCGAAGGCAATCCTCCGCGAGGTCGTCCGCACCTACCCGGAAGGCTCGGCCACCGTCCGGGCCTGGGTGTCCCTGACCTTCACCGCCGCACTGCGCTCCGGATCCCGGAAGCGCGATCCCGAAGACGTCGCCCGTGACCTGGCCTCCCGGATCCCCGGGCTCGGTGCCCGGCTGCAGGCCACCGGCGCCGGCATCGCCCGGCCGATGTCCGCGCAGGAACTCTGCGAGGCCGTCCGGATCGCCTACGACCCGCCCGCGGCGTTGATCATTGATGAAGCCCACGCCGCCGGATCCCCGGTCGCCCTCACCTGGGGCGACGTCGGCCCCTCTGCGACGCAGGCGAGCTGGGATGACTACCGGCACGACGGCGCGTTCTCTGCCTCCTGGACTATGACCGGCGCCCCGCGCGGGTCGGTGAACTCCTCGGTCCTGTCCCGTCTGCTGGCCCCGCACGGGGACATCGATCGTAAGCGTGTTTCCCTGCTGTACCGTCCGATGGATTCGGCCCGGGCCGCCGCCGTGGTCGAGCGGGATCAGAACAACGCCAATGTCCGCATCACCTCCGGGGGCAGACCGTCCGCCCGCGCCCTGGTCGATGCCCGCTCCGCCGCGCAGACCGCCCAGGAGGAAGCTCAGGGGGCCGGGCTGGTGAACTTCGGCCTGGTTGTCACCGCCACCGTCACCGACTCTGCCCGCCTCCCCGATGCTGTCGCCGCCGTGGAACAGACCTCCGGCACTGCCCGGGTGCTGCTGCGCCGGGCCTACGGCTCCCAGGACACCGCCTTCGCCGCGTCCCTGCCGCTCGGACTCGTCCTGCCCAAACACATCCTGCTGCCCACCGAATTCAGAGAGGCACTCTAAATGGCACCCATGTGGCCCCTCCGCCCAAAGACAGTAAAGGCAGTAATGACTGCATTCAGTGCCGGTGACGGGCCCCCTATGCCAGAGAAGTCGGTCAGGGTTCGTGAGAGGGTTCCGGGCTCCCGCGGCTGGGATGGGCGTGGGGGAGGGGCTGCCGCCCTCGTCCCGGCAGTGCGTGAATACCGTGGGACCACCGTGCAGGTCTGCGGGCTGTGGCCGTTTTCCTCGGGTACGTCCTCGCCCATGGTCGGTGTGCCGCTGGGCCGGCACGAGGAAACCCAGGCCACGGTCTGCTGTGATCCGATCAGCTGGTTCCAGCGCGCCCACCTGATTTCCAACCCCTCCGCGTTTGTCCTGGGCAAACCCGGACTGGGGAAGTCCACGCTTGTACGCCGCATGATGCTGGGCCTGTCCGGCCAGGGCGTCCACCCGCTCGTGCTTGGGGACTTGAAGGGCGAACACGTGGACGCCATTAGCGCCATCGGCGGGCAGGTCATCGAACTCGGCCGGGGACGGGGCTACCTGAACATCCTCGATCCGGGACAGGCCATTGAGGTCGCCCGGCTCCTCGAGGAGCACGGTCACCATCAAGCGGCCGTTCGGGTCCGGGCCGATGCCCACGGCCGGCGCCTGAACATGGTCGTTTCCCTCATCACGATCAGCCGGAACAACCCGCCCACGGATCAGGAACAGACCATTTTGGACCGGGCCCTGCGCGTCCTCGATGAATCCTTCGACGGTGTTCCGGTCCTGAAAGACCTGCTCGACGTCATCATCGCCGCCCCGGACGAGCTGCGCCAGGTCGCGTTGGACCGTGGGGATATGACCGTCTATCTGCAGGAAACCCGGGCACTGGAAGCCACCCTGCTGGGCCTGACCGGCGGCGGGAAGCTCGGGGAAATCTTCTCCCGGCACACCACGAACCCGATGCGGCGTGACCGGGCCGTGGTCTTTGACGTCTCCAGCATTGACGAGACAGAAACGGACCTGCAGGCCGCCGTGCTGCTGGCCTGCTGGTCCTACGGTTTCGGCACCGTCAACGTCGCCAACGCCCTCGCCGACGCCGGGCTGGAACCGCGGCGGAACTACTTCGTCGTCCTGGACGAGCTCTGGCGGGCACTGCGCGCCGGCAAGGGCATGGTGGACCGGGTGGACGCCCTGACCCGCCTCAACCGCTCCGTCGGCGTCGGGCAGGTCATGATCTCCCACACCATGTCCGACCTGCTGGCGCTCCCGGCAGAAGAGGACCGGATGAAGGCCCGCGGCTTCGTCGAACGCTCCGGCATGGTCATCTGCGCAGGCCTGCCCGCCTCCGAGATGCCGCTGCTGACCGCCGCGATCCCGCTCTCGCGTCAGGAACAGCAGAAGCTCATCTCCTGGCAGGACCCGCCCGCCTGGGACTCCCGCGGCGGCGACGTCGAACCTCCCGGACGCGGGAAATTCCTGATCAAGGTCGGCGGCCGCCCCGGCATCCCCGTCCAGATCGGCCTCACCTCCATCGAGGCCTCCCTGAACGACACCAACAAAAAATGGAAAACTCCGGCCGGGACCGTGCTGGAAGCGGCCGCGGCTCCGGTCCAGGAAGAGGGGGCGGCATGAGTGCTCCGAACCGTAAAGGCACCGGGCTCGGCGACGGGCTGGGGATCTGGCTGGCCATCGGCGCAGCTGTCGTCATTGGGGGCGGCAGCTGGGTCTCGGCACATCTCGGATCCTGGATGGCCGGTCTCGCCTCGCCCCCTGCCCACCCGATTGATCTGGTGGCCGGGCTGGTCAAGGGCCGGGTGCCCTGGCCGGTCCAGTCCACCATCGTCGCCTGCGTGCTCCTCGGAATATTGATTGCCCTGATGGTGACAGTGCTGGTGGTCCGGACCCGAACGGCGCACAAGCGCACCCGGGTGGATAAGGCCGCCGTCCACATGGGCCGCGGGAAAGACCTCGATCATCTGGGCACCAAGGGGGCCACGGCCACGGCCGTGCGTCTCGGCGTGGAGAACTCCACAGGGGTGCGGCTTGGCCGCAGCGTTGCCGGGAAGCGCCCGCTGTGGGCCTCCTGGGAGGACATGCTGATTCTCATCGCCGGTCCCCGCACGATGAAGACCACCTCCTACGCCGTCCCGGCAATCCTGGACGCACCCGGCGCGGTGATCGCCACCTCGAACAAGCGCGACATCGTGGATGTCACGCGCCCGATCCGGGCTAAGGCCGGCGCCGTATGGGTCTTCGATCCGCAGGCCGTCGCCGAAGAAGAGCCCAGCTGGTGGTGGAACCCGCTCTCCTACGTGAAGAACGAAGCGACGGCCGGGAACCTGGCACAGCACTTCGCGAACGGCTCCCGGGAACCCGGGACCAAACCGGATGCCTACTTCGACCCGGCAGGGCAGAACCTGCTCAAAGCCTTCCTGCTCGCCGCCTCCCTCGACTCCGCCCCGGTCACGCAGGTCTACACCTGGCTGACCCGCCCCCACGACGAGGCCCCCGCAGAACTGCTGAGGACGGCCGGCTATGACCTGCTCTCGGACATGGTGATGGGCCACATCCGGGAACCGGAAAAGCAGCGGGCCGGTGTCTACGGCACCGCCCGGCAAATGGTTTCCTGCCTGACCGACCGCGAGGTCAGCCAATGGGTCACCCCGGCCCGGGACACGACGGCGGCCACCGACCCGCGGCCGCAGTTCGTTCCCGAGGACTTCGTGCGCGGCAAAGGCACGCTCTACAGCCTCTCCCGTGAAGGGGTCGGCACCGCCGGCCCCCTCGTAACCGCCCTGACCGTCGCCGTCGTGGAAGCGGCCGAGAAGTACGCCACTTCCCAGCCCGGCGGCCGGCTCGCGACCCCGCTGCTCGGGATCCTGGACGAGGCCGCGAACGTCTGCCGTTGGAAGGCCCTGCCGGACCAGTACAGCCACTACGGCTCGCGCGGGATCATCCTCATGACCATCCTGCAGTCCTGGTCCCAGGGCGTGGAGGTCTGGTCCCTGGAAGGCATGCGGAAACTCTGGTCCGCATCCAACGTGAAAATCTACGGCGGCGGCGTCTCCGAGGTCGGCTACCTCGATGAACTCTCCCGGCTGATCGGCCAATACAGCTACATCAACGTCTCCCGCAGCCACAGCAAAACCGGGTCCTCGTCCTCCCGCCAGGAGAACAAGGACGAAATCCTGTCCGTCGCCGACCTGACCGCACTGCCGAGGTTCCGGGCCATCCTGCTCGCCTCCGGCGCCCCGGCCACCATGATCGAAACCATCCCCTGGATGAACGGCCCCCACGCCCAGAAAGTCAAAGACTCGCTCGCCACTCAGGCGAAAATAGAGCGCGAGCCGGTGGCCGCTGCGGCGCACAACCCCTGGATAGACGGTGACAGGGCATGAGTGAAGAGTTCGGGGACGCGTTCGGCGACGAAGAGGCCCAGACCACACCGGGCGGACACAGCCATGACGAGCCTGAGCCGGAACTGGTGTACTCCAGTGCCGTGGAGTTTTTCGCCGAGCTGCTGGCCCTGTCCTACGTCCGTGACGTCAACGAAGGGGCAACGTTCGCGTGGTGCCCCGAGTGGTACAAACACCCCGAAGCCCTGGTCCGCATGGAGGCGATCTGGCGGGCCTGGGAACACCTCCGCCTGGAGCCGGCCCTCGGGATCAGCACCTGGTGGCTGAACCACGCAGACCCCCATATGCGCGTCCTCATGGACAAAGAAGGCCCCTTCAAGAAATGCGCCTACGACGGACACAAGCCCCCGACCCCGGAGAAGGCAACACTGCCTCACGCCGCACCCGAGGCAGGGATCTTCGACTAACAGGCGCCTGTTGTCCAGCCAACGTGATATCTGATGCGTCATTCAGCCGGAGGGCTACGGGGCAGGTCTTCCGCGAGGTGTCCCGCGATGGCCTTCACTGACCCTTCCTCCCGCAGGCGGACGAGAGCACGAAAGCCCTCATCGATGGCTTGGCGGAACCGGGCGGGCTGATCACCACCGTGAGTCGTACGGTCAATGTCGTGCATGACTACCATGTCCAGATACTCCAGGCCAAGACGCTCCAGACTGCCTTCCACGGATCGCATCACGCCGGCAAAGGAATAATCAAAATTCACCGCAAAAGGAGCAGGATCCTTGATGAACCGGTATCCGAGGGCGGATCGTCGGCGTGGATGTCCTGGGCGGCGTTGACCAGGTGCGCATCGACCCAGTCCCGTTCTGTCACCGGGCTGGCTCACACCGGTAGAAGCTTTGCTTGCTAAACTTCAACACCCTGCAGGTCTCCGCCACGGGCATTCCCTCGGCGGCAAGATCCGTGGTCAGCGGGTAGATCTGTAATGGTCAATAGCTGGCCAGATAGGCAGCAGCCCGGCGCAGAATCTCATTTTCCTGCTCCAACAGGCGGTTGCGCTTCTTCAAGTCCCGCATCTCGGCCGACTCTGATGGTGCCGGCCCTTCCCCGGTTTCCTTACGTTCGGCGATGGCGATCCAGCGCTTCAGCGTGGTGACCGAAGCCCGAAATCCTTCGCAATCTGTGCCTCGCCCTTGCGGGCCACATCAATAACATCCTGGCGGAACTCCGCCCCCGTTAGCCGTCGGCATGGTCAACATCCTTCCACGAGCACTCGCTCGCTAGGTCAAGGCGTCAACAAAACCGGGGGCAGTCCCGGGTTGATTGCATCATGGTGGCTGTGTTCCAAATACAGTCGCATTAAGATCTTGTGTGTGGGTTATGGAAAGGAGAAGGGCATGGCAACCAACCGCGCCTCTCAGCGCCCCGTGATTGCACCAAAATTCCACCATACGACATTCACGACCATGCATCTGGATGCGATGGTCGCGTGGTATGAAAAAGTAGCGGGACTAACGCCGGTGTTCTATGGCGAGAGGGGAGCTTGGCTTACCAATGACGACGCCAATCACCGGATCGCCTTGCTCGCACTTCCGAACCTGAAGCAGCCGGTGGACAAGCCACACACGACCGGACTTCATCACACTGCCTTCGAGTACTCCGACTTCGACCAATGGCTCGACAATTACATACGTCTGCGCGATGCACGTATCACGCCATTCATGTGTCTTGACCATGGAATGACTGTGTCGCTCTACTATGTTGACCCGGATGGAAACGGTGTGGAAATCCAGGTGGACACATTCGGTCGGTGGGACAAGTCGAAATCCTGGATGTGGGCGTCCCGAGAATTTTCGGCTGATCAGATAGGAGAGTTTTTCGACCCGGAACGATTCGTCGAGGCCCGTTCCAACGGCATTACATTCGAAGAGATCCACAGCCGTGCCCGCGCCGGCGAATACCGGCCGGCCGTAATTCCGGACATCTACCTTCCGGAAATATATTGACTGTAAGGCACGCGAGGCCGCCCAGTTACCACGGCCGCGGCACGGATCCCAGTTCCTTGCTCCACCGTATGAGCATCGTTCCCGACTTGCGGCCGCACGCAGGAGCGTCCCCGACGCCCATAGAGAGATCGTGCGGCGCGTGAACACGCGCCGCACGATCTTCACGTTATGGCCATGCTTCAGGCTTCCCGCCCTATGCTCCCACGCCGGAGCCCTGCAGATCGCGGCTGCATTGGAAGTGGTTCATTGGTCAGCGAGACTCCAGGCCCGTGCGGGCCAGGGAGGCAAATACGATGTTGCCATCCTTATTGGCGTTACTGATTAAGCAGCTAGGCGTCAAGACTCCAGACAGCGTGTTCGGCGATATCGACCAATTTCCGCTCTCCATGGTCAGTGACTATCCACATGAATCCGAGCCTACTGTCGGTCATATCCACTGTTCCCAGCCAGAGCTGCCGCTGATCGTGTCTAATCTCAACCCTATGACCTACCGACAGGTCTGATAGCGCGTCACCTTCGATTTTCGTCATGGCTTTCTTCATGGGTTTTCCTTAGTAAACGTGGCCCCAGATGGCCGGCAGTCCCTGTGACCCGGTCGGTGGCCTCACTCACTGGCGCGGTAAATGTGCTTCACCTCTTGAAATTCCGCCAAGCCGCCTTGGCCGTTGAGCCGTCCGACGCCGCTCTTCTTGTAGCCGCCTTCTTCGAACTGATCGAGGATCTGAGCCCATGCGTTCGTCCACACCGTTCCTGCTTCGATTCTTTCCGAGACCCGCAGCGAGCGTGCCCCGTCAGCCGTCCATACGGATGCGGCGAGCCCGTATTCGGTGGCGTTGGCCCGCTCGATTGCTTCATCCTCGCCATCGAAAATTTCGAATGTGGCAACAGGGCCGAAAAGCTCAGTCTGAATGAGCGGCGAATCGAGGTCCTGCACTCCGAGGAGCGCCGGTCGGTAGAAGGAACCGGGCCCGTCAATTGAACCGCCTCGGACAATGATTTCAGCGTCGGTCGCGTTATTGATGATGTCATCGACTCGTGCAACAGAAGCATGGTCGATCAGTGGCCCCATCTGGGTGTCTGGGTCCGTCCCGCGTCCGACGACCACACTCCTGAGTGATTCGGCAAGTCGACGCTGAAGTTCCGGGGCAATGCGTCGCTCCGCGAGGATCCGACTTCCGGTCATACAGAACTGCCCTGCGAACGTTGTCACCGCGGCCGTGAGAGTGGGCACCGCTCGGTCCAGATCTGCGTCGTTGAACACGATCATGGGCGTTTTGCCCCCCAGTTCCAATGAGACCTTCTTGAGCTGTTCGCCGGCTGCGCTAGCGATCTGGGCGCCGACGCCGGTGCTCCCCGTGTAGCTGATTACCTGGACATCGGGAGAAGACACGAGTTCTCTGGCCCCGGCGCTGTTAGATCCAGTGAACATGTTGATGACGCCAGCCGGAAGGGACGTTACTCCGGAGAACACGCGGGCGAGCAGAGCGTTCGTGAGTGCAGTCTGGCCGGGCATCTTCATAGCCACGGTGCAGCCTGCCGCCAACGCAGGAGCGAGCGATCTAATTGCCAGAATCGCCGGGGAGTTCCACGGCACGATGATGCCAGCCACGCCGCTAGGTTCCTTGAGGAGCATGGATGTTGCGCCCGAGTACACACTTGCCGCGGTTCCGACGTCGGTCAATGCCAGCCCAGCGAAGTAGCGGAGCTTCGGGGCAGCGATGCTGAGCTCGAACCGGGCGTCATTGACGGGTTTACCGTTTTCTAAACTGATTGCGAGTGCCAGGGTTTCGAGGTTGGCCTCGACAGCGTCTCCAAGTTCCCACAAGACCTTCGCCCGCAGCTCACGGTCGTGACGCCACGCGGAGCCACCGAAGGTCTCACGAGCGGCAGTGATCGCAGCCTGGGCTACCTCCCGGCCGCCATCGAAATAGGTTCCGAGAACTTCGTCTGTGGCGGGATTGAATGATTCCTTGATTTCTCCGCTGTCGGCCCATTTACCATTGATGAAATGCTGGGCTGTTTCCGCGGGGAAGGGGCTTTTCGTCATGTTTGCTCCTGTAGAACTGAGGTTTATGTAGGGTTATGGAGAGTCAAAAAACGAGCACGGGCTTGATCGTTATGCCCTTTTCTGAATCCTCGAAGGCCTCATTGATGTCGCTAAAGTCGTAGGTCTTGATGAGCTTGTCAAACGGAAATCTTCCCTGCTTCCACAAGTCGATGAGAGCGGGAATGAATATCTGTGGCACGGAACTTCCCTGGATAATGGTCTTGAACGTCCAGCCCTTGTTCAGGGATTCACCGATTTCCAAGTGCACCTCGGTGCCCGGAAGGGATGACCCAACCAGGGCCGCCGTCCCTCGAACGGCCAGGTTATCGATTGCCGTGCGAAGAACCTGGGGGATTGCGGTTGTATCAAGAACAAAATCAACACCTCGGCCCCCTGTGATGTCTTGAAGGCGGGTCGAAAGGTCTTCCCGGCGGCTGTTGATGGTGTGGGTTGCTCCCAGTGTCATCGCCAGGCTTAGACGGGCATCAAGTATGTCAACTGCGATAATGCGCGTGCAGCCGCTGACAGCAGCAGCCATGATCGCCGCCGATCCCACGGCGCCGGTTCCGAATATGGCGATGGACGAACCGGCAGGCGGGCGAAGTTCGTTGAGGACAGCACCGGCTCCTGTCTGAATACCACATCCCAGTGGGGCGACCGTCGCGAGATCGATGTCAGGATCGATCCGCACCACGCTTCGCTCGGCGACATTCGAGTAACTACTGAAAGAGGACTGGCCGAAAAACAGTGAGGATATCTTGACCTCATCAAGGCTGAGGGAAGTAGAACCGTCGCTCCGGCTGGCACCGAAATTTCTGGCAAACAGGTCTTCGCAGTATGCCAGCTGCCCTGAGAGGCACTTGATGCACACCCCGCAAGAGTTCGCGGAAAGGATGACATGGTCTCCCGGCCGGACTGTCGTAACGGCCGACCCCACAGCCTCGACGATACCCGCCCCTTCGTGGCCCAGAACAGCCGGAAGAGGTGTGGGGATGACCTGATCCCGCACGACTGCGTCGGTGTGACACACCCCGGATGCAACCATCCGCACCCGTACTTCATCGCGGCGCAGGTTATCAAGGTCCAACGTCCTCAGGACGAACGGTGAGCCTGTTGAAGGGGTAACTGCCGCTGTAACTTGCATTGGATTCCTTATTCTGCGGACTCGGAGCCGGTGCGTGTCGCCACGGTCGCGGCGGTTGCGTGTCTTGGAGGCCCGCCCAACGTGGAAGCAGCTCCTACGAAGATCCCTCGGGAGTCAACACCCTTGTTCTTGTCGCAGAATGCCCCCCACCGCGCGGGTACAACTCCATGAAAGTGGAAAAAAACCGAAACGTCAAGCAAATTTCGAAAATAGATGCTCAGTTGGTTTTGTGATGTTACTATCGACACAGCAGAGAGGAAGAGTGCGATGGTGCGAGTGCAAGAGAGGCCAGGGGCCACGGCAACACGAAGCGGGGCTGTCTACGAGGAGTTACGTCGCGACATCCTTGCCGGACGATTGATTCCGGGAGCGAAGCTTCCATTTGCCGGACTGGTGGAAAAGTACGGATGTTCAATGGGGTCTGTCCGCGAAGCGCTTCAACGACTCGCTGAACAGGGACTCGTCGAATCCATCGCGCAGCAGGGATTCCGCGTCGTGTCAGTGTCGGCAGAGGACCTCATCGACCTGACCGCTGCCCGATGTGAGATCGAAGGTTTGGCACTTCGCCACGCGATTGCAGATGGCGATGTTGCGTGGGAAGGTGCAGCTGTGGCGGCGCTGCACATACTCGAGCGCATTCCGGCTTTTGACCCGACGGATCCCAGCCGACAGTCCGACGAATGGGCGGCTGCGCACGACGTCTTCCATCTGGCGTTGTTGAAAGGTTGCAAGAACCGCCGTATTCTCGCAACTGCTATCGCCCTCCGGGACTCCGCAGAGCTATACCGGCGCTGGTCAGCACCCCTCCACGACCGCGGGCGGGATGTCAGTGGTGAACACCGGTCCATTCTTGACGCCGCAGTCAGCCGACGGGCGGATGACGCGGTGGAGCTATTACGCGCGCACATACAGCGGACAACTGACAAGCTTCTTCCGGCTCTAGCCGAGCCTGCTTCTTAAGTAGTGACTGGCCGCTGAGAACCCACGGTCAGGGCTTCAGCATCGACAACTTTCTGGGCGGTGCCGTGGGCTCTTTGGAACCTGGACGGCACGCTCACGATTCTGCAACCGTCTTCGCATGTTCTTTCCTCGCGTGACAAACACCGTTCCACACGGACGGACGGGTAACTCCTTATCCATATGCTCACGGGCTAGATGGTCCCATTGCCTTCATGCCCGCAATGGCGAGCTGGCGAGACAACAGAGATTTGTTGCTTGAGGCCGCCAAACTGAGCGTGTCTCGCTTTGTTCGTGGCCCGCGTCAGATTGCGAATCGCTTCAGGCGCCTGGCGGAATGCCAGCGCGGAACTGGCCTTAAGTTCACCATGTGCGCTTGCGCAGGCGAGGTCGGGGATCTGCATGCGAAGAAGCGCACACCCCTGCCAGTCGGATGGGACATCTGTTTCGAAGGGCGCCGGCAGAGGGCACTGAGTGTCCAAGGCCGGCGTCCTTGCCCAACCAACGCGTTTGAACAGTCAGTACGCCGCGTCCTACAGGGCAAAGAACGAAGACGTTTTAGCGGCGGATGACATTCCTGCCGCCTATCGGCGTCAGGTCTTCGTCCCACTTCTGCCTAGACTGACCGCGGTGCCGGCAAATGGCTGACCTCTTTAAAAGTCTGCCATCTGCCGGCCTGGGTTAAACCAACTCGGCTGAGACCTTGTTTTGGATTCGTCCCACGTTCTCGATTTCGACGGCAACGACATCGCCCGGCTTGAGGAACACCTGGGGATCACGGCGATAACCGACACCCCCCGGGGTTCCCGTGAGGATAACGTCGCCTGCTTCGAGTTCGGTGAACTCAGAGATGTCAGAAATGAGTCGGGGAATGCTGAAGATTAGAGAGGAGAGATCGGACTCCTGCATCACCCGGCCGTTAAGTACTGTGGTAATTCGGGCGTTCGTGATGTCCGCTTCATCCGGCGTGACGATCACGGGACCAATCGGGGTGCTGTTGTCCCAGGCCTTGCCCTGAAGCCATTGATGCGTCTTGTACTGGTAGTCCCGCATAGTCACGTCGTTGGCTACGGAGTATCCAAGGACGTGGGACAGGGCGTCCTCCTGAGAAATCCGGCGTCCCTTCTTGCCAATAATTACGGCAAGCTCACATTCGTAGTCCACCTGGTGGGACTCAGGGGGAATGATGATGTCGTCGTTGGCCCCCAGAAGGTTAGACGCAAACTTGGGAAATAGGACGGGGTAGCTGGGCGTCTCCCTGCCAGTCTCGTTAATGTGGTCGAAATAGTTCAACCCGACACAGAGGATTCTCGCCGGTCGGGGACTTGCGGGAAGAAGCCTCACAGATGAGATCGGCGTACGTCCGGCCAGGTCCCGTGCGGCAGCCTCCAGTTCGGCAGCACCGGTCCCCGGCCCTATGAAGTTGACGCCCAACAGTGGAACTATGGTGTCGCCATCGACGACTCCGACATGGTCGGTATTACCTTTTCGGTACGAAATGTATGCCATGTCAGATGCTCGCCTCGCTCGTCTTCCGCCACTTGGGAAGCTGGCCTCCCCAAAGATTGACGCTGCTGGGAACCGGGCTCCATTTCCGCGAAACGTATGTAACGTGGCTGTCGTAGAACCGTTCCATTTCAGCTGAAAGCTCGATGTGGTTGCCGGCGGGGTCGTCGAAGAAAACAAACAGGTTGTTGCCTGGTCCGTGACGCCCCGGGCCCCATGCGACAGGGACGTCGAGTTCCGTGAGGCGGTCGCACCAGGACTTGAAGTCCTCCCACTCGGCGAGATCATAGGAATAGTGATCCAGAACTCCGGGGGTTCCGACGTTCACCACTGCGAGGGTGTGGTGGTCTTTGTTGCTGCGGAGCCAGCAAAACTTTCCATCGGCCAGCTGGTCGCTGATGCGGAACCCGATCGTGTTGACGAAGAAGTCGATCATTGCCTGGACATCGGCGGTTCCGATGGTGGTGTGCTGGAACTTGATGGGGCGGCGACCAGGATCGGCACTGCTCTCACCCTGGCGCCACACAGCAGTATGGAAATGAACAGGGGTTCCATCGGGGTTGATTGTCGTCAAGCCCTCGACGGGGCCCGACGGAAAGTCCACGAAAGACGGGTCGAGATCTGAGACCTCATACCCATTGGCCAGGAGCCGTTCCCGGATACCTGCGATGCCGTCGGTATCGCGGACTTCAAAACCGAAATGCGCGAGGCCTTGGTCTCCGGGCAATAGATCCATGACATGGTGGCCGGTACCCCACCCCAGCCGTGCCCCGCCGTCCGGGAGGTCTGCTTGCCGGACCAGGCCGAGAACGTTGGCGTAGAACGTCTCGGCGGCGGCGACGTCCGGGACGTAGAAGCCGATGTGGGATACGGACGTCCGGCGCAGCATGCCGGAATTTTGCGTTTCTTCTAAAACAACACGGGTCGGGCGATCGACCATGACTGCTCCTTTGGGGTCGTTGTATCGAATAACACTACACTGTACTTGAAATACGATACATGCGAAAGACTTTGAAGTTTTCGAAAACTAGCATCTAGGATGAACTGTGGCAGATGACCGGAAGACCTATAGGGACGGAAACAGCACTGCTGATCGCGCCCTGACGATCTTGAGCCTTTTCAGTGAGTCGAAGAGCGCCGTGGCGGCAGCCGAGGTCGCGGAGCACTTAGGCGTCACTCGGTCGACGGCCTATCGCTACCTTCAGACGCTTGTTGGTTCCGCTTTTCTGCAGGAGGACCCAGGCCACGGCTTTCGCCTCGGAACGCGGGTACTCGAACTGGCACGAATCGCCCGGCGGGGGCATGGATTGTCGGACCTCGCCTTGCCCGTGATGAAATCCCTCGCCGGCAAGTTTCACCAAACCGCGCTCTTGACCCGACGCATAGGTTCTACTGTCGTTTGCCTGGAGCGCGAAGAATGGTCAGGCCAATATGTCCGGTTGTCCTATGAGCGGGGAAGCCAGCTCAGCATCAACGCCGGGGCCTCGGCACTGACCCTCCTCGCCTGGCTTCCCGAAGAGGAGGCACGTTCGCTGCTCTCCCAAGAGTCACTTGTGCGGTACTCGGACAAGACGCTGACCAGCGTCGATGCCATCGTGGAACGACTGAGCCGCATTCGCAGCGAGGGGCACGCCGTCACATGGGGCGAGGTCGACGCCGATGCGATGGGTATAGCAGCTCCGATTTTTGACCAGGACGGTACCGTGGCGGCGGCATTGAGCTTCGTACTCCTCCAGTCCCGCCTCCCCGACGGCGACCTGCCACGAATGGTCGAGGGCATAAAGGACGCGGCAGAGGAGATTTCCAGCTCACTGTCGCTTTACGCCGCCTGAGTAGTTCACGTCCCTTTGCCGGCGACGCTGAAAGGCGAGTGCTCGCACTACTTTAGTTGAGCAGCCCCCGGCGGGCTGTCTGCTGTCCGCTCATCCGCATCCAAACCGCGGATGGATGCGGCGTCGACACCTAGCTGTAGCCGACTTCCATTGCGATCTCAGAGCGTGCGGCACGGCTACCCCAATCCACTAGAGCAGCTTCGGACCCGTGGCAGTGCGAACATATTCACACTCGCCATTAATTTCGAAAAAGACTTGCTATGTTGATAATGAAGAGATAGCGTCGCTTGTGGCCTATCTGACAGGAAAGGAAGCCCGTCCATCACTGGCACGTCGGTCACAATCGATGGCGGCTTCGCGTATAGGACGGGCCACCCGCTCGTGCGACCGGTGCTTCGAGTAGGTAGGTGCGACACATGAAACCCGCGGCAGAGCAATACTGGCAACCGCCGGCCTCGAATTAGGAATATTAATGACACGAACTACCCGAACCGGCCTGACCGTTACTGTAACTGACGCGACCGCCAAGTACCGTGAGCTAGACCGAGCTGAAGCCACTATCCGCGTGCAGGCAATAGAGATGCGATGCGGGATCCTCGTCACCCGCCAAGGTCCCCGAACTTTCATGGTCGAACCCAGCATGGAAGTACCTTTTGGCCATACCTACGAGGCCAAGGCGGGTACGGGAGGTCATTGACCGGATGATAGGGCCCAAGTCAAGGGCTTAACGACTGGCCGACTCGGCAAAGGGCCCGAGCTTACTTCCCAAATCTGCCTGACTATCGCGTGCTCGAAACGGAAGTACTGGGATTCGATCAGCGCCAGATCCACTTTGAAAGCACCAGAATCCGGCCGTCTTTCCTKCGACGTCATAGTCACGCGCCGCCGCTGTGGCGCCGACAACGGATCCGGACAGCCCCTAAACAAGTCTCTAGCTAGCGCGGCTGGCCGGGATCCGCTCCCGCTTCCGCTCCAGTTCCACCGGAGGCAGGATGCCATCACGGCAACCATCGGCCCCTGGCATCGGGCCGGGTGAGGAAGTTGATCGTCTGGTCCCACTACTGGATGGAAGGGCAACGTCCTGAACGAACGCGTGAAGGTGGGTCGTCAGACTGCCCAGGATCTGCCTCAGCCGCTCGTCCGGGGTCCGCGAGAAGCTTTGTAACACCTCGGACCGCAACTGCACCGCGCCCTGGAGGGCTTCGCTGCCATCCAAACGGCCGACGGCAGCACCGACCACATCACCGCACACGGTGAAAGCTACGAAAAAGCCAAGACCGCCCTCGAGGCCGCCACCGGAAGACACGAAGCCGATCGCCATCCGCACAGACAGCTGAGCGGAATGCCCGAACAGAAGCGGACGGCGCCACGTCAGGAATGGGTCCAGTTGTACCGGCAAGGCCTCAAGACCGCCAAAATCGCAGCCGGATATCGTCCTCCGTCCGCGCAAGGACTCTGGTGTCGATTGTCTACAGCCACCAGGGAAGCGTTCCTCTTCTTTCAACGTTTCAATTGCAGGCTGAGGCGGTCCACGCCGTGCATGGCGTCTGCGGCCCGCACCAGGGTCAGGTGGGAGAATGCTTGTGGAAAGTTTCCCGCCATTCGCTTTTCCTTCATTGAATATTCTTCGCTGAGCAGACCGAGGTCATTGGACAGTCCCACCAGCATGTCCATCAGGTTCTCGGCGTCGGTCCAGCGGCCTGAGCGCGCGTACTGTTCCACTAGCCAGAAGGAGCATGCGAGGAATGGATGTTCTCCCGGTTCCAATCCGTCGACTCCCGTCTCGGTGCGGTAGCGCAGCAGCAGACCGTCAGCGGTGAGCAGCTCCTTTTCCAACTGCGCGACGGTGCCGAGCATGCGTTCGTCGTCATAGGCAAGGAAGCCAACCTGCGGCAAGGCCAGCAGGGCAGCGTCCGTCTGCTGACCGCCGTAGGTTTGTGTGAAAGAGTTGAGGTCCCGGTTGAAGCCGAGATCCATTATTTCGGCAGCTAATCGATCGCGGATTTGCTCCCAATGTTGGAGGGGTCCGGGCAGCCGGTGATCCCGAACAGCCCTCACCCCGCTGTCAAAGGCGGCCCACATCATGACTCTGGAATGGGTGAAATACTGGGCATCGCCGCGCATTTCCCACAGGCCGAAGTCTTTGTCCTCGAGGTGATTTTCCACAGATCCGAGCAGCGCACGCTGGAGCGCCCAGGAAAAATGGTCTTCCTTGCCCCCGGCCAGACGTAGCCTTTCAAGCGCCACCATCACTTCACCGACTACGTCGGCCTGGTACTGGGAGACGGCAGCGTTACCGATTCGCACCGGCCTGGCATTCTGATAGCCGGGCAGGTGGGGTAGCTCCCTTTCTGTCAGGTCCCTTTCACCCCCCACGCCGTACATTATTTGCAGGTCCTCGGGATCGCCGGCGAGGGCGCGCAAGAGCCAGTTTCGCCACTTCAGGGCCTCGGATTCATAGCCATGTGTCAGCATGGCCTCCAATGTCAACGACGCGTCGCGCAGCCAGCAGTAGCGGTAGTCCCAATTGCGGGGTCCACCAAAATCCTCCGGCAGGGAAGTGGTGGGTGCGGCGACAATGCCGCCTGTCTCATAGTGGGTGAGCGCACGCAGCACCAGCAGCGATCGCTTCACTGCAGCGCCGTATTTGCCGTCATCGCGGCAATTTCCTGCCCAGGTGCTCCAATAGTCCACCGCAAGTTCAAGAGCAGCATCGACATTGATGGCAGGCGGCACATCCTCGTGCGAGGGGAACCAGGTCAGTTCGAAGTCGACGTTCTGCCCCTGTGCAACCAAAAATTCCCCGGCATGCCGGTGACCTTCGGCCAACGGGAGGGAGTCTCCTCGTAGGGCCAGAGCGTCCGGTCCCGACATGGCCAGCAGTATCTCCGCACGCCGAACCGCCGCGTCATCACGGACTCGGCTTACCCAAGGCAACACAGTGGCGTATTGGGGTCTGATTCTAATCTCCTGGCGCATGAGGACGGTTCCGCTCAGTCCTGTCACGCGACGGACCAGACGCGAACGGCCGTCACCCACCGGCATGAAGTCCGTCAACAGGACCTTGCCGGCGTCGGTCTGCCATGTTGTGTGGAGTACAAACGTCGAGTCCACATAGTGACGGTCAATGACGACGGCGTCAGGCTGGCTTGGTGCCAGCAGCCATCGGCCATGTTCCTCACTCCCAAGCAGGGCAGCGAAGACAGAGGGCGAGTCAAAACGCGGGAAGCACATCCAGTCCACGCTGCCTTGCCGGGAAACAAGAGGTCCGGTGTGAAGATCGGAAAGTAGCGCATAATCTTCTATTGGTGCGACCATGCTTCACTCAATCACGACGGGACGGAATCCAGATAGGCTCCGGCTTCCCCCAGCCCTTGCTTTCCGCAGACCGCCTGCGCCGTCGCGTTCGTGCCAAGCATCCGTCTGCAGAAACAGTACTTCACGCGTTGGCTCCGCTGACCTCGGTGAAGGCTGGCATAGTCTTCAAACGTGGGGCATGTCAGGCGTGGGTAAGTCGGAGTCCTGGGGTGCAGTTGAAGAACGCCGGCTGTACAACGCTTGCAAACGGGATGATGAGCCATTGGTTGCCGTAGAACTCCACGTAGGAGTCGGAGGGGCAATGTGCAAAGGCTTCGTCTCGAGTCATCTTGGTGTTCCCTCCTCTAGCGTTCGAACGAGCAGGACGTGAGCCTGGCCGCGTCATCCAAAAGCCCTCCACGACTCGACTCTGG
Source organism: Arthrobacter sp. 05T47 (assembly GCF_056395825.1). Classification (NCBI taxonomy): domain Bacteria; kingdom Bacillati; phylum Actinomycetota; class Actinomycetes; order Micrococcales; family Micrococcaceae; genus Arthrobacter; species Arthrobacter sp. 05T47. The sequence continues at coordinate 32,037 of NZ_JBFTKG010000004.1, read as the reverse complement.
GATGCTGAGCTCGGTGTCTACGCAATTCCTACTGCCGCTGATCCAATATTTCGAATATCTGTACGGTGCAAGCATATTCGCAATATTCCGAAATATCAATATATTTTCGAAAACTAGTTCGCGCTTCGGAGATTATGAAGTCGGGGCGCCTGGATTAGCCCTCCGCTCTTGAGGTCAACCCAAAGTTCTAGTCTGGGGGGTCCTCACGGATTTGGGCGAGCGGAAGCTGCTGGACATCGCACTGCACACGGTCCGGCGATCGGATACGCGACAAGGCTGCGACAGCCAGCGCTGGATTAGAGAACATCCTGGACGCCCTGGCTGACCTGGGCGCCCGGACCACGTCGAACGTGACGACCACGTCGAACGTGACGTGAGTGGCGGAAGTGACAGCCCACGCCGAGCTTATTAGTCTCGGCATCTTGGACGTGACGCTCAACCGGACACTCGCCAGGCGCCGCAGACATTTCGCAGTCGCTGTCCCTTTACGCCGGCTGAGAGATCATAGCTCACGCACCCTCGCCAGGGAGACGGTGCAGTGCAGGACTACAGGTCAAGCTTTTCTGCGCACACGCATGAAATCCGTGTCGACGAACTGACCGCTGGCCCGAAGTCACACGAAGTGTTAGCTCAGCCTTAAGTGCAGCCTCCGGCGGCGGGGCGCCCGCTGAGAACTCCTCCGGTCCAGCCACCCCGCATATGGGCGCGTGGTCGCCCTGGCTGCAACGGAACTTCCAAGCGCTCCTAGAATGTGGCCGCCTCTCACGGTTCATCAGCACAACTTGCACTCCTGTGCAGAGCAGCGAAAGATCCACATTTTGCCGTCCTATTTTCGAAAAGATCTTGTCATATCGATATGGAGGCACTATCTTGAGTAGGATCCGAGCGGGGAAAAGCGCACGATTCACCAGAGGACAAAGATGTTCACACAGAGCGGCGCCACGCACCTGAGGCTGAGACCGGAGTCGTCCCGCCTGTTCGTCCCCACAGCGACGACCCTCAATACAGCCGTCACCCCGCACCGAAAACGAAACACCCACGTACTAGGAGGCCCAATGTATTCACAAGCCCAAGGCCATCGGCTCAACGCCATAACGCACACGTCCCCGCAACGGCGGCGGGCGGCGGCACGCGTGCTCACAGTCCTGCCTTTGGTGGCGGGTTTGATTGCGCTCACCGCATGTGGCGGCAATAGCCAGAGTGCAGCTGGCCAGGCAGTCAGCATCGATGTTGGGACGAGAACCCTCACCATCGACTCAAGCAAGGAAACCAAGATCGCCTTCTTCGTTGAGGGGACCAACAACAGTGCGGTAGCTGCCAGCGTCGACGCGGCACAGAAGAAGGCAAAGGAACTCGGGGTGAAACTCGATGTGTTCGATGGAAAATTCGACGCAGTCACCCAGCGCAACCAAATGCAAAATGCCCTCAATCGCGACTACAACGCTTGGGTAGTTGGGGCCGTCGACGGGAACCTCGTATGTTCCATGGTCACTGAGCAAGCTCCCGCGAAGAATATCGTTACGGCAACATACGTATTGCCGATCTGCGGACGCAATGCCAACGAGGGAGCAGAGCTCTGGGCACCAGGAACCACGACGTACGTCGGCGGAACCGAAACGCCCCGTGCATTTAAGGCGATCATGGAGCGCGCAATCGCGGAAAATCCGGGCCCCCAAAAGGTTGGGGTGATCACGGGGCCGGAACTCAACCCGATCACTCAGAGTTTTGATAAAGCACTGGCGGAGATCAAGTCCGAACACCCTGAATTTCAGATCGTGCAGGAGGCACGAACAGACTACTCCACGCCTGTCGCACGGGAAAAAGCGGTACCAATGCTGCAGGCAAATCCTGATCTGTCCGTGATCATCACGGCCTTTTCCAATATGTCGCGAGGAGCGGTCTCGGCATTGCAAGCGGCCGGCAAGAAACCCGGGGACGTCAAGATTTACGAGTCGGGTGGGACTAAGTGGGCTGTGCAGGCTCTTCAGGACGGCTGGATTGAATCCTCAAGTGCGTTCTGGCGAGGCCAACCTGCAGCGGCCGCCGTTGAAGCCGTCGTTGCAGCCCGCAAAGGAAAACCCGTTGAGCGCGTGATACTCAATGGCGGCCACCCCGTGCTGCCCGGCGGCAAACTCGAGGACGTGTTTCTCCTTGACAAGAAAAACGTTCTCACCGTCGGCTACGAGCCCGAAATCGACTGATGACTAATACAGCAGAAGAGCCGATTGCCGTTTCGTGCACCGGCGTCACTAAAGAATACGGAGCAACACGGGCTTTGTCCGGTGTTGATGTGACCGTCCTCACCGGAACCATTCATGCGTTGGTAGGCGAAAACGGCGCAGGCAAGTCGACATTGCTGGGGATCCTAGCTGGACGGGTGGTGCCAAGCGGCGGTCATATCGAGATACTGGGCGACGACGCCCCCCTAGGTAATCCGAGAGCTGCCCGCCATCGAGGGGTCGTCGCCATTTACCAAGAGCTCACTATCGTGCCTGCGTTAAGCGCATGCGCCAACGTCTTTCTCGGACAGACGACCAGCCGGATGGGCGTGCTATCGGAGCGGGTAATGAAGCACCGCTTTGCTCAATTGTGCGAGATGCTCGGTGTGCGCATCGACCCGGATATCTCCGCAGGCCGGCTTTCGGTTGCAGACCAACAGCTCCTCGAAATCATGCGGGCCGTGCAGGCGGATGCGCGACTCATTCTTTTCGATGAACCAACCGCGTCCCTCGCGGAGTCCGAACGCGAAGCGCTGTTTCGTTTGATGAACGATCTCCGCAATCACGGTGTAACAATGATTCTCGTCTCACATAATCTCGACGAAGTCCTGTCCATTAGTGACGCAATCACCGTTTTTCGCAATGGCACCGTCCAAGACAGTCGCCCGACTCGCACGTGGAATAAGGCAACTCTGATTGAAGCGATGCTCGGTGAAACGAAAGTTTGGGAACACACTCCTCGGATGCGTCAGGTTCATGTCGGTGAACCCCTTGTTGCAGTCACAGGACTTTGCGTTGAAGGCGCTCTAGTCGATGTCAACATCGACGTCAGCCCTGGTGAGATCGTGGGAATCGCTGGCCTTGTGGGTTCCGGCCGAACCACACTACTGCGTGCCCTTGCAGGACTGGAAAGCTCAGCTACGGGCCATTTGCGGATTGATGGCATGCCCGTATCGTGGCCTCACACGGTGCGTGCTGCGCGCAAACTTGGCATTGCTCTAGTGCCGGAGGATCGCAAGTCGCAGGGATTGGTGCTTGGAGCCAGTGCGGCGGAAAACATAATTCTCGGCAATATGGCAGGAGCTTCCCGCTGGGGGGTGATCTCCCAGCGTCGAATGCGGAGCTCAGCGCAGGCGGCGGCCGAGGAGTTCGGCTTCGACAGTGCCAAAATCGATCAATTGGCGCGGAACCTCTCTGGAGGGAACCAGCAGAAAGCGCTCCTCGCGCGCTGGAAATACTGTCCGCCGAGGTTGCTGTTGGCAGACGAGCCCACCAGGGGCATCGACATCGGCGCCAAGCTAGAGATCATCGAAACCCTGCGAAACTTCGCGGATTCCGGCGTCGCCATTGTGGTCGTTTCCTCAGAGATCGAAGAAGTCATCTCAGTCGCCGACCGAATCTTCGTTCTGGCAGAAGGTCGTGTGACCGCGTCCCTGGACGCGGCAGATCGGAAACTCACTGTCGAAAATATCCTTCATCACGCATTCAAGGTGGAAACAGCACATGTCTAGGTCCGTACAACAAATCACTCATTCCCACAACGCTTCATCTACTCTGGCCCCGGGTCCGTCCACAGACGGCGCGGTGCCAGCCCGTACGGGAAGCGTCCGAGGACGCACCGCTGTCCTGCTTCACCGATACGGGATGGTCGTGCTCTTAGCTATTCTGGTCGTCGCAGCACAAGCGCTCTATCCGGGCTTTCTGACGGGGGAGACGGCGTCAAACATCCTCAGTCAGGCCGCCCCGATAGGCATCATCGCAGTGGGCATGACGCTGGTCATGATCACCGGCGGCTTCGACTTGTCGGTAGGCGCCGTCTACGCCGCCGGCGCTACCTTCTATGCCAGCTTTGCGTCTCAAGGCGTCCCGCTGCCTTACGCTGCAGCTGCGACCGTTGCGCTGGGCTTGGCTTGCGGGGCACTCAACGCCCTCATAGTCGCTCGCTTGAAGGTCAACTCTTTTGTCGCAACGCTCGGCACAGCGTCGATCATTGGCGGTGCCGCGTATATTTACTCGAATTCTAGGTCATACGTAGTGTCTGACCCGGTTTTTGGCGAGCTCGGCAACGGCGCATTCCTCGGGATGCCCATATCAATCTGGATTCTCCTCGTGGCCTTCGCTGGTGCCCAGTTTGTGCTGTCCAAAACAATCTACGGTCGCTCAATCTTTGCGATCGGAGGAAATAACGAAGCTGCGCGCCTGGCCGGCCTCCGAGTGGACGTTCTAAGAGCAAGCACATATGTCATCCTTAGTGGCTGCGCAGCCGTAGCCGGAATGCTGATGTCCTCACGCCTCGGCGTGGGCCAAGCCGATATCGGCGCGACAGTAGCGTTGGATGCGATCGCAGTGGTAGTCATCGGCGGAACATCGCTCCTGGGAGGGGAGGGAGCGATCTGGCGAACCATGATCGGTCTGCTAATCGTCGGAGTGCTTGGCAACCTGCTCGATTCGTTGGCAGTCGATCCGAACGGACAGATGCTGATCAAGGGTGTCATCGTAATCGCCGCAGTGGCGCTAGACACGCTCGCAAAAAGGAAAAGGGGATAACCACCCGGTGTTTGAACCGTCCCAGGTTTGATGCCGCTGTCTTCTGTGAGAAAGATAGCGATTATGGCCAAGCAGTTCCCTCCCGAGGTCCGTGACCGTGCGGTGCGCATGACGGTGGATCGGTTGTCCGAATACCGGCCTGTTTATGGCGCCGAAGCTCGGAGTCGGTCGTGAATCGCTGCGCCGTTGGGTTGTCCAAGCCCAGGTTGATACCGGTGAGAAGGCCGGTCCAAGCAGTGACGAGCGGGAGGAAATCAAGCGGCTCCGGGCTGAGGTGCGGGACTTGAAGGAGTCCAACCAGATCCTGAAGCAGGACTCGATTTTCTTCGCGAGGGAGCTCGACCCTCGCCGCCGCTGATCTGTCGATTCATCGACGAAATGCGCGCTGTTGGTTATGCGGTCGAGTCGATCTGCGCCGTCCTGCGGGAGCAGGGCGTGGCGTGCAGGTCGCCGCACGAACCTACCGGGCGTGGAAGAAGCGCCTGCCGGCCCTGCGCACCATCGAAGACGCACGCGTCACCGACGCGCTGCGCAGCTTGAAAGTCCCCGAGGCGAAGGGACGCTCCCGGCGCGAGAGCATCTACGGGCGGCGGAAGATGACGCAGTGGCTGCGCCGTAACGGCTTCCCCGAAGCTTCCAAACACGCCGTGGACCGGCTCATGCGCGAAGAGGGCATGAACGGCCTCGTCCGGGGTCGCAAGACCCGCACCACGGTCCCCGGCAAGGACGGCCGCCGCGCCGGCGACCTGCTGAGCCGGGATTTCACAGCACCGGCCCCGAACCGGATCTGTGTGACGGATTTTACGCATGTCCCGGTCTACTCCGGATTTGTCTATGTTGCCTTGGTCATCGGCCTGTACTCCCGGGCGGTCGTTGGCTGGGAGACCTCAACAATCAAGGACACGGCGTTCGTCGAACATTGCCTGCGTATGGCCTTGTGGCGGCGGGAGCAGACCGGCCGGCCCGTGTTGGCGGGACTGATCCCATCACTGCACCGTAATTTCCAGGCGCTCCTGGAATGTGGCCGCCTCCCCACGGTTCATCAGCACAACTGGCACTCCTGTGCAGAGCAGCGAAAGACGCACATTTGTCAACAAATTTTCGAAAAGATCTTGTTATATCGATATGAAGATACTATCTTGAGTAGGCGTCCGAAGCGCGAGACGAGCTCTCAATTCACCAGAGAACAAAGATGTTCACACACAGCGGTGCCATGCACGCGCAGCTGGGACCGCAGTCGTCCCGCCTGTTCGCCCCCTCAGCGACGACTCCCGATGCCGCCGACATCCCGCACCGAAAACGAAACACTCAGGTATTAGGAGGCCCAATGTATTCACAAGCGCAACGCCATTCGTCATACCGCCATACCGCACACGTACTCGCAACGGCGGCGGGCGACGTCCCGCAGCTCTTTCATTCTCACGGAAGGTGTCCCGAATGAGTGACATCGCCCTTACCCCGACGCGTGCCCGCCTGTCTGGCTCGTTCGCTCCAGTTCGCCGGGTGCTCCGAAATAGGTCGTCGGGGATGGCGCTGGCCTTGGTCGCCCTGTGCGTTGTCGGCGCGTTCAGCAGCCCCCAGTTCTCCACCCTCAGCAACGGGCTGAACGTTGCCCAGCAGGTTTCGATCATCGGCATCATGGCGGTCGGAATGACCTTCGTGATCATCGCGGGAGACATCGACCTCAGCGTCGGCTCGATCTACGCTCTTGCCAGCGTGTGCGCTGCACAAGTCCTTGCTCAGGGCCAGTCGATGCTCCTCGCTGTCGCCGTGGGCCTGGGGGTCGGAGCACTCGCTGGGGTCGTGAACGGCATCCTCGTCGTGGTGTTCAAGATCCCGTCCTTCATTGTCACGTTGGGCACCCTCAGCGTGTTCCGGGGGATCAGCCTGCTGATGACCGAAGGAAGCCCGATCTCTCTGAAATCGGGCCTAGCAAACATCGATCAGTTCGCGGTGATCGGTCAGGGGCGGCTCTTCGGTCAGGTGCCTGTTCAGGCGGTCATTTTTCTTGCCGTTGTGGTCCTCGGTGTGCTCCTTCTGACTCGCAGCAGGTTCGGATTTCACGTCTACGCCATCGGCGGCAGCTCTACCGCTGCCCGGCTTGCCGGCATCAACGTCTCCCTGATCCGTGTGTTGAACTTCGCGATCACGGGCATCCTCGCCGGTCTGGCTGGCCTCATCGGACTCTCGTTCCTGCTCTACGTGCAAGGCGTCTCCGGCGCCGGACTGGAGCTAACCGTCATCACCGCAGTCATCGTCGGAGGCACTGCCTTGTTCGGTGGAGCCGGAAGCGTCGTCGGCACCGTCATTGGCGTACTCATCATCGGCGTGCTCAACAACGTGCTCGTGCTCCACGGAGTCTCATCGTTCTGGCAAACCACCGTCATCGGAATCGTCATCATCGCCGCCGTCGCGTTCGATGCCTTCATCCGCAGACGCACAGCTTGACCTCCCACCCCGCACCCAATCGATCACCCCGAAAGGACCCCTCATGAAGCTCCAGCGTTGGTGCACCGTCGCGTCAATAAGCGCCCTCCTGCTCACGGCTACTGTCCTCACCGGCTGCGCCACCGCCGATCCCACAGCCGCAGCCCCCAGGTCGGACGCGGGCGCGGTAACCGCGTTCGTACTCTCACCCCGCATCGCCGACAAGGTCAAATCGGGCGAAGAACTCAACATCGCCGTGAGCGCCCCAAACACCTCCCTCGCATTCGCTGCCCCTCAACGCAAAGGCGTCGAGCGTGCCGCGAAGGAACTCGGCGTTCATGCACGATTCATCGGACCGAGCGACGGCAGTGCCGACGGGCAGATCAACGAGCTCCGCACCCTGATCAGCCAAGGCCAAGTCGACGGCATAGCGCTGTCCGCGGTGGCGAACGATGCCCTCAAGCCCGTCATAGCCGAAGCATTCGATGCCGGTATCCCCCTCATCGCCTACAGCACCGACAATCCCGACTCCAAGCAGCTCGCCTTCATCGGCACCGATGTCGCAGCCGGAGGAACCCTCGAAGCGACCGAGCTCGCAAAAGTGCTCGGCGGAAAAACGGGCAAAGTCGTGACCTTCTCCGTCGCGCCGGAAGCCGCCTGGTCCGCCACCCGCTTCCAGGCCTTCAAAAAGGCCCTGCCGGCGGGACTGGAGGTCCTCGACCCGATCAACACTGGTACGGAGCCGGCGCAGATGTTCACCGCATTGCAGAACGCGATGTCCGCGAACCCCGACGCAGTTGCGATCGCCTCGATGGACTGCTGCAGCTTCACCTCGGCCGCGAAATGGGTGGACGAATTCGCCCAGGGCAACAAGCCGGTCGTCGTCGGGTTCGACGCCCTCCAGCAGACCCTCGACTACATCCACAAGGGTGTAATTTCGTTCGCCATCAGCCAGGCCCCCTCCAAGCTCACCTACCAATCCGTGAAGATGCTGCGGGACTACATCGAAGACGGAACACCGCTCACCGACACCACCCTCGATCTGGTGCTCGTGACCAAAGACAACGTCGCCGATATTACCCCGGAGGGCTGATCCGATGACCGAAGTCGTGCTCGAGGCGGCCGGGCTCAGCAAGTCCTTCAGCGGCATCCCCGCCTTGAAAGACGGCACGATCACCCTACGCCGAGGATCCATCACCGGGCTTGTCGGAGAGAACGGGGCCGGGAAAAGCACCCTGTTGTCCCTAATCTCCGGCAACCTAAGACCCGACAACGGACGGCTCGAGATCGACGGAGTGCACGTCACTCACTTCACTCCCGCCACCCTCCTGCAACAGCACGGGGTCGCCCTCGTGCCTCAGGAGATCGACTTGGCACTGGACCGTTCCGTCGCCCACAACGTCATGCTCGGTCGAGAAGGCCCCCCCATCCCCAGGCTTGCCGTCATGCGCCGCGAAACGATCGACCTGTGTCATCGAGTCGGCCTTCACGCTGACCCGTCGCGGCCCGCCCGGGGTCTACCGGCGGCCGAACTGCAACTCCTCCTCGTCGCCCGGGCCCTCGGGCGCAGATCTCGAGTGCTGCTCTTCGACGAACCGACCGCGAACCTCACCCCACCTGAGGCGGACAGGCTGCACACCCTGATGCGAGACCTGACACGCCGAGGTGTCTCGATCGTGTACGTCTCTCACCACCTTCGTGATGTCCTCAACCATTGCGACCAGATATACGTGATGCGAGACGGCGCTGTCCGGGCCCGCTACGACAACGGCAGTACCGAAGGCGCCGAGGGCGCGGCCGTAACCGAAGATGTCCTCGTGGCCGAAATGATCGGCCGGGAGCGCACACCGCACCGGAGGGCGGCACCTCGTGCAGCATCGTCGTCTTCCGTGGAGTTCGACCACTGGACCGGGCCGGGGTTCGGCCCCATTACGACCACCCTTACCGGGGGAACCATCGTCGGTGTCGCCGGGCTGCCCGCCTCCGGTCGGACAGAGCTTCTGAGCTCCATCGTGACCGCGACCGGAACGACCGGCTCCGTGCTCGTCGACGGTACCCGGCTCCGGCTCGGAAGCCCGAAGGAAGCCCTGATCGCAGGGGTCGGTTACGTACCTCCCGAGCGAAGATCAGAGGGCGTGTTCCTGGATCTGTCAATCGGAGACAACATCGCCTCTCTGAACGTCGTCTCGCCTCTTCGCGGGTTCTTCGATACCCCAAAGAGCAGACGTCAGCGTGCCCGACCGGTGTTCGAGCAGGCCGGAATCTCCGGCCGAATCGAGCAACCCCTCCGCGAGCTCTCCGGCGGCAACCAGCAGAAAGCCGTGCTGGCACGAGCCCTCACCAGCACACCCCGATTCCTGCTGCTCGACGAGCCCACCCGGGGGGTGGACATTGAAGCGAAGCGATCCATTCACGCGCAGGTACAGCGACTCGTCGACACCGGCTGCACCGTCCTCGTCTCCAGCTCCGACGTGCCAGAACTCCTCGAACTCTGCGACCGCATCCTCGTGATGAGAGACGGAAGCATCGTCGCCGACCTCATCACTGCCGACGCCGACGAAGAAGCCGTCCTCGAACCCGCCCTACGAGTTACAGACCGACCCGCATTCGCACCCGCTCATTCCGCAACCCCCGAGAGACAGGAACCCCAGTGACCAATCATGCCCAACGACGCACTGCACCCTCATCGCACGGCGATGTCAGCTACCTCATCGTCGGCACCGGACCGGCTCACCCCGAAGGGAGGCTCGCATGAATACCTCACGAATCGACCTCGTGATGTGGGAAGGCAGCGTCCGAAAACTGGCCTACGCCCAACAGGTCGAGGCGTCAGCTGTAGCCGGGTTCACCGGACTCGCCCTCACCCCGGCCGCCTTCCGTACCGCCATCACAGACCACGGGATCGCCGGAACGCGAAGCCTCGCTGAACAAGCCGGTCTATCGCTCCACCTCGACACCGTCACCGGCTGGGCGCCTATCCGAGTGCCCTCCGGAGCGACCAGCGCACAGAAGGCACGGTTCGACGTCTCTGTCAGTGAGTGCCTAGAGCTAGTCGACGCACTCACGCTTCGTTCGATCCTGGCCGTGGCGGTCTTTGATCACGGCGCCGTCGACCAAGACGATCTTGTCCGCGGGTTCGGAGCGCTCTGGGACCGAGCCGCCGAGCGAGAAGTGCCCGTGAACCTCGAATTCATGCCGTTTTGGGGAGTGCCCGACCTCGCCGCCGCCTGGAGGATCGTCGAACGAGCAAACCGGCCCGGAGCCGGGATCATGCTCGATACCTGGCATTTCGCTCACAGCAACCCCGACCTCGACCTCCTCGCACGAATCCCCGAGACCGTGCCTATCCACCTTCAACTCGCCGACGGATCGCTCGCCGCCCCCGGCGCGGATCTCATCGACGCTACGATGCACACACGCCAACCCCCAGGCACCGGGTCACTCCAGATCCAGGACGTCGTGAATATCGTTACGCGGCGCGCACCCGCCATAACGGCGGGACCCGAGGTGTTCTCCGACGAATTGGACGGCCTCGATGCCCATACCATCGGTGAGATCCTTGGAACGACCACGCGCTCTGTCCTCGAATCTGGCGCCGCGAAAAGCCGTGTTTGATGGTCGACCACCCACCTCTCTCAGCAGTGGTCCCGGGCCCCACGCGCCGGTTCGCCGACCCAACATCCGACAGGAGGCCGATGAACTGCACCACCGCTGCTCCCGGCCCGACATGAGCATCGCCGACATCCTCTGCGACTCTCACCCTCGGGAGGCGGCAGCCTTCATCTCCCTGGATTCAGAGCACACCGGGGTCGGCCTGACGTACTGCAGCCGGCGTTCATCGGCGGAGCGGGATTGCCGTCGCTGTTCTACCAGACAACCCCCATTCTGCTGCTAGCGCTGGGCCAAACGTGTGTGCTGCTCGTCGGGCGGTATTGATCTTCGGCGGCGGCGATCGCCATCCTCAGCGCCGTGGTGCTGGCCCAAAGTCTCCCGGCGCTGGGGGCGCAGCACTGCCCCCCGGCCATCGGCGTCGGCGCCTTGGCCGGTATGGTGAACGGCGTCGTCGCCAACTTGTTCCAGGGGCCTGCCTTCGCGGTGATGCTCGGCACCCTCGGCGTGTTGCAGGCCCTTTCATTGATCCTTTCCAACCAGACCACCGCCGACGTCTAGTCAACGGGGCCGCTGTCACGTGGCTCGTCGACTACACGGTGGCGGTGCTGCCGCTGTGCGCCTGGCTGTCCTTAGCTTCTCGCGGCCATGCTCTGGGCGGTCGTACAGTTCACGAGGATCGGCTTGAACATGCGGGCTGTGGGGCTCAACGAGCGGGGGGCCATACTCTCTGCGCCCCGCACGAAGTTGACTAAAGTGCTGGCGTACGTGCTGTCGGGAGCCTTCGGAGCGACCGCGGGCATTGTGCTCACCGCGCAACAAGGAACAGCATCGGCGTCGGGGCTCGGCATTGGGCTGCTGCTGCCGTGGTGGGTGGAGTGGCCGTCACCGGCGGAGTCGGCAACCCCATGGCAGTCATTGCGGGGGCCTTGATAGTGGCGCTCATCCCGGTGGGCAGTTCGGCGATCGGCGTTCCCCCGGTGTTCCAGCAGATAGCCTACGGAATTATCGTCATCTTGGCGATGCTGTCGACCATCAATCGATCGAAACTCAAAGAAATCAAGTGACCATCGTGGCTCACTGGAAGGACACCATGCAGACCACAGACACACCGCTCGACCCCACATCGACACTGCTTCGCTTTTACGAGGCCGAGACAGCCTATCTAGCACCCGGTGGAGGAGACTTCGCAGTAATTGCCGAGACGCTCGACCCCGACTGCGTGCTCCATCAGCCCGCGTCACTGCCCTACGGCGGTGAATGGCGCGGGCCTGCGGGATTTGAGGCTTGGATGGTCGCTTTCGGCCAGGCCTGGTCGCGGCTCGAGGTGATCGACCCGCAGTTCTTTCCTTCGGGTGAGGACTCGATCTTCGTGCGCTCCCACGTCAGCGCCACGGCGCGAGTAAGCGGCAAGGAGGCCGAGTGGGATCTGCTACAGCACTTCCGGGTGCGCGACGGCCGGATCCTTGAGCTGAGGCCGTTCCACTGGGACACTACCGTCCTTCTACAGGCGCTACAGCCCGTCGCCGGTGAGGTGGCCCCATGACCGGCCTGCGCACGGCGTTGGTAACCGGCGGTGGGTCGGGCATAGGAAGGGCCACGGCGGTTACGCTGGCCCAAGCCGGCTATGACGTGGCCGTCACATACTCCGCCAACCGTTCAGGCGCCGAGCATACCGTCGCCCTGGCCCAGGAGGCCGGCGTGCGTGCCTTCGCCGCCCACGCCGACCTCGCAGACCCCGCGTCGATGACTGTCGCTATCGAAGGCCTGGTCGGCAGTCTCGGGGGGCTCGACGCGTTCGTCAACAATGCGGGCATGCAGGAGCTCTCCCCGTTTCTCGAGACAGAGCTCGACTCCTGGCAGCGGGTGATCGCGGCCGATCTCACCGGGGCGTTCGTGGCGGCGCAGTCGGCCGCGCGCATCCTTCGATCACAGGGGCGAGGCGGAGCGATCGTGAACGTGACGTCGCTCCACGCAACGGTGCCGCTCGGCAACGGGGCGTCGTACTGCGCAGCGAAGGGCGGCCTGTGGGCACTCACCCAAGTGATGGCGCTCGAACTCGCCGAGTATGACATCACGGTGAACGCCATCGCCCCCGGTGAGACGGCGACACGGATGAGTGGCGCCACCGACGGCGAGACCAAGGTTCACCGCCCCGACGTACCGGCGGGCAGGCCCGGCGATCCCGACGAGATGGCGGCGGCGATCGCCTACCTGGTGTCGCCGAAGGCGCGCTTCACCACCGGGTCGCAACTGTTGGTCGACGGTGGCCTGTCGTTAATGGCCGCCATCCCCAATCAGCGCACGATGATGAGGTCGCGTCCGAAGGTGGCGCACAGTGAGTTTGAAGGCGGGCCCATCGTGAAGGAGACGACAGATGCTGAGGCTTGAGAAGAAGGTCGCCCTGGTCACCGGAGGAACCGGCGGCCTCGGCAGCGAGATCGCACGCGAGTTCGCGCGGGAGGGAGCCGCCGTGGCGGTCATCGATCGGGCTGCTGGTGAAGAGATTGTCGCAGAGCTGGTGCAGCTGGGTGCCTCTGCTCTCGCGCTGACGGTGGACATTACCCGCGAGCCCGAGGTTGAGGCGGCGGTGGCCGAGATCGAGCGCACGCTCGGACCCATCAACATACTGATAAATGTCGCCGGCATAGCCGGATCCGCGAGCCCCACCCACGAGGCCACCGAGAGCGAGTTCGATGCGGTCTTCGCTGTCAACGTCAAGGGCACCTTCTTCTGCACCAAGCACGTCATCCGCGGCATGCTCGAGGGCGGGCGGGGTGGCTCGATCGTAAACATCTCCTCCACTTATGGAGTCGCCGCTAATGCCGACATCCCGCTCTACCACGCCACGAAGGCTGCGGTCATCATGATGGCGAAGACCGATGGCGTCACGTATGCCACCCGCGGCATTCGCTCGAATTCGATCGTGCTTGGGTCCACCAAGACACCGATGGCCGAAGCGGCCGGTGCGGTTAGCCCGGAAGGCGCGGCCTACCTACAGAATCTGATCGACCTTCATCCGGTCAAGCGGCAGGCGGAGGCAATTGAGATTGCTCGCGTGGTGGCATTCCTCGCGAGCGACGACGCGAGCTACATCACCGCGGCCGCCGTCCCGGTCGATGGCGGATACACGGCGGTCTGAGATGCCCAATGATGCTATCTGTGAGTGTGAGCCATATGGCTTGAAGCACCCTGTCGCCAATTGTCAGACAAAGGTGCCCATGTGGGTACGGCTATGGTCTCTACTCTGAATAGTTGTGAATCTGAGCGGTGAGATCCGCTGCGCTGGTTACTAGGCTGCGTGTGGTGGTTTTGATAGCTTCCGGTGTCAGGCGGGTTCTGAGGGTGACCAGACTAAGGGCCGCGCTAACATCTCCTTGGTTGTCGAAGACGGGCGCTGCGATTCCGAGCACGTCGGGGTCGACTTCGCCGTATGCAATGCAATATCCGTCTACGCGGATTTGCGCAAGTCGTTCGAGGATGCTGTCGGGCTTGGTGAGTGTGTTTTCCGTGTAGGCGTAGAGCTCGACCCCGGACAGGATTTCTCGGACGTAGTCTTCAGGCAACCAAGCGAGGAGTACAAGTGCGGATGCGCCAGCGTTAAGGCTAAGACGAGTACCGCGCTCATAGGAAAGACGGACGTATTGGCCGGGCCATTCTTCTCGCTCAAGGCACAGAATTCCTGTTCCCACTCGGCGGGTCAACAGAACCGTTTCCTTATGTTTAGCGGCAAGCTGGCGCATGATCGGGATGGCCATATCTGATAGCCCGTAGCTTCGTCGGGCTACCCGGGCAAGCTCCATAACTTTCGGGCCAAGCCGAAAACCGGTACCGGACTCTTCTACCAGGAACTCTGATCGAACGAGAGATTGCGCGTAGCGGTATGCGGTCGAGCGGCTTACGCCGAGATGTTCGGCTATGTCGTTAGCGGATACTCGGTCTTGCTGCTCGCTGAACATCTGCAGAATAGTTAATGCGCGGTCCGCCGTGCTGTTTCCGTCGCGGTAGGCGCCGCGCCGCTCTGTCGCTACCGTCATGAACTCAGTCTATGTGCAACATACGATACATAGCCTTCACAATTTGACCCGTCCTTATGGGGACCGCTCTCAATCTGACGAGCGCGATTCGGCGGGCAGGCGAGTTTCCGCTTGTATACCGGCTTAATGGCGGCTTTCTAGTGTTGCGGGAAGGCCTGCTTTCGGCCGAAGGTGACTGCCAGGAGGGCGACCGCGGAAAGTGCGATCATCGCGATGGGGAGCGCTGCCGGTCCGCTGCCATCGACCAGGAGCGCGCCGATCGCCCCTCCGCCGAAGATGGCGAGGTTGAACGCGGTCGTGAGCATCGCGTTCGCAACGTCGACGCTCTCGCCGGCCGCGTCGCCGATCGCCGTCTGCAGCTGCGTCGCGGAGCCGCCGAATGCGACGCCCCACACTGCGACCGCAACGATCGTCACCGGCAGTGAAGCCGAGAAGAGGAGCAGGAGTGCACCGGCGATGATAAAGGCCGCCGTGCTCACGAGGGTAAGGAGCCGAAGCGATCGGTCGATCAGGGTGCCCGTGATCCAGATGCCGACGAGTGCGGCGACGCCGAAGACGAATAGGGTGACGTCGGGGCGGAGATCGACCCCCGCGCCTTCGAGGTACGGTGCGATGTACGTGTAGAGCAGATTGTGGGCAAGCATCCAAGCAAACACCACACCGAGGATCACGGCCACGCCCGGGATCACGAGCACCCGGCCGAGGGGAAGTCGGGTATCTGATCGCTGCCCTGGCGCGTTCGGCACACACGCGAGCACCAACAGCACGACGACGACGGTGAGTGCGGAGACGCCAGCGAAGGACCACCGCCAGCCGACCGTCGAGCCGAGCCAAGCGCCGAGCGGCGTCCCGATAGAGAGCGCGACCGGTGTGCCGGCCATCGCGATCGCGAGGGCGCGGCCTGCGTGTTCCGGGGCGGCGATGCGACGCGCATAGCCCGCGAGCATGCCCCAGATCAGGCCGGAGAACGCCCCGGCGATGAAGCGCACGACGAGCGCGATCACGAGTGTCGGCGCGATCGCCATGAGCGTGTTCGCGACGAAGAAGCCGAGCAGCCCGATGATGAGCAGCGGCTTGCGGGACGCACTTCGCGTCATCGCGATCGCGGGGATCGCGGCGAGGACTGTGCCGAGTGCATAAGCGGTAATGAGCTGGCCGGAAGTGCCGTTGCTGACCTGAAATTCGACGGCGAGTTGGGGGAGCAGACCGGCCGGAAGCGTCTCGGTCATGATGATGATGAACCCGCTGAAGGCCATCAGGACGAGTGCGAGGACGGGCAGGCTACGTTCGCGCTCCGGCCGTTTCGAGGCGGTCGATTCGGATGTTGAGACAGACACAGATGACTCTTCTCTATTTATGGAACGAACGTTCCTATAGTGACGAGCGCATGTCTGTGTGTCAAACTGGAACGAGCGATCCGAAAGGGCTGAGATGGCACAGCAGGGACGACCGAGGACCTTCGTCGAGCACGAGGTACTCGATGCCGCAATGCGGGTGTTCTGGCAGCACGGGTACGAGGCGTCGACGATCACGCAACTGCGTGCGGCAACCGGGCTCTCATCGGCGAGCCTCTATGGCGCCTTCGGGTCGAAGGAGGGCCTGTTCGAGCGTGCGATCGAGCACTACATCGCCGGGCCGGGACAGGTGAGCGAACTCGTCGGCGACCTGACGCTCGACCCGCTCGACGCGCTCGGCCTGATGCTTCACGGGACGATCGAGATGCAGTCCGACCCGGCGCATCCGGGCGGGTGTCTCGTCACACTGTCGGCGACTGTTGGTGCGGGCGGAGACGATGACGTCGCAGCGCGGAGCGTCGTCGCCGCACGTCGGGCAGAGGATCGTACGGGCATCGAGGCGTGCATCCGTCGAGGTGCCGATGCCGGCGCAATCCGTGCCGACCTAGATCCTGCGGCATCGGCGATCCTGGTGCACTCCTTTGTGCTGGGTGTCGCAACGCAACTGCTCGACGGTGTACCGCCCGCCGCGCTGCACGCCGCTACCGAGCTCCTCCTCAACAGCCTCCGTCGTCCGTCTTGACCCCTCGCCCTCATCCTGTTTCGTCCCTTATGCCCTTTTCTTCAACGTGGCCGCCGGCCTCTCACCCGCGACAATTGGCCAAGACAGCAGCATCGAAGCTGGAGCCAGCATGAGGGTCGGGTTGGATGCCGGGCCCCGGTTTGATTCTGGTGCGGGTTGATTTTGTGGTTTTGGGCGCGCTGGCGGGCCCGGTTGTCGCTGGGTGTGCGTCGGGTTCCACGTCTCCGAGGCGTCGTGCTGGTGGCTGAAGGGCCCGCCGGCACCAAGAAGCGCGAAACGTATGGGTCAAGGTGGAAGAAGAAGCCGGGCTCGTCGCCAATGCTGAGCGCGAGAAGGTCACCGTCCCGAACCTGCTGATTTCAGGGGCACTTTCGAAGCATTCCGATTCACCGACTGAGCCGCGCCATTGCAGCGAGAGCTCATGTCTCTGCATAGCGCAGACGCCACCAATTGGCGCTTTCAATAAGACCCTCCCCGGGCGATTCCACGCCGATGTCCCACCTTCGTTAACCTGCACACGGCCATTCGGTGGGCTCCAACAAGTTGCTGGCCCGGCCGGCCGGCCGGACGCTGTTCCGGGTCTGCAGGGGTGGTCGGCATCGAGCTGTAGCATCAGGCGTATGACCCCGGAGCACGAGACCTATGTCGAGCACCTGATGCACGTCGGTGAGGAGCTGACCGGCATCAGCCTTGAGCAGTTGGGGTACGAGCCGCGTCCTGAAGATCTCAGTGCTGATGAACGGAACGATCTGGAGGCCGGGGACCTGGACTGGATGGAATCGGTCACCCCGGAGCGGCGGGACAGAAGCCTGTTCCAGGCAAAGCTCCTGGCTGGTGCGCCCTGGGAGGCATCGGCTATCCTGATCGACCAGCTCTTCGAGGACGTCGCCGAGCTGCGAAGCCTCACTGAAGTCAGCCGGCAGGACGTCGCGGGCAGCTTCGTGCTGTCAGGGCTACCACCCAAGCACGCCGAGAAAAACGATGTGCGGTTTGCCCAGCAGTTTCTGGTCATTGCCACAGACATGGCCGGTGCTCTGATCCGCGGCTGGACCCATCCGTCGTGCGTGGCCCAGGAGTTGGCGGTTCGGTGCCTGCTGGACCAGGTGGAAGTCATTCAGGACCTGTACGGTCTTGACCTTGCGGACGACTGGCGCGGCAGGCTTGAAGAACGCATGCTCGAAGACACGGACAGCGAAATGCTCTACCAGAACGCGATGGACGGATTCGAAGGTGACGTCGAACTCAACCTGCAGCTCGGCCTCGCGCCGATGGATCTCAAGGACTGGTTTGAGCCCTTCAACGATTCCTGCGCTCCGGCCTTCGTGCACTGACCGCAGACGCCCCTAATGCGGGCACTCCCCCGCCCAATTTTTAATGCCGATAATGGACCTTATGTAAGGTTGTCAGTATGTAAAGACAAATAATCTTTCGAATTTAAGCTACCACCTATGTCCTTCCTGAAGCTAGAAGTACGAATCGCACCGCTTCCCCCGGATGACCACCTTGAGGCAATTCCGCACTTGTCCACCGGCCTGTGTCGGCCAGCGTCACGTGGAATGTGCCTTGGCAGCACTCGCACGGCGCCGACGCTGTTGCAGGTCAGCGAAAGGGTTCGCCACGGATTGAGCCTTGCTCGAAAATCCTTTGCATCGGTGGGAACTGTAACGCCACCAAGCCTGACCATCGAGCCGCTCCGCGACAGCTGAAATGTCGGAGGTCGAAAGTATGATCAGAACAGCCACAATGGGGGGCTAGAAAAGGTGGCGTGCAATGGGTGTTAGTGCTTCGTTTGACGAGCTTCAAACCGTCGTAGATGCAGATGTTGCAGTTGTTAAGGTGGCGCGTGAGCGCAGGGACGCTTTCAAAAGCGCGCTGAACGCTGCTCCGGACGTTTGTTCTGTTTGGGGGTCTGGGTCCCTTCGAAGGAGTACGCAGCTTCAACCCGTACACGACGTAGACCTGGTGGTGGAATTCGACCCCACGTTTCACCCTGAATGGGGCGAGGATGGGCCGTCGAGCAGCGAGGCAATCGAGCGGTGCCGCGAGCTTGTCACGGAGCTTCTGGGCGTGACAGCCGGCACTTACGAGCGTCTTGTCAGGCAGGTCAACACCGCCAACCGGAACCGTGCAGCCAAATGCTTTATTGACGATCCCGACGATCCCGATGCGTTTACGGTTGATGTCATGCCTGCCCTCCGTGGGAAGGATGGCATCTTAATCCCCTTCAAGAGCGAGGCCCGCTGGACCCTGGC
The DNA here is from genome assembly GCF_056395825.1 of Arthrobacter sp. 05T47. Taxonomy (NCBI): domain Bacteria; kingdom Bacillati; phylum Actinomycetota; class Actinomycetes; order Micrococcales; family Micrococcaceae; genus Arthrobacter; species Arthrobacter sp. 05T47. The sequence continues at coordinate 12,909 of NZ_JBFTKG010000004.1, read as the reverse complement.
CGATCCGGAGTATCTCATCAATAGGGTGGCCGAGCGCCAAGAAGCGTGGAACCGCTTTCGTCCCATGGTCCGAGTGCTTAAGTACTGGGCTCGCCAGCAACCCTTCAAGGTGAAGTCGCTGGTCATGGAGGTCTTGGCTCTAGAGTGCCTTCCAGTCTCGGCGAATCGGGCGACAGCCTTGAGCGGCTTCTTTGCCGCGGCATCGCGTCATTCCCTTTCCGTTGTAGACCCGGCGGGGCTCTCCGGGGCGATTCAGCCGTCCCTTGATTCTGCTGCCCTTCGCCGGGCGATGGAAGACGCGGCCTTGTCTGCAGCGTCTGCGCTCCGGGCGGCAGCTGACGGGAATCAAGCTGAAGCGACGCGGATGTGGCGTAGTGTCCTGGGCCCTGCGTTCCCGGTTGTGGCAGCAGCCGGAGGTGCTGCCGCCGGTCCGCGCCAGGTTAAGGACTCGCCTCAAGGATGAGGACGCACCAGCTCACGAGCCTTACCTGGTGGGAGGCTGAGCCCGATTTGCTGGTCCGGGAACTGAAAGCTGTCAATGAGTTTTTTCCGGATCTCAGATGGGTGGGTGAAGGGGCGGGCTACTGCATCGGGCCCGTTCCCTCCTGGCCCTTCTCACGGGCAGCTCCACATAATCTAGACCGGCTCCTCGGAGACTCACCTTTCGAAATCCGAGTGCAATATGGTCATGCCTTTCCCGCAGCTCCCCCCTCGGTTTTCCCGCTGGCACCGAAACCCCGTGTAGAGTTGCGCAGCTTTACTGACTATCACGTGCTCAGCGACGGATCGCTCTGCCTGCTCCGGGATGCAGAGCAGTGGACCAGTTCATCGCTGACCTCCGACCTCGTCCTTAAGGCTGCGGCATGGCGCATCGAGTATGCGCTTTTCGAAGTCGGAGCAATCGAGAAGATGACACAGAACGGAATTGTTGTAGATGATGTGCTCGACTCGCTCCTGGTGGAGCACATAGAGGAGCTGCCAGATGAGGGGTGACGAATCTCGGTTGCTGCTCATCCCGAAGGCAGCAGCAGAACTCATATCGAAGTCGGGGCCCTGGGGCCACATCACTTGTCGAGTGTCCGAACCAGACCGAGCCGCCATCGTTATGGCGGTTTCCGAGGGAAATTCTCTGCCTCAGCGGATGGACGAAAATAAGACCCATTTCTTGACCAGCGCGGATACCCACCCGTTAGGTGTCTGGTATCGAACCACAGCAGAGCTCGCCGTCCAGGCCTATCTGTTGATCCGCCAGCAACAGGCGCTTACGTTCAAGGCTTTCAAGAAGTACGTGCCGGAGGCCCGTGACCCGGGCGCCGGGCAATACATCGCCATTACATTTACTGAGGCACCCCCCGAGATAGCCCCCGGCCGGGTCCTCCCCCAGTTCACGGCCTGGACGGTGAGCCGGGACGGGGCGCAGCCCGAGAATTGCGATGTTGAGACGGACCGGGGTCAACTCTCAACGCTTGCCGCCCACTGGCCAATTAGGGAACTCAAGGGCCAACGCGTGCTTCTCATAGGCGCAGGAAGCATAGGAGGTGCCGCCGCCGTCGCCTTGTCTGGCTACGGCGTAGGAAATCTGGATATTGTCGATCCTGACCGGCTTCTGTACCACAACATCCCGCGGCACATCTGCTCGTCGAGCGCCGTGGGCAGGTACAAGGTCGATGCCCTCGCAAAGCATATTGGACCCAAATGGACCGAAACAGATGTCTCCGGTTTCCGGATAGATGCGATTGCGGATGCTGATCTTCTTCGACCCTTGATCGAAATGGCGAATGTGGTTGTATGCACTGTCGACGGGGTCGAAGCCAGACGGGTAATCAGTTACCTGTGCAAGCGAGCAGGGCGACCACTAGTACTCGCCTGCGTGTTAGCAGATGGCCGATACGGCGAGATACTGCGACTTCGGCCATTCCCCGAAATCGGCTGCCTGGAGTGCCAACGACGCGCCCTGCACGCTTCCGGGCAGATGGACCTCGAACCTACCCTGGACCGCGGCTACGGCGAAGGAACGCGCCATAACCCCATGACCGCTGTAGGGGCAGACCTTCACCTGATGGGATCCCTCGCTGCAAAAACGGCGGTAGCCACGATACTGAACGATTTGGGGCACTTGGATCAAGTACTCGAGGACGATAACGCAGTTGTCGCCCTGCGCCCCGAGGCTGGCCTGGCAAAACCTTTCGACTCTGCCCGCGCGATGTCTATTGGTTGGTATCCGTCCGCTGCGTCCTATCCAGATTGCCTGGCATGCCGCCCAGCATAGGTCGACGACGCGTCCACATGAGAGAGCATGCTGCGCAATCCATATTGCGTGCCGTGGCAGATGGAGGAAGCCAACTCGAAACGGGCGGCGCCCTCTTCGGCTTTGACGATGGCCGTCATCTTCTGATTACTGCTGCCTCCGGCCCGGGGCCGGACGCACTACGGAAGGCAAACTACTTTCTGCGGGACCTGACACACACGCAGGAATTCGCCGCAGAAATATTTCGCGTGACCGGCGCGCAATGGATAGGGGAATGGCACACACACCCTCACGGTCCTCCAGTGCCGAGTCAGCGCGACATCCACACCTACGCTGCCCACCTTCTCGACAGCGACCTGAACTTCAACACGTTTGTCTCCATCATCGTGTCGCCGGTTACTCCTGAAGAGGAAGTATCGCTGCAATTCTGGCTACTAACCCACGATGACAAAGACATAGCCATCTATCCGATAGAACCAGAGAATGGGGTCAGCCAGCATGGTCATGCCGTTTGATTTAGGACAAGCATTTACCGCCAAGCAGAATCACATGTTGACCGGGCTTGGTTTGATGCCGAACTTCACCAATCACCCGACAGCCAAGGGTGACGCCACCGAGGACCGCTGGATAGACATGCTCAGCGAGTTCCTGCCCCGCCGCTATGGAGTGGGCAAAGTTTTCGCAATCGACTCCAGGGGTAACCAGAGTCAACAAATTGATGTGGCCATCTACGACCAGCAGTATTCGCCCCTGTTCTTCGAACAAAGCGGCCTCCACTTTGTACCGGTGGAGAGCATCTATGCCGTGTTCGAGGCCAAGCCGGAGTTGAACAAGGGTTACGTTGAGTATGCCCGTGACAAGGTGGCAAGCGTTCGCGCGCTTCACCGTACTTCCGTAGGCATCCGCCACGCCGGGGGAACGTATGCGCCTCAGGATCCCGCCACCAAACCCATCCTCGGAGGAATCCTTGCCACGGGGTCTGCATGGGCCGACATCCAGGGAGAAGCTGCTCGTACCGCCCTCCTTCAAGGTGACAAACAGGATCGCCTGGACTTCGCGATCGCGGTGCAATACGGCGCCGTCGAACGCGTCGGTGACGAACTGGTCTACGCCGGACCAGATCAGCAGCTCATTTGGTTTGCAATGCAACTTTTCAAGAGGCTATCGACGCTGGGTACCGTGCTCGCACTTGATCTGAGCGCGTACGGACGCCACATGGAGGACATTCCCGCGTCGCTTCTGGAACAGCCTCCCTTCGACGTCTCTCCTGCTGCAGCCCGATAACTCATCGCCCCCAAGGGCCAGCGGCTGCGGCCGCTCTCGTCACCGTTCCGAGATTCAGCTGAATGCCGCGGTGACAGACAGGTGTGCGGAGGGGACCTGCCATAGCAGGTCTCCTTCCCTCATGTCTGGCTAGCGTTCGAGTCCGCCACGTTCCAACGTCCGGCCTTTGCCGCCTTGCTTGGCCATCTTTGATGTCTTGGCCAATGACGGTTTCTGCGCGACGGCGGCCGAGGGGTGGGTACCCTGGTGCTTGTCTGCCAGGAGCCGGGAGATTACGGCTTCGCGGTCGCCCTTGCCTTCCAGGCTTTCGGCCAGCTGCTGGCGTCGGTCGGCGGTATCCCACGCCGGTTCGCTTCTGTCTGCCCGGTCCTGTCGGTTGGCACCGGCAACTGCTGCGCCGGCCACCACCTCATCGCTGCGCGCGGCCGATTCTTTGGTCCGTTCACTTTCGGCTTCGAAGCGGGCCTGCTGTGCCCGGACCAGGGCCTCGGACACGGATACCTCGTCCGCACCGGTGTTGTTCACATCGATGCCGTAACGGCTCTGGACTTGGTCGCTGATTTTCTCGGCTGCCTGGGCGGCTTCGGGGTCGTAGGCCTTCCAAGCCGTGGCGGTCTCGTGAACCCCTTCGATCATCTCTGGGGTGGCTTTGTCCCACCAGTCCACGCGGGAGACCGGCGCCAGCTGGGCCCGGGCGGCAGCCCGCTGGCCGTCAAAGCGGTCCTGCAACTCCCGCGCCCGTTGTTCCTCTGCTGCGGCGATGGTGCGCTGTTCCTGTTCGCGCATTCTGGCAAGCTGCTCGCCGATGCGGCTGGCAACCATCAGCCCGGTACGCATCGCACCGTCCACCGCGTCGTCTATTCCGTCTGCTTCGCTCATGCTCTTCCCCTATCGCTCGATGCCTGGATTCCGATGCTGGTCCCGGACCGGTTCCTCGGGCCGGGTTGGCCCGGCCTGCTGCAGTGTTCGATCCGGTCTGGTGAGTGTGGTCGGGACGGGTGAGCCGCCACGTGAGCGTTCGGCGATGAGCCGTGCACGGAGGGCTTCTTCGCTGGCTCCCGGGTGCTGTTCGCGCAGCGCTTCCATCGTCATGGGGTGAGCCGTGATGGTGTGGGCGGTGGCGCTGGCTTCGACGGCTTTGCCGGCTGCAGTGACGGCAGCTGAGAGGCCGCTGACGCGCCGGAGGTCGTCGGTGGCTTTGTGCATGTCGTGGATGGCGCGGGCGGTCTGGGCGAGTTGCCGGAACAAGAGGGCGTAGGCGGCGCGGTCGCTTCTGGACGTGGCGGCCAAGAGGATCGTTGTGGCACCGCGTGCCGACGGCAGAGCATCCGCCGGCCGGGGCGGGTAGCGCCGGAGCTGGGCTGATTTGGACAGCTCCCGTGCGGCGTCCGCCAGCGGTCCTGGTGTCGGTTCGATGCGTTTGGACCATGCGCCAAACGCGGCCGAAGTTTCCCGAGCTGCCTGTGCCCAGGCCGCGTGGTCACTGTACGGAGTGGTGGCCAGTTTCTCGCGCAGGGCGCTGACGTCGTGGGCGTACTTGCTCCACAGTTCGGCCGACGGCTGCAGGGTCTCCCGGCCACGGCTTACCGGCCGGCAGTTGCGTGCCGCAGCGTTCCATTCCGCAACAGCGGCAGTCGCTGACTCCGGGCTGCTTTCCCACCCAGCCCGGAGCTTGGGCAGAGCCAAATCACGTCCCAGAGAGTTGCCGCCGAACCACACGGCACGCTCACCCTTGCGGGGACGTTCGGCCACGGAGTACCCGGTCACGACATCGGTACGGCCGGCGGCGTACCGGGGCCGCACGAGAACACCCTCCTGGCGTGCACGGCGGACGAACTCAGCTTCATCCATTGATGCTGTTGCGCAGGTGCGGACCTTCCGGGCGAGGCTGTGGCGCTCGACCTCGGGCAGGCCCTGGCGGGCGGCCTTGGCCTGTTCCGCGGGCGTGAATCCCCGTTCGGCACGGACCGCGTCCAGCTGGTTGAGGCCGTACTTTTTCTCCAGCGCCCTCGCGGCCTGTTGGGACTTGTATTTGCTCTTCCAGCTGTTCCATTTGGTGCCGTCGTCGCGGACCATGCTGGCCACGATGTGGATGTGGTCGTTGCCGTTTTTGCTGAGTCCGTGGCGGACGGCAACCCACCGGGCCGGGGCCTTACCGCCGTCTTCGGTGAAGTCCATGTCCGTCATGAAGTCATTCGCGATCGCGCCCCACTGGGCGTCGGTGAGCTGTCCTTCTTCGGCGGCCAGGCTCAGTGAGCAGTGGAAGACATGCCCGCCATCAACTTCGGTCTTGTAGAACTGGTGGGCTCGGTCCAGGGCGTTGGCGATGTCCAGGGCCGCGTCCCGGTTCAGTTCGTTATCGTCGTGCCATGCCATCAGCGCTGAGTCGCCGGCGACAAGGTGCGGTTCCTCGTGTTCGTTGGCACGTCCCGGGCCTGCGAGGTAGATCAGCAGGCCCGCCATCCGGTCGCCCTGGGTGATGTTCGGAATCACGGCACGATCACCGGCCGGCCATCTCGGCGAGCTGCCTGTCGATGCGAATGATGACGCTCTTGGCATGGGCGATCGTTGCTGCCGCTTCGGGCGGCACGTCGCCGGTGGAGTTGGCGTGCCGGGCGATCTGGTTGATGTTGTTCGCCACGCTCCCGATGAGGCGCTGCAGGTTGGACAGCTGCATGAACTGATCGCGCCGCTCCGACGGACTCTCACTCTCCTCATTGAGCACCGCTTCGATCAGCAGTCGCGGAATCGTGACGCGGTGCTTCTCCGCCAGAGCGAGCAGTTGGGCTTCCTCTTCGGGACTGACCTTGACCTCGTGGCGGTGCATCCTGCCGCCGTCAACGTTCGCCCGGCGGCGGCGGGACTTCCAACCGGCGAAGCCGTTACCTTCACTCACGTCTCCCGCCTTTCGTGTTTGCCAGCGCAGCGACCCGGAGTACCCGGGATCAGACTTCAGTCTGCCGCGACCGGAACTCAGTTCCCGGCAGCGACACGAACTTAGCCCGGCTAAGTTCCCAGCTTGCTCCGGTGTTTTTTCGGATCGCTGTCTGCGCGGCGGTTCGTCCCGTGGACTCGGGGATCTGGTGGTTAGGGTGGATGCATGGCGAACCTCGACATTGAAAAGACACGTAACCAGGCCCGCGCGCTGCTCGACTCGCGCATCGAATCCGTCACGCAGTTGGTCAAGGCCCGGCAGCGGGTCGCTGACCTCAAGGAACAACTCGCGGAGGCCGAACGCGACGACAAGCGCTCATACGTCCGGGCCACCAAGGACGGGTGGAGCACCGAGGAGCTGAAGAAGCTTGGACTCGAACCAGGGGCCGTCTCACGCCGGCGAAAAACCTCCGCGTCACAGACCGCAGGCCAGGCGTCCACTCCCCCGCACGGTGACATCCTGGACACCGCGACCACACAGTCCTAAGGAGCGGCGGGTTCCTTCCCCATGGTCCAAGACGGTGCGCCCGGCACACCCCAGGTCAGGGCCGGCTTTCTTCAGCCAAGGACCACAAAGAACACCCGCAAGCGGATGCACCGCGCCACTGATTGGCCGTCACCTTTGGGTGGCGGCCAATCCGCGTTGTCTTGCCTCAACATCTTCCCTGCTGCCCCCGAAGGGGAGGCCGGGCGGGGTCAGGTGGGCGGGTCGAGGAGTTGGGGTCCGTTGTTGCGGACGCTGTTCACCCGGTCCGTGACAACCCGCGGCGTCAGGACCGGTTCGGGCATGGCGTCCAGCAGCTCCTGCACGTCGTTCTTTCCGGTGGTGCCCGGGTTGAGCCAGGCCCCGTACATCTCCGGCGGGACGATGACCGGGGCCCGGTCGTGGACGTGGCCGAGGGAATCGTGGGCCGTGGTGGTCAGCACGGTGCAGCTGAGCAACCACCGGTGCGGGTCATCCTCCGGCAGGGACGGGTCGGGCCAGAACTCGTAGAGTCCCGCAAAGGCCAGCAGGTCATTTGAGTATGTCAACTATCTTTGGCCCCGGTGGGACGGTTATTTCTGGCCCCGCTTCATCGGCTTAGCTCGCTGATTGTGGGTTAAGCGTGCGCAGAGGCGGGCGCGGCCCTCACGACTTGAGCGTCTGGGGGTTAAATACTGGGACATCCCCTATGTCGACATTTAGGATGCAGGCATGTTCACCTGCAATTTGACCGTCGTCCGTCAGAGTGGCATGGATCTCACGGTCCAGACTTTGGAGACCACGGAGACCCATCTCCTCATTCGCCTCAGATCAGAGGCCCGAATTCCATCCAGACATCATCGGGCCGGGACAACTCTTGCAGCGGCGCATGAGGGATTTACGCTCACCGATGGACACGGCACGACGCTGATGTTGGCGCATAGCAACTCGCTTTCAGACAGCCCCTTCGGAGGAATCCTCGACCTGGCCTTCCCGTCAGATGGCCAGTTCGATCTAGGCACTCCGCTGACCCTCAAATCCGAGAACGCCGAAGTGATATTTCAACTCTGACGCAAACGTAGGTGTGCCTTACAAGGGTCAGCTCGATGTTTGTTGGTTGAGGGTGTGGGCGAGGCGGTAGGAGTCGGTTCCGGTTTCGATGATGGTGCCGTTGAAGGTAAGGCGGTCCACGATGGCGGCGCAGAGGCGCGGGTCGGTGAAGGTTTTGGTCCAGCCGGAGAATGACTCGTTCGACGCGATCGCAATGGAATTCTTTTCCTCGCGTTCGGTGAGGACCTGGAACAGTAGTTCGGCGCCCCGCCGGTCCAGTTCCATGTAACCCAGCTCGTCGATGCAGAGCAGGTCCACCCGGCCGTACCGGGCAATGGTCTTGGCCAGGACCTTCTCATCGGCGGCTTCGGCAAGTTCGTTCACGAGACGGGTGGCGAGGGTGTATTTGACTCGGTAGCCCTTCTCTGCGGCGGCGGTGCCGAGTCCGATGAGCAGGTGGGATTTGCCGGTCCCGGAGTCCCCAATCAGGCAGAGGGGTTGTCCTTTGCGGATCCATTCCCCGGTGGCCAGGGTGTGGATGGTGGCGGGGTTGATGTTCGGGTTTGCATCGAAGTCAAAGTCCCCGAGCCACTTGTCCCGGGGAAAGTTCGCGGCTTTCACGCGCCGGATCGAGGAGCGCCGGTCCCTGTCGTCGCACTCGGCCAGCAGCAATTCGGCCAGGAATCCTTGGTAGGAGAGTTGTTCCTTCCCCGCGACGGCGAGGGCTTCGTCGAGCACCGCCCGGATCGTGGGCAGGCGCAGCCGACGGCACGCCTGGTCCACGGCGGCGACCGCTGCCTGCTCAGTCAGGCCTCGCCGCCGGCGCAAGGTCGGGGTGATGGTGGTCGCCGGTGCGGTGGGGCTCATGAGATGTTCTCCTTCGACGCGGTTCCTGCAGGGTGTTCGGAACGTTTGGCCAGCAGCTCGTCATAGGCGCGGACTGAGGGCAGTGGCCGGCTCTCAGGCGGCAGCCCGGCAATGACCGCGGCGGGGTCCATGAGCCGGCGTTGGGTGAGACTGACAACCCGTTGCACTTTCTCTTCAGCATGAGCACCGGGATGACGGCCGGACCTGGCCCCACCCCGGCAAGATGCCGTAGCGTATCTGCGTGCTTCGACCGCAACGACGTCGGCGCTGACCGCACCCACTACCAGCGCCGCACTGATCCCTGCATGAATGTCTCCGGCATCCATCGACCGGTGAAGGAGCAGGACGTCGATGAGTTCACGAGTCCCGTCGGCGTCGCCGTTGACCCGGCGGGAGGCGGCCCAGAAAGCCTCGTGCGCGCTGGTAAACGCCCCGGACTCCCGCGCCCTTGCCAAAGCAGTAGAGCCTGGAAGGGCGCCGGGCTTGGTTTTGAGGACCTCGAGATAGTGATCCAGCTGGACCGACTGACCGGACCGGGCGGCGAGCCGCTGATGCCTGGCGACCACGGTGCGGCCATCGAACACCACAACCTCGGACGCCCGCAATGAGACCCTGACCCTCCGCCCGATGAACCGGGCTGGGACGGAATACTTCACCATCCTGACCGTGACCATCGAGGACCTGTCGACCCTCGGGTTCAGCGCCAGACCCGGATCAAATTCCTCCGCCGGCAACGGGGCCAGAAACGGCCGTTCAATCTCGAAGTCCTGGCCTATCGTGCGGATCCTGTCATTGATCCGCCGGTTCTCGTCCTGAGCTTCCCAAGCCCGTATCCGGTCGTTGAGCTCGTCCAGGGAGTCAGCAACAGGCATCGGTGAAAGCCGGTTGCGGCGGAACCAGCCCACCTCACCCTCAACCCCGCCCTTTTCGTGGGCCCCTGCGATGCCGGACTGGCAATAGAAGGGATCGAAGCCGTAGAACGAACGGAACAACACCCATCTGTCGTTCTCCCGGCGCTGCCGGCCCTGCCCGAACACCACCGCGGTGACAGCACTGGTGAGGTTGTCATAGCGGATGTGTTTAGTCGGGACGCCGCCCAGAACCTTGAAAGCCTCGACGTGCCCTTCAAGAAAGGCTTCCTGGGCCTGGGTCGGGTAGATCCGATGGATGGCCCTGCCCGAATGCGATAACCGGAAAATGAACATGTGGCACTTCGTCTTCACGCCGTTCAGCACGACATAGACCTCGCCGAAGTCCACCTCAGCCTCAGCACCCGGTGCGTGTTCCTGGGGAATGAACACCTCAACGCGGCGTCCGGCCTCCACATCAATTTGGGCCCGGCGGACCCTGACGTAATCACGCACCGTGGAATACGACAGCTCTTGCGCACCGTGCTCTTCGATGAGCCGGGCCAGAATCCTTTCGCCTGTGAACCCCGTACCGGACCGCCAACGCACGAACCGATAAGCCCTCAACCCGGGCGTCCCTCCGAATCCGCGCGAACAACTCCACTCTCGACTCCATCCAGACCAGCCTTCCGCCGCATCCATCCACTGATGGATCCAACGTTGAAGGTGGGGCCACAAATAACCGTCACAGGTGCCCGGCGAGTCACGAAGTGGGGCCAGAAATAACCGTCCTACCGGGGCCATCCAAACCTGTCACAGCCAGCAGGCAGGGAATCCTGGTCATACAACGCGATTACGGCAAGTACACCGTTCGAGTCGACCATGAAGTGCCATGCGGCACAACTCGGGAGTTCCGCGATTAGATCGTGMGAAGGTGAACGAGAGGACACGACACCTTGGTCGCGCGCCGTCCATAAAGCCTGGTGGACAAATATCCGCCCTGAATGCCCGCTGCTCTCTAAACAGATTCTCTAAAACCGCCCACCAAACGCAGGTCACGGTCTACGTCGCACGCGGACTCCGCCGAGCACCGAAACAGGAAGAACCTCAAACTGTCCAGACGCCATCTGGACAGTTTGAGACTCCCTTACGGGATGGAAGCTCGCCCTGCAACAGCTGTGCCGGCCCTCATAGCACCAGCAATCGTGCAACAAGCTGTTGCACTAATCAGCACTCCGCCTCCCCCTAGGAGACTTGAACCGTCCGCACGCTCCAAAGAAGAGAGCAGTGGCATTAAGTCTCGTTGCTCCCTATCCTGTCCATCACTAATCAACTGCTCACACCTCTGGCATCCAAGGCCGTCAGCGTGAGCACAACCCACGTCTAGTCATGTCGGAAGATGACGTCGCGCARATGAATACACGTGACCGTCAAGAAATGCGAAGAGTGCACTGAAGGCTTCAAGCCCACACGAAGGACACAGCGCTTCTGCTCAACGCGCTGTGCTAACAGGCAGCGGGACCGTCGACGTCGGTCTCGTAACCGCCCGGCTCAGCTACGCAAAGCAGACTCGCTGTCCACTGACCTGAAGGCCCAGCTGGAAGCCAGCAAGCGACAACTAGAGTCCAAAACAAGATCATGTCAGCGGCACCGGGAAGTACTCCAGTCCAAGCTCAGGTCCCAAGCCTTCGAGATCGATCGGCTCGAAGCGGAGAACTCMGAACAAAGAGTSARCAACAACCTYCTCCAGTCAGAGGTCTCCCGCCTCAAACGCGCGCAAAGAACCAATGTCCAGGATCTGGCACACATCTCCGCCTGGCTGGTCTCTCTTGCTCAGACAAAAGGCGTCGCGCTCGATCAAGCAACGCTGGAGATTTTCCGTCGTCGTGGATGGCATCCATCGAAGCGTCAAGCTGGAGCCCCGCGGCTATGACAATGTCCATCGCCCGGCTTTCTGCACAAGCAGGCCTGCGCTACCTGTTCAAGACGACGATGATGGACGACCAATCCACTTCTACCCGGGACGCCACCACCTACTACATGAAGGCCGGCACTCCGGAAGGCCGATGGATTGGCAGCGGACTGCAAGGAATCAACAGAACGGCCGCTGAGCCCATCTCCGAAACGGACGCGAAAGCAGTCTTCGACTTAGCAGTCCACCCCGACACAGGCGGGCCGCTGGGCCGCCCCCACAGCGAACCCACTGTCGTAGACAACAAGACCGGCCCACCGACCGTGAGGCACGCCGTCGTCGGCTTTGACCTCACCTTCAGTGTGCCGAAGTCTGTGTCCGTACTGTGGGCACTCAGCCCTCGCGGCACCCAGGACCAAATCCTGCAAACCCACCGTGAAGCGGTCGAGGAAACCCTTGCCTGGCTTGAAGATGCCGTCATCCACACCCGCGCCGGACGGAACGGCGTCGCCCACCTCGGCACAATGGGCACCATTGCCGCTGCCTTCGACCACTGGGAATCCCGCGCGGGAGACCCTCAACTCCACACGCATCTGGTGATCGCCAACCGCATCCAGCGGATCACCGACGGAGCGTGGGTCACACCCGACTCCCGCACCCTGTACAAGGCCGCCGTCGCCSCCAGCGAACACTACAACGGACTCCTGTTTGACGCCCTCCACCGGAACCTCGGAAGTGACACGGAAATCCGTAACCCCGTCACCAGCACCCAGAATCCCAGCCAACAGCTCACCGGCATAGACGAAGCACTCATCCGCGAATTTTCAAACCGGTCTCGACTCATCAATCTGGAAACAGACCGCCTCGTGACGGAATGGGTCACGGAACACGGTCATCCTCCCACCGCAGCAACGATCATCAAGCTTCGCCAGCAGGCCACCTTGGCCACCCGCGTCCCGAAGGCAGAGCTACCCAGACCGCTGCATGAACTCTCTAGCCGATGGCGCGAACGGGCGGCCGCAAAAGGATTCCAACCAGCGGACGTCCTCGCCGCCGCCATCAACCGCTCCTCGGACTCCCCCTTCGCGTTCACGGACTTCACCTCCGACTGGATCGACAGTGTCGCCTCCCATACCCGTGAAAGGGTCGCCGGCAAACGCTCAACCTGGAACCGCTGGAACCTCCTCGCCGAAGCCGAAAGGGTCTGCGCACAGATCCGTTGCCGGTCCGCTTCCGACCGGAATGCACTAATGGATGCCGTCGCCACGGCCGCTGAACATCAGTCCGTGGCGCTCAACGACTA